>NZ_JBGVSA010000040.1:0-23729 GCF_041807905.1 Uliginosibacterium sp. sgz301328
TGGGCGGTCTGCGCGAAGTGTTCGATGAAGCGCATGGGCGCCCGGCGCGCACGTTCCCTTCACGCCGCCCACTGCTACCGCTGGACCGCATTTACGTTCGCAACGTCAAGACGCGCGGTTCGCGCGTACTGGCGTCGCGCCCGTGGTCGCATCTATCCGACCATGCGGCGTTGATAACGGAAGTGCAGCTATAGCCGCCTAGGCGCCGGCAAGTCGTTCCAGCCGATCCAGGTCAGGCGGCGTCGCGCATGGCGTGGCGTCCAGCGCCGATGCAATATCGCGGGCGGCCGGAGAGAAATACGCCGTCACCTGGCAATGCAGGCCCGCCTGTGCGTGCAGTACGTATAGCGTCGCCCCGGCGGGTCGGCCGGCCTCGCGCCAACGTACTTCGAATTCGCTTTGCAGCGCGCGCAAAGGAAGCAGTGCTTCGACGCCATCGCCAAGCGTCATGCATGACCAGCTCACGGTCGATCCTCATGAAGGCAAGCGTCCATGTTGGCGCGTCGCATGACGGAACGCACCTTGCAGCGCGAAAGAAAACGGGCGCCGAAGCGCCCGTCTGCCCCCTTCATGCTGCCGCGGTGTTACGCCAGCGTCGGCATACCGGTCAGATAGCCCACGGCGGCGCCGTAGCGATCCTTGTAGTTGGCACGGATCAGCGGGTCCAGCGTGGTGTAGACCTTGAAATGCAGGCCGCCGATGACGTTGCCCGCCGAATCCTTGGTCAGTTCCCAGTCGCCCGGGTGCTGGAAGTTGCTCATGATGTACGTGAAGCCATTGACTTGATCGACCGCGTGCAGGCCGGTCGATTCGGCGCCCGACGGGCACGACAGCAGGCGCGTCAGCTCCTTGGTGTCGACGTTGTACGCCCACAAGAAATTATTGACGTGCGTGCTGCTATCTTCACCGATGAACAATGTGCGCAGCTTTTCCGAGAACTTGAGGTTGTCGGGGTTGGCGATCTTGTCCGGGTTGGCAAGGTTGCCCAACGCGTCGGCCGTGGAAAGGTCTTCGGCGATCAGGTAGGCGGCCATGTCGACTGGCACCCATTCGCTATTGATGGCTGTGCCCGTATCGTCCTTCTGGCCGCCCTTGAGGTTGAGCGCGTACACCGCGCCGGCCGACGGCCCGGTGATCGACACGCCCCCCGAGCCGTCCTTCATCTGCGTGCCAATGGCGCTGATCGCACTGTAGGCGACCTTGTCCTTGATGTTGACGGTCGTGCCTTCCATCTTGGTAAAGCCCAGGCTGCCGCCCTTGAACGCTGCGTAGCGGTGGGTTTCGAGGAAAGCGGCCGCCTTCTCTTGCCCCGCGACGAACTTGACCCAGTTGCTTTTGCCGCCGAACGGGATCTTGGTGTAGGTGGCGTCGGCCGGGTCGGCCGTCTTGACATCGACGATGTTGCCGATCTTGAGCGTGTTGGCCAGCGCTTCGATTTCGGCGCTGGTGGCCGAACCGAGCTTGATCCATGAGAGGTCCGCGCTGCCGCCGTTGGCGGTGGTCTTCTGCGTCCACTTGGCAACGTACAGCGTGCCGGACGACAGATCGCGCGCCTTGTCGGCAACGAACATGAACAGACCGCCGTTGCTCTGGTCGTCGCCCATCAGCGCAGTGCGCTCATCCGGCATGACCTGGATGAGTTCGTGCGAAATGCGGCCCATGCAGTAGTGCTTCTTGATCGAGCCCGTGCCGTCGGCATTGACGGTGACCTCCGGCAGATGACCGTAGTGGTACGGATTGGCCTTGGTGGCGTCGCCGTAGAGGTTCGTGCTGTAGGCCTGCAGTTGCGCGTTGGTCGCGGCCGTCAGCGCATCCGGGTAGTACTCCTCGCTCGACAGGTGGGTATTCCACGGCGACAGGCTGGCGCCGCAGGTGATCCACAGGCCATGGGCGCCGCTGGTGTCGACGTTGTGGTACTTGACCAGCGAGAGCTTGCCGGTGGTCTTGTCCTGGTCGAGCGTGAGCACGGCGATCGGCGAGGGCAGCATGCCGTAGACCGAGTCGCCCTTGGCGTTTCGCGAGGTGTACTCGAACTGCACGACGGCGAAAACCGTGTTGCCCTTGACGCCCGCCACGCTGGCGTTGGCCAGCGTCAGCAACGACATGCCGTCCGGCGAGTCGGAGAAGAATTGACGCCCGCCCGTGTAGGTGGCGTCGATGATCGGCTTGTTGTTGATGTCGACGTAACCGCCAGCGAGGATCGTGCCGCCAGCGCCGTTGGACACCATGTCGCCGGTGATGAAGAAGGTTTCGTAGTGCAGATCGTACGGCTGCGTGGTGCCGTCGCTGTACTTGACGACCATCTTGGAGCCGACGGTGGTCGTCGCCATGGCGGCGGCGTTGGCCAGCGCGGGCGCGGCCATCGAAGCGAAGCTCACCGAACTGACAGTGGCCTTGCTGGAACTGCTCGAACTGGCAACGCTGTCGCCGTTGTTGTTATCGTCGCTGCCGCAGGCGGACAGCAGCCAGGCGGCGTTGCCGACGGTGGCCAGCGGCAGGATCGATGCGCCGGAAAGGAACTTGAGCGCGCGGCGGCGCGATTGGTCGTGTTGTTGCGTCATTCTGTTTCCCCATTGAGCATGGCTAGGACTCTCTAGAGCGGAGTCCGTCGCGGTGAATGCAACGGGGAATGCTAGGCAACGAATATTAAGCTGCGGTGACGCTGATATGACACGCGCGCCGAACGCCGAAGCGGGGACGGATCAGTGCAGGGAATTGACGATGGCGTCTGCCACCGATCGGGTGAGCAACTCGCCACGCAACAGTTGCATGGCGTTGACGCGGGCGTCGATGGTGGTGACCGTCTGCAGGTTCTGTCCATCCAGCGAGTTCTGAATGATCGTGGCATAGCCGTTATTGCCGGACAGCGCGCCGATGTCGACAAAGTTGCCCGCGCCGTTCTGCACAATGACCGCAGAGCCCGAAGCGTTGGTCGTCACGATCGGGGCGATGCCCGCAGTCGCCGACGCCAGATCGCCAACGTTGAGCGTGGTGACGCTGGCCAGTTCGCCGTTGACGTACACCACCCGCTCGATGCCGAACGACACCGACAGGCCGCCGGGCGCTTCGAAGCCCCCGCGCATGTCATCGAGCGCATCATCGCTGAGCCGGCGCGCGCTGGCGAAGATCGGCTGCATGGGCGTGAGCGTGGGCACGTCGCCATCAGCCAGGCCCATGACGGGCCACGCCGCCACGGATGCTGCCAGCAGGCACATTCGCGAGAGGCGCGCAGCACCGTGTGTCATGGCATCAGTAATCCATTGGTCCGCGACGGACCAGTTGAGTATCCAGCCCGGTCAGATCGAACACGCGCTGCAATGGCGCCACGGGACGTATCCGCCAGTCGCGCTCGTTGTTGAACACGGCCTCCTGTGTGCGCACGGTCACCACCAGCAGGATGCCGTTGGTCCACAGGGTTTCGAACTTTTCGCGCGACATCACGCGGGTGCCGAGCGCGGGATCGCCCAGAAGAACGCGACCGTCGCGCACGCCCTTGATGACGACGAAGTGCATGTAGCCCTCTTCCTTGACCAGCGCGATGGCCGGCACTTTGGCCGAGGCGAGCTGGTCGAGCGTGATCTCCAGCCCGTCGCTGCCGAAGCCCGATGCGTCGAGGTAGCGTTTCATGTCGAGCATCGAGAAACCTTCGCGCTGGATCTTGGCGCGGTTGCCCTGCGCGAACATGCGGGTAAAGACGGCCGCCTCGGTCACCGGCGAGCCGTACTGGTAAGTCAGCAAAGTCGCCACGGCGGCCGACCCGCAACTGAAGTCATATTGCTGGCGCATCGTCGAAGCGAAGCGCATTTCCTTGATGCTGGTGAGGTGCAGCGAATAGCTGCCGCCCGCCACCTCCACGACAACGTCGCCGCCCCATGCCGGCGGGACGGCGCCAAGCGCACACAGAATCAGGATGACGGCGTATCTCACGATGCGCTCATTGCACCTGTACGTTGAGAATGACGGCGTTCTGGATCAACACGCCGTTCCCGCTGTTCTGGATCAGCAGCGGCATGCCGGCGTTGCCCGTGACCGAGCCCTCGCGCACGACGTTGTAGCCGGTGACGGCGTCAACGGTGGTCACGTCGGCCACGCTGCCATACGACCGGATGTCGCTCAGCGTATGGTCCGCCCCTCCGCGCTGCGTTTCGAGCATCGAGTCGTCCATGGCCTTGGCCGCAAAAGGCAGGGACGCCGTCCGCCCTCCTGTGCCGTCGCCGTCGGCGCGTGCCGAGTTGGCGCCGCCCAACAGAATCACCAGCGCCAGGGCCAACGCCAGCATCGACAAGGTGGATTTCATGGTGGGTCTCCTCGGTTATCTGCCGGACTACGAGGCGCATCGCGCCCCGCAGTCCGTATTACCCAACCATGTGCTCAGCGGGGATAGACGTTGCCTTGCACCGTCACACTTTGCTGAACGAGGGCGCCGATGCCGGTGTTCTGGCTGCTCAGCGTGATACCAGCGCTGTTCGAGAAGCTGCCCGTAACGGTGTTGGACAGGTTGAACACGCCGGCATCCACCGTGATGGTGCCGCCGTTGCCGCCCGTGCCGCTGGTCGCGGCCCCGCCCGTACCGCCAGTGGCGTCGCCCGCCGTGTTGGTGCCGCCAGCACCGCCGTTGCCGGCCGTATTGCCGCCACCTGCACCGCCGGAGCCGCCGGACCCTGCTGTGGCGCTGCCACTGGTCGCTGCGCCGGAAGTTGCCGTGCCGCCGTTGCCGCCCGCCGCTGCGGTGTTGGTGGCCGTGCCGCCGTTGCCGGAAGTGCTGTTGGCACCGCCGCCCGCCGCCGACGTCGCGCCGGTGGTGGCTGCGCCGCCGGTGGATGTCGGGTTGCCGCCCGTGCCGGTCACCGCGCCGCCGTCAGCCGTCGTTGCGCCACCGGTCGCCGTGCCGCCCGTGTTGGCGGTGCTGCCGCCGGTCGACGAGGGCGACTGCGTGTTGCTGCCGGAAGTGGAAGTCGCCGTGGCGGCTCCGCCTGCGCCACTGGTACTGGTCGGGCTGCCACCTGCGCCGCCCGTGTTGGCGACGGAGTCATTGCCGGCACCACGTGCGCCGCCTGAAGAATCGCCGCCACGGCCGCCACCCGCGCCGCTCGCGCTCAGGCCGCCCAGCGACCCTGCGCCCGAAGCGCCCGAGCCGCCTACCGCCCCGGCGCCGGAGTCACCGCCCGAGCCCCGGCCGCCGCCTGCAGCCGCAATGCCGCCGGCACCGGCTGAGCCGCCTCTGCCCGACGTGCTGCCGCCGGAGGAGCGCGCATCGCCGCCCACGGCCACCGCGCCGGCGCCCGCGTCGCCACCACTGGACCGGGCCGAGCCGCTGCCGCCCGCCAGCGCGCCGACGGCATCACCGCCGTCGCCGCCCACTGCACCACGTGCGGAGCCGCTGTCCGCGCTGCCCGAACGCGCCGTTGCACCAGCCGCACCCGTACCGCCGTTGGCGCCTACCGCAGTGCCACCACGATCGCCATTGGCGCCCCTGGCGTCGCCGCCGGAGGCCCGTCCGCCGTCGCCGCCGTTGGCCGTGCCGCTGGCACCGCCCGCTGCGCTACCCACGTTGAAGGCGGTGTTGCCCAGGCCGTTCACGCGAATGTGCGAGACGGTGCCTTCGAGTTTGGAGACGGCGACCACCGAGGTCTGCTTGAAGGAGTCAGTGATGGCCGAGGTGGCGGTGGAATTCGTCGCCGCCGAAGCCGTCCCCTGGCCCCAAGCAGCCGAATAGCCTTCGTTGTTGCGATTGTCACCGGTGCTCTTGTCGTTGTTCTGGTCCGAAGGGTTGTGCTGGCTGCTGTCTGTTGCATTCAGGGTGTTGCCCCCACCGCTGCGCCTGCCCACATCATTGGAGACGTCCGCCCAGGCCTGACTGGCGAAGCCGAAGGCGAGCGCGATTGCGCTGTACATCAGGGTTCTTTTCATCGCTGTTCTCCGCAAAAAGCCAAGACCTGGCCCCACGCCATGCTTGGTTTGCCCTCTAAGGCAACTTGCATGCCGGCAATTCAAGCCATTGAATTTGCAGAGAAAATTCTTCACCAGGCTGAAGAAGGCACGAAGAACGACACGAAGGTGTATCAGCGGCGATACAGCCCTCCGGGCAGGCTTTTCCGCCATTTGGCCGCGAAGAGAATCAACACACTGAAAGCACGGACATTTTTTATGCATTGCCCCATGGGGTAGATGTTTCGCGATCGATACATGCTCGTGGAGGGGACCCTAGGCGCCGCCGCAAAAGAGAACGGCCCCGCAGGGCCGTTCCTTGGTAGATCGCAACGAGGCAGATGCTCGCGTACGCCGTACGCTCAGCGAGGCCGATGCCCTCTCCAGCCGTAGAACACGATGTACGCGTAGCAGATGACCGGCACGAAGAACGACGCCAGCAGTCCTGTGTGGTCGGCGGAAAACCCCTGCACGAGCGGGATGATCGCACCGCCGACGATGGCCATGCACAGCATGCCGGAGCCTTCGCTGGTAAAGCGACCGAGGCCCACCAGCGCAAGCGAGAAGATGGTCGGGAACATGATCGAGTTGAACAGCCCGATGGTCAGCATGCCCCACATCGCCGCCTTCCCGCCCATGCTCATCGCCGAGACGATCAGCACGATATTCACGATGGCGTTGAAGGTCAGCAAACGGCTCGGGCGGATACTGCGCATCAGCGCGCTGCCGATGAAACGGCCCACCATCGCCAGTCCCCAGTAGATCGACAGGTATTTGCCGGCCTGCTCCGCCGGCATGGCCGCCACGTCGGGCAGGCCCAGCAGGCTGACCATCAGGCTGCCGATGGCGACCTCGGCGCCCACGTACGCAAAGATCGCCACGGCGCCGAGCAACAGGTGCGGATAGGCCCATACGCTGTGCCGCTGCGGCAACACGGCGTGCTGCTCATCCTGCTGGGTTTCTTCCACCCGCGGCAGTTTGTACAGCGCGACGAAGATCGCGATTGCGATCAGCACCGCAGCCAGTCCAAGGTACGGCACCTGTACCGACGACACCTGGGCCTGTTCGTACGCCGCCAGTTGTTCGGGAGTGAGCGCCTGCAGTTCGGCGGCACTCTTCACGGCGACGGAGAGAATCAGCGCTGCCCCCAGCATGGGTCCGAGTGTCGTGCCCAGCGAGTTGAACGCCTGCGTCAGATTGAGCCGGCTGGACGCGGTTTCCGGCGCGCCCAGCGCGGTCACGTAGGGATTGGCCGCGACCTGGAGGATGGCGATGCCGCAAGCCAGAATGAACAGTGCGGCAAGGAAGAATGGGTACGACTTCATGCCCGCGGCCGGGTAGAACATCAGGCACCCGACGCCGGCCATGATCAGACCGATGATGATCCCCGCCTTGTAGCCCAGTCGCTCGATGAAGTAGCCGGCCGGCAGCGACATGACGAAATAGGCTGCAAAGAAGCAGAACTGCACCAGCATCGCCTGGAAGTAGTTCAGCGTGAACAGTGCCTTGAGGTGCGGCACCAGGATGTCGTTGAGGGAGGTGATCAGCCCCCACATGAAAAACAGCACCGTCAGCGCGGTGAGCGCGCTCGTGTACGTCTTGCCTTGGCTCTCGGAGCTCATGACATCCTCCACGTTGTTTTTCGATCAGGGCCGGCAGCAGGGTCCGGACGGGCCGCCGGGAGTTGGGCGCATCGCAAGGGGCTGAGCATGCCACGTAGATGAGGAGAATGTCACCTTTGCGTTGGAGCAAACAACGGACGGCAGGGCGGGGTCGGAATATTTCCCGCATGACCGGCAATTGTCGAACATTCCGGCAAGCTCGCTTACAGCATCGCAGGACGTGATTTCAGTAGTCTCGGATACGCAAGCCGACGATCATCGGTATTTGGCGGCGTGATTCCTATACAAAGATTCCGCAGCATCGTCGGACATAATCTATTTCTTGCACGTTAATCAGATAGTTCTGATTACAGAAACAAGTTTTTTGCCGTTAAAAACCAGGGACAATCTGACAAAACGTCGCTTTCATTTAAGTTATTGATTATTAACAATCAAGGCCGTCTGGAATATAGCGTTTTCATTAAAACAACTAAACAATCCGACCTACGTCAGAAATCGCCGTCATCCTAATCGACGAATATCCTTCATTTGGGAAGTTCCAGACGATGACAAAGCGAACGGAATTCCGGACGAGAACGATTCGAGATAACAGCAAGACGCCTGCTGAAAGGCAAGGCTCCATTTCATTCAGGATATTTTTATGAGCTCGCCACCCAAGCAACAGATTTCCATCCTCTCCCAGCTGGGCGGAGGAGCGATGCCCGATGCAGAGAACGATGCAAGCAACGCGCGAGTGAAGTCAGTCGTCCTGATCGACGACCATCCGGCTGTGCGGGTCGCCATCCGGAGCATCCTGGAGAGCCAGGGCACGCTGTCCGTCGTGGCGGAGGCCGGCGAAGGCGTCGAAGGTCTCGACAAGGTCCGCAAGTTCGCTCCCGATCTGGTGGTGGTCGACCTGAGCCTGCCCGACATCGATGGTCTCGAACTCATCCATCGCATCAAGTCGTACAACAGCGCGGTGCGCGTACTGGTCCTGTCGGCCCGCGACGAACGTCTGTACGCGGTCAAGGTGATGCAGGCCGGCGGCAATGGTTTCGTCAACAAGACCAAGGACATCTCCGACATTCTTCACGCGGCGACGGTGGTGACGTCCGGCTTCAACTGCTTCCCGGTGCTGCACGTGGGCTCGTCCGGCAATGGCGACCCCGACCTGCTGAGCAAGCTGTCGGTACGCGAAATGACCGTGCTGCTGGGTCTGGCCGTCGGCGACAGCAACAAGGACCTCGCAGACAAGCTCTGCCTGAGCCAGAAGACCATCAGCACCTACAAGATGCGCATCCTGGAAAAGCTGCACCTGTCCAGCGTCGCGGATCTCGTTACCTTCGCCAAGACCAACCACCTCGTCGACTGACGGCTGGCCGCGGTACGGCATATCGTAGGTTCGCCGTCATGACCTTCTCGTTGGTATCAGCTTCGGGCAGGCCCTGGCGGGCCTGGCTCGCCCGGATGCTTGCGCTCGCGCTGGCTTGCGTGCCGATGTCCGGCATGAGCGCGCCAAGCCGCGACGACGCGCCTTCAGGCGAACCGCCTCCGCACCTGGTGGTGGATACGTCCCGTCTCGCCACAAGCCCCGCCGAACGCGCATACCTTGCCAGCAAGAACTGGCGCCTGGTGGCGGGCATCGTTCCCAACGACCTGCCGCCGTACGACATGGCCGAGAACGATCAGTTCTACGGCATCTCGGTCGACTACCTGCAGGCGATTGCATCGGTACTCAACGTCGACCTGGAATGGCGCACGTTCGCGTCGCGGGCCGACATGAAGGATGCCGCGCGACGCGGCCTCATCGATATCGTCACGACCACCGTGGTGCGCTCCGGCATCGAGAACCGGCAACTGGCGTACAGCCACGAGTACATGCCGAACAAGATGGTGCTCGTCACACGCGTCGCCGACGGCGAGGCCGCATCCCCCAATAAATCGCTCGCGTATGTGCCAGAGCACGTCCAGGTCGCCCGGCTGCGCCGCTACTATCCGGACTGGCGCCCCGACCCGCGCCGCAATTCGCTCGAAGCGCTGCAGGCCGTGGCGTTCGGGGAGACCGATGCCTTCATCGGCAACATGGGCGAGGCGAACTATCTCATCGAGCAGTTGCATCTGCTCAACCTGAAGATCACCAATTTTGCGGCCTTCGACGAAGACGGCTATTACTTCGCCACGCGGGACGACCAGCAGATTCTGCTGGGGCTGATCAATCAGGCGCTCGAGCACCTGCCGTCCACGTTCCAGCTCGAAATCCGCTCGCGCTGGGAGAGCGTCAATCATCTCGCCCTGTCGCAGCAGATACAGCTCACGCAGGCCGAATCCGAATGGATCCGCACACACCCCGTCGTGCGCTACTCCTCCTTCGCCGACGCGCCGCCCTACATGTTCCGCAACGAGTCCGGCTCGCTTTCCGGCATGGCCATCGACATGCTCGGCATCGTCTCGGAGCGTACCGGGCTGCAGTTCGCGCCGGAGGTCCATTCGACCTCCACGAGTGGCCTGAACAAGCTCGTGAACGGGCGGGTCGACATCCTCCCCGCAGCCGTGCAGACTCCCGAGCGCCGCGCCTTCATGGCATTCAGCCGGCCCTACGGAAACGGCCTGGCGGTCATCGTCACGCGCAAGAACGGCTCGCGCATCAGGGGGCCGTCGCAATTGCCCGGGCAGTCTGTGGCATTGGTACCGGGCTCTCCCTTCTGGTCGCAGGTCGAATCGCACGTGGGCACATCCAGCATGCGCACGGCTGACAACACGGACGCCTCCTTCACCATGGTGGCCAACGGCCAGGCAGACGCCACCGTGGCGGACATCGCCATTGCGCAATACATCATCAGCCGCTATCACCCGGACACGCTGAGCATCACAGGAACGATCAGCGAAGTGCCCCGCCCGATCGGCATGGCAGTGCGCCCCGACAATCCGGAACTGCTCAGCATCATCAACAAGGTGATCATCAGCCTCACGCCGGGCGAACTCGAAACGCTGCGCCGCCGCTGGTATTTCGTCCCCACTCCGGACGCCGGTCAGCATCGCTATCGCAAGGAACTCATCTACGCCGCCTGCGCCATGCTGGCCATCGTCGGCCTGTTCGCGGCATGGAGCTACTCGCTGCGCCGCCAGGTCCGCCGCCGTGCCGAAGCCGAACGACGTCTGAGCTCGGAACTGGCCTTCCAGACAACGCTGCTCGATGGCGTGCCGCTGCCGATATTCGTGCGCGATGCCGACCTCAAGCTGGTCACCGTCAACACGGCCTTCTGCGAGGCCACAGGCCATAAGTGGCCGGACGTCCAGAACGCGGGCCCGGACATTACGGCGCGTCACAACATGGACGACGCCAACTACCAGCGCTACCGCAGCGTCTACGACCAGGTTCGCGAGACGGGCCGCCCGGCAAGGACCGAGGTGACCGCCAACTTCCACGGCGAAGAGCGACGCCTGTATTACTGGCTCGCCCCGCTACCGGGTCGCGACGGCAGGCAATGGTTCGTCGGCGGCTGGCTCGACATTACCGACCGCGCCGCGCTCGAAAACGCGCTTGTGCACGCGAAGGAAGCCGCCGAATCAGCCGACCGGGCAAAGTCGAAGTTCCTCGCTACGATGAGTCACGAAATCCGCACGCCGATGAACGCCATCATCGGCCTGCTGGAATTGCAGTTGCGGCGCCAGCGCCTGTCGCCGCCCACGCACGAAGCGCTGACCATTTCGCGAGACGCGGCGCGCAGCCTGCTCGGGCTGATCGATGACATTCTCGACATGTCGAAGATCGAGGCGGGCAAGCTGCAGCTCGTGGAGCAGCCGGTCGACATCGCCGCGCTGATGCAGACCGTGGTGAAGACCTTCAACGGCCTGGCCCGCCAGAAGCGGATCACGCTGCGCGTCGAAACCGACACGCCGGGCGCCGTGTGGGCCAATTGCGACCCGCTGCGCGTGCGGCAGATCGTCAGCAACCTGCTGTCGAACGCGATCAAGTTCACCGATCGCGGAAGCGTCGTTTTCCGCTATTCGGCGCGGCAATCGGGCCAGGCGATCATCCTCGATGCGGAAGTCATCGACACGGGCGTCGGCATATCGGCGGAAGATCGCGAACGCCTGTTCCAGCCGTTTACCCAGGCGGCGCCCATTCCTGGACGGACCGGCGGAACCGGGCTCGGCCTGTCGATCTGCCAGCGGCTCGTCCACAAGATGGGCGGCGACATCCGCATGGACAGCACGCCCGGCAAGGGGACGACGGTCAGTTTTTCGCTGCGGCTTGGCGTCGCGTGCGCGCAGGAAGAAACCGGTCAGGAAGCCAACGACGACGCTGTCGACCTGGCCGGCGTACGCGTACTGATTGTCGACGACCACCCGGCCAACCGCATCGTATTGCGCAGCCAGATGGAGTATTTCGGTTGCGAGGTCGATGAAGCCAATGACGGCATCGACGCGCTCGATCTCTGGCGCGAAGGCGACTATTCCGTCGTCATCACCGATTTCTTCATGCCCGGTATGAGCGGCGATGTGCTCACCCGTCGTATCCGAGCCATCGAACAGGAAGAAGAACGCACGCCGGGACGCATCATCGGACTCACTGCCAGCCCGCAGGAAGAAGTGCTCGCCGAAGCGCGCGCGGCCGGCATGGACGCCTGTCTGTCCAAGCCGGTCGGGCTGGACCAATGGGGTGAAATCCTGGCGCCGACAGCCCGCAACGCCAAGGCCGGCGCCACGGCGGAGCACCCGGCGATCGGCGCCCTGCAGGCCGTATTCGGTGGGCAGCACGAAGCAGCACGCCAGTTCGTGACCGCCATTCGCGAATCCAATCGCGTCGATCTGCCGGCAATTGAAGCAGCCATTGCGGCCAACGATCTGTCCGAAGCCGGCAAGCTGGCCCACAAGATCATCGGCCCCCTTCGGCTGCTCGCCGCCGAAAGCTGCATCGACCCGTGCCGGGCCGTCGAAGAAGCCTGCCGCGATCAGGATGCGCCGCGCGCACTGCAAGCCTTTGGCGAACTCCGGTCGGCGCTGGCCGAACTGGACGCCAGTCTCGATAAGGCGTTGGCCGCCTGATCACACGGCCGTCGCCAGGCGGGCGCCACGTCGCGCCTGCCAGCTCGAGGCGCCCATCACGCCACCAACCAGCAGGAACACCGGCACGACGCCAAACACGGCGGAGATCGCGCCGAACACCGACGGGCCGACCAGGCCTGTGAGATTGCCGGCCAGCGAGCGCAGGCCGATCCCCTCGCCCACCCGGCCCTGCGGCACATAGCGATAGATCAGGCTGACGATATTGGGGTGCCCCCCGCCCGCCGCCAGCCCGAAGATGAACCCCATGAGCGCATGCAGCCAGCCGACATGCACGAAAGGCAGGCTGATGAAGACGCACGCCGACACGGTGAAGGCCAGCGCCAGCATGCGCCACTCCGACAGCACGCGTGACAACCATGGCAACAGCGCACGGACCGAGAACGTCCCGCATGCGAATGCCGACAACACCATGCCGACTTCGGTCGCGGTGTAGCCGCGCGCATGCCCCAGCACCGGCGCCATGAAAACGAAGCCGTCCCACGACAGCGAGATCGTCATGGCGACGGCATACACGCGCAGCAGTTGCGGGTCGCGCCACACCAGCGCCATAAGATTGTCGCCAGCCTCCGCGGCAGGGCGGACGCGTCCGGTAGAGGGCAGACGGACCCGGAACGAACACGCAAGACTGGCGGCGACGATCGCCGCCAGCATGCCGAAGGCCGCGCCGAAGCCCCGGAAGTCGATCATCAAACCGGTGATCGAAGGCCCCACCACAGCGGACACCGAATTGCCCATCTGCAGCCAGCCGAACATGCCGACACGGTCGCTTTCCCGCTCGAACGGCATCAGGCCGACGGCGACGTGCGCGGCCAGCATGTAATTGGAAAAACCCAAGCCGCTGAGAATTGCCGTCCCGAACACGGCATAGATCGAATCCCACATCGCCGGCAGCGCCAGCCCGGCAATCATCAGCACAAGGCTGATGCGCATCACTCGACGCGGCCCGACGCGGTCCACCCACCGTCCGCAGGCGAGCGAAAGGAACGCGGGGAGCAGGTTGTAAAGACTGTATGCCACGCCGGCGAGGGCCTCCGAGCCGCCGTGCTGCAAGGCGTACAGGGATGCCGTCACCCGGCCGCCGGACATGGTCACGTGGGCGAGGAGCGAAACAGCAATGAGGGAAAAGATCTGCGGATTGATGCGGGACGACATCGGCACATTGTACGCCAGTTGTCATACAACTTTAACGATTTACTTCGGCAAAATATTTTACCCGGATATATTGACGACGATTTTTACCCGGACAATAATGCAGCCAGTTCACATACCGGAGCACCCATGTCTTCCAACGAATACGTCGCTTTCCTTGGCGACACCCGTCTTGCCAGCGGCAGCCTGCCCCAGGTGACCGTGGCCGCCCGTCGTGCGCTCGAATCGTTTCCCGACCGTGCGCTTCTTGTCTTCGACGAAAGCGGGCGTCAGCGCGACATCGACCTGCGCGAGATGCCTTCGGCGGCATCGGACGACGCAGCCGAAGGGTCGCGGCGCGCGCCGGGTCGTCCGCGCCTGGGGGTGGTCGCGCGCGAGGTCACCTTGCTGCCCCGCCACTGGGATTGGCTCGGCGCGCAACAGGGCGGCGCGTCGGTGACGCTGCGGCGGCTCGTCGACCAGGCCCGCAAGGCGGACGACCAGACGCGCCACCGATTGGCGCAGGAGGCGGCCGACCGTTTCATGATGGTGATGGGTGGCGACCGTGCCGGATACGAAGAGGCCACGCGCGCGCTCTACCGCGGCGACATCGAAGGGGTTTTCGCCCACATCGCCGCCTGGCCCGCCGACATACAGGCACACGTCCGACATCTGCTGACGACTGACGGTGAATCCGAGTGACGCCGACCGTACCGACCTGGGACCTGTTCTGCACGGTCGTCGATAACTTTGGCGATGTCGGCGTGTGCTGGCGACTCGCGCGCCAGCTGGCGAACGAGCACGGCGTCCCTCTGCGGCTGTGGGTAGATGATCTGAGCGCGCTGCGCAGCATCGCACCCGCCGCGCGGGATGTCCCGCAGCAGATGCTCGACGGCGTCGACGTCCGCCACTGGACGCCGCAATCGGCCGCCTCGGCGGAGCCCGCAGACGTGGTCATCGAGGCATTCGCGTGCGAACTGCCGGCCGCCTATCTCGCCAGCATGGCGCGACGCGCAAAGCGGCCGGTGTGGATCAACCTGGAATACCTGTCGGCCGAAGACTGGGTGACCGGGTGTCACGGACTGGCGTCGACGCATCCGCAACTCGGATTGCGCAAGCACTTCTTCTTCCCCGGCGTGCGGGCGGGAACCGGCGGACTCATCAAAGAAAACTGGCTCGATGCGCGCCGAACGGCGTGGCTGGACGACCTCGCCGGCCAAACCGACTGGTGGTCGCGCATGGGCGTCGCGCCCCCGCATAGCGGAGCGCTGCGCGTATCGCTCTTCAGCTACGAAAACCCTGCCCTGCCCGGCTTGCTCGACGCGTGGGCAGCAGGCAAGCAGGCGGTGCATTGCGCGGTTCCGGCCGGACGGCCACTGCCCGCCGTCGCGGCATGGAGCGGTCGAGACTCGCTGGCGCCGGGCGACGTCATCGACGCGGGCGCGTTGCGCCTCAGCGTATTGCCGTTCATGTCGCAGGAGGATTACGACCGGCTCCTGTGGATGAGCGATCTGAATTTCGTGCGCGGAGAGGACTCCTTCGTCCGCGCGCAATGGGCCCGCCGCCCATTCGTCTGGCACATCTATCGGCAGGACGAGAACGCCCACATGGAAAAGCTCCACGCCTTTCTGGAGGTCTATGGCGAAGGCCTCGCAACCGACGCCTGCGCAGCGCTGCAAGACGCCTGGATCGCCTGGAACGAAGCGCCAGAAAGCATCGGCAAGGCCTGGGCCGCGCTCGACCTGGCGCTGCCGGCCTTGCGTGCGCATGCCGACCAATGGGCCGAAGCGCGCGCAAAACAAGGTGACCTCGCGGGCCACCTAGCGCTTTTTTGCAAGAGCTTGGTAGAATAATGGGTTTGGTTTCAACCAGTTATAAAACCCGTCAGGCCCCCTTAAGCGGGAGCCGAAACCCGCTAGGTGTATCAATGAAAACTGCTCAAGAATTGCGCTCCGGCAACGTGATCATGGTCGGCAACGACGCTCTGGTCGTGCAAAAGTCCGAATATAACAAGTCCGGCCGCAACGCCGCCGTCGTCAAGATGAAGCTGAAGAACCTGCTCACCGGCGCGCCGTCGGAGTCGGTCTACAAGGCCGACGACAAGTTCGAAGTCGTTCAGCTCGATCGCAAGGAAGTGACCTACTCTTACTTCGCCGATCCGATGTATGTCTTCATGGACGCCGACTACAACCAGTTCGAGATCGAGTCGGAAAACATGACCGACGCACTCAAGTACCTGGAAGACGGCCTGCAATGCGAAGTGGTGTTCTACAACGAGAAGGCCATCTCGGTCGAACTGCCGACCTCGGTCGTGCGTGAAGTGGTCTACACCGAACCGGCCGTCAAGGGCGACACTTCGGGCAAGGTCATGAAACCCGCCAAGCTCGCCACCGGCTTCGAACTGCCGGTTCCGGCCTTCGTCGAAATCGGTGACAAGATCGAAATCGACACCCGCACCGACGAGTACCGCAACCGCGTCAAATAAGCCAGCCAGGCATCACTCAGGAAAAGGGGCTGGCAACAGCCCCTTTTCTTTTGAGTCACCGCCGGAGGAGAACCGCATGAAAACCGCCATCACCCTGACCAGCTTCGATTACGACCGCCTGCGCGCGTTGTTGGATTCGCCGGCTGGCCGCAATGCGCCGAATGGCGCCGCCCTGTCGGAAGAGATCGACCGTGCCGACATCATCGACCCGCGTGCCGCGCCGAGCGATCTCGTGACGATGAATTCCACGGTGCGCTTCGCCATCGAAGGGGGTGATGGCGAGAGCGAGTCCACGCTGTCGTTCCCGCGCGACGCGGACAAGCAGGACAAGCCGCGCATCTCCATCCTCACCCCGATCGGCAGCGCGCTGCTGGGGCTGCGCGCGGGCCAGAACATCCAATGGCGCGTGCCGAGCGGCAAGACGGTCACGCTGCGCGTGATCGCGGTGACGTGGCAGCCCGAAGCACACGGCGAAGACCTCGGCGAATAGCATACGGCTGCACACAAAACGCATCGGGCCGCGACTCGCACTGACGAGTACGCGGCCCGAATGCCATGGATGCGCGGCGACTTACTTCGGCTGCGGCGTCAGGCGCAGATACGGACGCTCCGCACGATAGCCCGCCGGAAAACGGCGCTTGATCTCGTCCGGGTCCTGCAGCGACGGCACGATGACGACTTCATCGCCCTGCTTCCAGTTGCCCGGTGTTGCCACCGAATGCTTGTCGGTGAGCTGCAGTGAATCGATGACGCGCAGGATCTCGTCGAAATTGCGTCCTGTGCTGGCCGGGTAGGTGATGACCAAGCGCACCTTCTTGTTCGGATCGATCACGAACAGCGAACGCACCGTCGCCGTCGTGCTCGCGTTCGGATGAATCAGGTCGTACAGCTCCGACACCTTGCGGTCCGCATCCGCGATGATGGGAAAGTTCACCGTCGTTCGCTGCGTATCGTTGATGTCGTCGATCCACTTCACGTGCGACTCGACCGGGTCGACCGACAGCGCGATCACCTTCACGCCGCGCTCGGCGAACTTGTCCTTGAGCTTGGCCGTCAGCCCCAGCTCGGTGGTGCACACGGGCGTAAAGTCGGCTGGGTGCGAAAACAGCACGCCCCAGCTATTGCCCAGCCATTCATGAAAGCGAATCCGGCCTTCCGACGAGTCCTGCTCGAAATCGGGCGCCGTATCTCCAAGCCGCAAACTCATGATGCCTCTCCCAAATAGCTCATCCAGTTGAAACCGCCGCGTCGCGGTGCGTTGCCGTTCTTGCGCACGGACTTGCCGGCGCTGCCGGCGGCATCCAGCCGCCCCAGCGGCAGATCCGACTGCGTCTGGCGAAGCTGCTCAAAAATGCGTAGCCCTTCCGGCCAAGGCCCGAATCCTGAATCGATGTTGATATGCCCGGCGGCGCCGACATTGATGAAGTGGCTGCCCCAGCGCTCGGCCAGGTATGCCGCCTTCATCAGGCGCACCCACGGATCGTTGGTGCTTGCCACCACCACGCTCGGAAAGCCGAGGTGCTGGTCGGGCAGCATTTCGCGCACGCCGAATTTATCCGGGTCTGCCGGCGCGACGAACATCACGCCCGCGATGCGGTCGCGGAAATCCCACGCCGCATGCGCGCTGGCCAGACAGCCAAAGCTATGCGCCACGATCCACACATGGCCGTTGGCACGATCCAGCTCACGCCGGACGGCTCCTGCCCAACGCGGCAGGTACGGCGTTTCCCAATCGCTCTGCTCGACGCGCACCGCGCCCGGCAATTGCGACTCGAACCAGCTCTGCCAATGTTGTGGCCCGCTGCCGTGAAGGCCGGGCACGATGAGCACAGTGGACATGGTGCAGCTCCGTCAGGCGGCCATCAGAGGGTCGCGATGGACACCTCGGTCGACTTGACCAGGGCCACGACCTCGCGCCCCACCTTGAGGCCCAGCTCATCGACCGAGCGCGTCGTGATCACCGACGTGACGATGCCCGACGACGTCTCCACATCGACCTCGCTGACCACGTCCCCGCGCACGATCTCCTTGACCTTGCCGCGGAACTGGTTGCGCACATTGATCGCCTGGATGCTCATGTTCGTTCTCTCTGTCTGATTGGGGTACGGCCACTGTACGAGGTGAAGCGGGCCGGAGGGAACGAATTAAAGGTGCATTGCATATTCCACGCTGCGCTGTGGACAAGACGTGTCTGGTGTCATGGCGCGATCCGCATGCCGGGCGGCATGGACGGCATTTCGTCATCGCCGCGGAAAGTCTATAGTCCCCGACGCGCGGCGGCTCGGGCCGAGGTGTTCGATCCGCCACTGTTCGCCGCCTTGTGCAGTGCCAATTTCATGCAGGCGGTGCAACGCCCCGCCAGGTACCAACAGCTTCTCGCACCCATGAGCCTGGCGTCGGACGAAAGGATCGCCTTCCTGCTCGGCGTTGCAGAACCCAATTCGTTCTATCGGGCATTCCAGGACTTGACGGGGCAGACACCTGACAGTGCCCGTCATGCCATGCGTGTGAACTGAGGAGAAGTGCCATGACGGCTCTTGCCGATCAACGCGAAGTCATTCTTGCGGGTGCGACAGGCTTGGTGGGCGGTCAGATACTGCAGGCCTTGCTGGCCGAGCCGAATGTAGGACGGGTGCATGCGCTGGGGCGTCGGGCACCGAACGTCAGCCATCCCAAGTTGCAGGTTCACATCGTGGATTTCGGCCGTCTGCCAACGCTCCCCAGGGCTGACGAGGTGTATCTGGCGCTGGGCACCACCATCAAGGTTGCCGGCAGCCAGGCGGCGTTTCGCGCCGTCGATCTTGAAGCCAATCTTGCTGTGGCTCAGGCAGCCGTCGCTGCCGGTGCTCGCCGCATAGGGGTGGTCAGCGCCGCAGCGGCAAACGCGACATCCTCCGTGTTCTACAACCGCGTGAAGGGCGAGCTGGAGGACGCGCTCAAGGCTATGGATCTTGCAGCACTGGTGATTGCATAGCCCTCGCTTCTGCTGGACTACCGCAGCGGCCTGCAACAACCCACGCGCATCGGGGAACTGATCGCGATTCCGATCGCAAAGCTGCTTGCTCCCGTCCTGCCCGGCACCTACCGCCCGGTACATGCGCGGGCGGTGGCGCTGTCGCTGATCAAAACCGTTCCGATGGCGGCAGGAGTGCTCGTACTGGCTTCGGATGAGCTTGCCAGGCTGGGCAATAGCAACTGAAGCCGCGTCCTTTTCTTATCTGTTTACTGCCCTGGCACCGAGAGCCCCCCAACATCCGCCCGGGACGATGTAGACCTTGCAAGCGCAACAGAGAGAACGGGCGCTGCTCGCCGAGTTAAGTGGATGGCAGCCGGCATCTCAAAGCCACGTGGGCGAACGCATCCATAGCTCGCCGCCACGCGCCGGACCCACTCTGCTGTCGCAACTCAATGTGGATGGCCACTCCGCTCGCATGTCGCTGGCATTGAATGCCGACACCTCGCACTTGGAACTGTCCCGCACGGCCGCAGCCCGTCAGAGCGCCCCGATCTGCATCTCCAATCGCGCCATGCGGTATTTGCTAGACATGGAATACACCTACAGCGATACACACACTCCGACCATATATTTCCTGCAACAGGTCTGCCGGCAATCAGCTTTCCAACCCAACAGAGGGGAATCGCGATGCAGCGCAGAAATTGGCGATGGGCACTTGTTTCATTGACCGCTTCGGCGGTCGTCCTGGGGTGCGGTAACGACGACGGCAACACGGCTGGCGATTCCGCTTCTGCCGGCCTCATTGTGGACAGCGATCCGCAAAGCTGCTCGGCACTCTCCAGCACGGGCACTCCAGTGGTGGTTGGTTCCGGTCTCAGCGGCGACCCGGCCGCACCGGAAGCGGCATCCGGCTATCGCCTGGGCTACAAGGCCAAGTACTCGAACAGCTACATGGTGGTGGCGAACACGCCGCTGGCGGTAAAAGCGGGCTGCGAAGTGCTCAAATCCGGCGGCACGGCGGTAGACGCCGCGATCGCCGTGCAAGCGGTGCTTGGCCTGGTGGAGCCGCAGTCGAGCACCATCGCCGGCAGCGCCTTCATGCTGTACTACGACGCGGCCAGCAAGAAGGTCACGGCCTACGACGGCCGCGAAACCGCGCCGGCGGCCGCCAACAATTACTACCTCGTGCGCCAGAACCAGGCCGACGCCTCGTCGCCGGCGCCGGTCCCCAATGCGCGGCGCAGCGGCCGCTCGATTGGCGTCCCGGGCGTCATGCGCATGCTCGATATGGCTCACAAAGAGCACGGCAAGCTCGCGTGGCGTGACCTGTTCAACGAAGGCATCAACCTGGCGAGCAACGGCTACAGAATCCCCGGCCGCCTTGGCGACGCCATCAGCAGCAACGCCGCCAGCCTGCGTCTGGATGCCAACGCCGTGGCAGCGTTCTTCAACGCCGACGGCACGCCCAAAGCGACCGGCACGTTCACCACGAACGAACCCTACGCGCAGACGCTTCGCACGATCGCCAGCCAGGGGGCCGACGCGTTGTACACCGGGCAACTGGCCGCCGACATCGTGGCCAAGGCCGCCCAGTCGGTGGGGGACGATGCCGCCCGCACGCCGATCACGCCCAGCCTCATGACGGTGGATGACATCAAGAACTACCAGGCCAAGAAGCGCGATCCGGTGTGCGCCACATACCGCGACGCCTATTACGTCTGCACCATGGCCCCGCCTTCGTCAGGGGGCATCGGCATCGCTCAGTCGTTGGGCATCCTTGAGACCTTCAACCTTTCGCAATATGCGCCAACCAATCCGGCCAACGAAGGCGGCATACCCAGCGTGCTGGGTGTGCATCTCATTTCGGATGCCGAACGACTGGCGTACGCGGACCGCGACAAGTACGTCGCCGACACCGATTTCGTCCCGCTGCCGGGCAATGGCGTGTCGACCATGATCGACAAGGCTTATCTCAAGCAGCGCGCCGCGCTCATCAACCCCAACGGCAATTCAATCGGCGTCGCCCCCGCAGGCAACCTCGGGGACGTACCGCTGGGCGTCGACAAAACCGTCGAGCATGGCACCACGCATTTCTCCATTGTTGACGCCTACGGCAACGTCGTCTCGATGACCACGACGGTCGAATCGAGCATGGGCTCGTTCCACATGGTGGATGGCTTCTTGCTCACCAACCAGCTCACAGACTTCTCCGCGCAGCCGACCGACAGTACAGGCGCACTGGTGGCCAACCGCGTGGCCTCCGGCAAGCGTCCACGCAGCACGATGGCACCGACCCTGGTTTTCAGGGGCACGCAACCCGGGGACTTCTTCATGGCCACGGGCTCGCCCGGCGGCGCCACCATCATCCAGTACGTGCTCAAGACGGTGGTGGGCGCGATCGACTGGGGGCTCGATGCGCAGCAGGCCACCTCGCTGGTGAACTTCGGCGCCGCCAACAGCGCCACCACCAACGTGGACGGCTCGAATACCTCGCTCGATCTGAGTGCGCTCATTGCCGGCCTGCGGGCAAAGGGCCACACGGTGTCCAATGGCGCCCAGTCCAGCGGGGTATCGACCATCATGCGCGTCACCCGGAACGGCCAGACCCAACTGGAAGGCGGGGTCGACCCTCGGCGCGAAGGCATTGTCCTCGGCGACGGCGCCATGTGAGGCGAAACAAGGCGCATCTCGAACAGAGCTGCGCCTTGTCGCACAGAGGCCACGACGAACGGCATCCCGCTGGAGACCAGGCGTCCAGATCATTGCGCGCCCTGCCGGTACAACAGCGAACGACGCGCTTCAGTCGCAGTACAACGCCTCGGCCAGCTCGATGAGTTCGATCACGTCCGTGCAACCGAGCGCCCGCATGACATTCGATTTGCGGGTACGTATCGTGCTGACGCTGACGTCCATGGTCTTGGCCATGTCCTTTACGCTCATCCCGCGGGCCAGACCCAGGAATACCCTCAAGTCGGATTCGGACAGCGTCGGCAGCGGATCGTCGGGGGCGGCGGGGTAACAGACATACCCATCCATGACCGCGTGGATGATCGCCGAGGCGCTGGTGAACAGCGTCTCGTCTTCGACGAAAGCGGTGGCATTGGCCTTGCGGATGCGGTTCACGGAAATCGACAGCGCTTTCGGAACGACGACGACTGTCTTCGTCGTGTTGAACGCGGCGAGGCGCGAAATGATGGCCTTGACCGTTTCAAGCGGCGGCACGGCGGTGCCGAAATGAATGAGCACGATGTCCGGCGCCGCACGTTGGAGACCGTCCACGTCCCCATCCAGACCGATATCCGCGACAACCTTGATCCCGGCTTGCGCCCCGAGAATGTCCGCCATCGCAGTGGAGAAGAGCGGTCTGTCTCCCATCAGCGCCACCCTGATCGGACGATCCATGTCTTCCTCCCTTTCCCCTCTCGCGCGGGGTCTAGCAGAGCGCCGCGCGGATCAATGCATCGCGTCCATGCGGCATCTCCAAGGCGAACGGAGACGCAGCACGGCCGGCGCCTCAGCGCAGCCGCCTGACTCGATCATTCACCGCCCGGCACAGGACATCCTGCGACGACTGCCTCACCAATACCGCGTGCGCCGCAATGCGCGGCATCGTCCAGGTCTGCGTGAAATACAACGGCGGCACCAGCGCAATGAGTTCGGCATGCTCCCAACGCGCCGGGACAGAAGCGATGTCTTCGATGACTCGGCGCCGCACGCGACAGGCGTCGATGTCCACGACCACCACATCCGGCGCATGCGCGAGCACGGCGTCGACAAGCTCGGCGATGTCCGTGCACAAGGCCTCCGCCTCCATCCCGTCGCGCAGCCATCCAGCGATCTGCGCGCCGCGCCACGTACTGCATGCGGCGACGATTGTCGTCAGACGATGTGTCATGCGTTCTCCTTCGCCGATCGGGCGCCGTCATGCTGGCGGCACCCGCCCCGCACCTCACTGCTCCACGCGGATCTCCACGCGCCGGTTCGGTTGCAGACACGCCTTGACGGCATTGCTCGCCGGCCCCGGACATTGCACCAGGGGCGCGCCGCTGCCCACGCCCTGGGCGCGCATCGGCTGCGTCACGCCGCGCGCCTTGAGGTAGGCCATCACGGTGTCCGCGCGGCGCTGCGACAGAGCAGCGTTGTAGGCGTCCGTGCCCAGCCGGTCGGTGTGGCCGACGATGCTCAGCGCCTTGACGGTCTTCACTTTCTGCAAGGTCTCGGCCAGTGCGTCGAGCTTGGCGCGCCCCTCAGGCAACATGTCGGCCGCGCCACTCTTGTCGAACTTGAAGAGCGCATCCGCCCCGAGGTTGATCACCGGCGGCAGCACTTGCGGCGGGGGGGGCGGCACGGGTTTGTCGGGTGATGTGCAGCTTTCCAGATCGGCTTGCGCGAGCGCCATCTGCCCTTCCACGCCAGCCACTTTCTTCTGCGCGGTCTCGAATGCGCGTGCCCAGGCGTTGTGCCCCGCCCACATGAGGTTCACTTCCTGGCAGGCGATGCGCTTCTGTGCCGGTGGGCAGTTCTGGAAGCGCGGGTCGGCCTTCATCCTGTCGAGGTTCGC
>NZ_JBGVSA010000041.1:0-7641 GCF_041807905.1 Uliginosibacterium sp. sgz301328
GCGCCGAACACGTAGCCCTGGTCTTCCGACGGCACGAAGCTGGTCGGAATGCGCATGAACATCAGCACCGCCACGGCAATCACGCCCAGGAACAGCACCGCCGAGATGATGCGATGGTGCAGCGCCTTGCCCACGGCATAGAGGTAGCCGTTGGTTGCCTTGGAGAAGCCGGTATTGAAGGCACGGAAGAATGCGTTCGGCTTGCCATGCGTCGGCTTGAGCAGGATCGCGCACAAGGCCGGCGTGAGCGTCAGCGCCACGATGCCGGAGAACACCACCGACACGGCCACCGTCACCGCGAACTGCTGGTACAGCGTACCGGCGATACCGCCGAGGAACGCCACCGGCACGAACACCGCGCACAGCACCAGCACGATTGCCACGACCGCGCCGGATACCTCGCGCATGGCCTCCTTGGCAGCTTCGCGCGGCGACAGGCCTTCTTCGCTCATCAAGCGTTCGACGTTCTCCAGCACCACGATCGCATCGTCAACCACGATACCGATGGCCAGCACCATGGCGAACAAGGTCAGCGTGTTGATCGAGAAACCGAACAGCCACAGACCTGCGAACGCGCCGATCAGCGACACCGGCACGGCCAGGATCGGGATCAGCGTCGCACGCCAGTTCTGCAGGAAGATGAACACCACCGCGATCACCAGGATCGCCGCTTCGAACAGCGTGTGCGTCACTTCGGTGATGGAGGCCTTCACGAAGTCGGTCGTGTCGTACGGAATGCCGTACTCCATGCCCTTGGGCAGCGTCTTCGAGAACTCGGCCATGCGGGCCTTGACGGCTTCGGCCGTCGCCAGTGCGTTGGCACCGGACTGCAGGTAGATCGCCAGACCCACCGCCGGCGCACCGTCCAGGCGCGTTTCGACGTTGTAGTCCTTGCCGCCGAGTTCCACGCGCGCGATGTCGCGGATGCGCAGGAAACCGTCTGTACCGCCGGCGCGAACGATGATGTTGGCGAACTGTTCCGGATCGATCAGTCGGCCGCGTGCCGTCACCGTGTAGACGATCTGCTGGTCGTCGCCGATGGGGGCTGCGCCGATCTTGCCGGCCGCATACTGGAAGTTCTGCGCCGCGATCGCCGCCGCGACATCGGTGGTCGTCACGCCCAACTGCGCCATCTTGTCCGGGCGCAGCCACACGCGGATGGCGTAGTCCTGGCCGAACACCGTCACATCGCCCACGCCCGGCGTGCGCTTGATGTCATCGACGATGTTGATACTGGCGTAGTTCGACATGAACAACGTGTCGCGCGACTTGTCGGGCGACGCGAAGGACACCAGCATCAGGATGTCGTTCGAACGCTTCTGCACCACCACGCCGTTGGTCCGCACGTCGGTAGGCAGACGCGGCAGCACCGCGTTGACCTTGTTGTTGACGTTAACGGCGGCCTGGTCGGCGTCGATGCCGAGTTCGAAGGTCGCAGTGATCGTCAGTTGTCCCGACGAACTCGCGTTGGACGTGTAATACAGCAGCCCCTCCACACCGTTGAGCTGTTGCTCGATCGGCGCGGCGACAGTACGGGCCAGGGTCTCGGCGCTGGCGCCGGGATAGTTCGTGGTGATCGACACCGTAGGCGGTGAGATCTCGGGGTATTGCGAAATCGGCAGCACTTTTGCCGCCACCAGGCCCGCGATCACGATCACGAGCGAGATGACAGTGGCAAAAATGGGCCGTCGGATAAAGAACTGAGCGAACATGGATCAGCGCCCCCTTACTTCGAAGCGGCGGATGCGCTGTTGGCTGCCGGAGCACTGGCTGCGGGTTTCGCGGCGGGCGCGCCCCCCTGTCCGCCTGGGGCTGCACCGCCTGCAGCGCCAGGCGCCGCACCGGCCGGCACCGGCTGGATCGGCATGCCGGGACGCAGCTTGATCAGGTTGTCGACCAGCACGCGGTCACCCGGTTGAAGGCCGCCATAGAGCAGCCAATCCTTGCCGTCCCACGGCCCCGGCTGCACCGGGCGGGGCGCGACCACGTCCAGGCCTTTGTCGTTCTTGGTCGCGACCATGACGAGGAACGCCTGGTCGGTCTGCAATACCGCAGCCTGCGGCACGCGGAAGACATCGCTCTTGGTGCCGACCTGCAGGCGCACCTTCACGAACTGTCCCGGCAGCACTTCGGTTCTCGGATTGGAGAAGACCGCGCGCATCGAACGCGTACCCAGCCTCGGGTCGATCTGCGTGGCAGCGAAGTCCAGCGTGCCGCGCGTGTTGTACTTGGTGCCGTCGGGCAGCACCAGCTCGACGGCCTGCACACTGCGCCAGTCGATCCTGCCGCCCGGGGCATTGGCCTGGTCGGTGGCCGAAAGGCCAAAGCGCACCTTGATCGGATCGGCCTGGATGACGGTGGTCAGTTCGTCGCCGATGGAAATCAGGTTGCCTTCATTGCGCAGCGCGCGGCCGCTGATGCCGGAGACCGGCGCGATCACTTCGGTGTAACCCACGTTCAACGACGCATTGCTGGCAGTCGCTTGTGCCGCCTGCAGTTGCGCCTTGGCCGCGGCCTGCGCCGACAGGGCGTCATCCAGATCCTTGCGGCTGACCGCGTCCTGCGCCGCCAGGCCCTTGTTGCGATCAACCTCGCGCGTGGCCTGATCGAGGCGCGATTGCGCTTCGGCAACCGCTGCGCGGGCGTTCTGCAAGGCTGCCTCGGGTTGCGCCCGATCGAGCAGGAACAGCGGCTGGCCGGCCTTCACCGAGTTGCCTTCTTCATACAGGCGCTTTTCCAGGATGCCGCCCACGCGGGCGCGCACCTCCACCTCGCGGCTGCCTTCAGTCTGGCCCACCGCTTCCACGAAAACCGGCTCGGTCGTCGGCTTGGCTTCGATGAAACCCACCGGCATGAGCTGATTGGCACCGGCCCCTTGCTGGCCCTGGTCCTTGCCCGAGCAGGCAGCCAGTACGGCGGCGCTGAGGATGCCCAGTACCAATGGACGAATGGCGCGCCCACTCTGGCTGCGCGCGGAAGCAATACCGTGGGACAACATCCGGGAACTCCTTAGCAAACTGGAACGTGTATTGACGGGGGAATGAGGTGACAAGGCGTGCATCTCGCGATGCAAGCGCGAAACCGCAGAAGTTTGACACATGGGGGTGCGATTTTTGATTTCTTTACGAGTGCGCCATAATAAACATTCACGCATGTATGGTTCAACAGAAATTTTAGAAAATGGTCAGAAAAACCAAGGTCGAAACCGAGAAGACCCGACAGGACATCATCGCCGCGGCGCGCGACATGTTTGCAGAGCACGGCGTGACCCGTACGACGCTTGAGCAGATTGCGCATGCCGCTGGCGTAACCCGCGGCGCAGTCTATTGGCATTTCGCCAACAAGCTGGACCTCATGGTGGCGCTGCGGGACGATGTGCTCATGCCGCTCATCGAAGAGTTGCAGGACACCCTGCAGGTGGAAGATGGCCGTGACCCGCTGACGGCGATCGAATCCTTCCTTCTCATGCACATCGACCGGCTCGAAGCGGACCCGGTGATGCGCCAGACCTTTGAAGTGCTGATGAACAAATGCGAGTACGTCGGCGAGTTCGGCGTACTCCTCCAGTGCGCCTTCGAACGTACGCATGACAAGCACCAACGGCTGGAACACGCCTACGCCCGCGCCATCGAGCATGGCAGCATGCGGGGTGGCGTCGACCCCGTCGCCGCCGCGCTCGACACCCACGCGTTCATGTACGGCATCGTGCGACTGTGGATCGGCAAATCGGCCGCCGAAGACAATTCGTTCCGCCCACTGTGTCGCCAGATGGTGCGCGATCACATCCAGCTGCGCCGTGCCTGACTGGAACATAGGCCGCGGGAGCGTGTCTTGCCGTCCACGAGCTCAATGACTTGAAACGAGGGAGCACACCCCATGGCCTATGCCGCCCGTGTCGTCATCGTCGGGGCTGGATTCGGCGGCCTGTCCGCCGCCCGCGCCCTGGCTGACGCGCCGGTCGACGTGGTGATCGTCGATCGACGCAACCATCATCTGTTCCAGCCTCTGCTCTACCAGGTCGCCACCGCGGGCCTGTCGCCGGCCGACATCGCCGCACCGATCCGCAGCATTCTGTCCGACCAGCGCAATGCCACTGTCGTCATGGGCGAAATTGCTGCCGTCAATACGGCCGAACGCGTCGTCGCCGATACCGCCGGCCAGCGCTTGCCATATGACTACCTGATTCTGGCCACCGGCGCGCGCCACGCCTATTTCGGCCACAGCGAATGGGAGACCAACGCGCCAGGCCTGAAGACCATCGAGGACGCAACCGCCATCCGGCACCGCCTGCTGGTGGCTTTCGAGCGCGCAGAGATGAGCACCGACGAAGAAGAGCGCCAGCGACTGCTGACCATCGTCATCGTGGGCGGCGGACCGACCGGCGTCGAAATGGCCGGGGCAGTCGCCGAACTGGCGCGGCGTGCGCTGGCCACCGACTTCCGCCATATCGATCCGCGTCAGGCTCGCATCATTCTCGTGGAAGCCGGGCCACGCATTCTGACGACCTTTCCCGATGACCTTTCCGCACGTGCTGTCTATGCATTGGAAAACCTCGGCGTCGACGTGCGCACTGAAGCGCGCGTGACGGAGAGCGATGCCGACGGCGTCGTCGTCAATGGCGAGCGTATCCACGCGGGGACCGTCATCTGGGGCGCCGGCGTGCAGGCCTCACCCGTCGCCGAATGGCTGGGCGTGCCGGCGGACCGAGCCGGACGCGTCAAGGTCGAAGGGGACTTCAGCGTTGCCGGACATCCGGAGATCTTCGTCATTGGCGACGCCGCGCAACTCACCGATGCGGCCGGTGTTGCGGTGCCGGGAGTGGCGCCCGCCGCCAAGCAGGCCGGTGCGTATGTGGCGCGGGTCATCAAGGCTCAACTGGAACAGCGTCGCCCCCCGGCCGCATTCCGTTATCGCAACTGGGGCAACCTGGCGACCATCGGGCGCCGCGCGGCCGTGGCGGATTTCGGTTGGATGCGGATCAGCGGCCCGATCGCCTGGTGGCTATGGGGCTTCGTGCACATCTTTTTTCTCATCGGTTTCCGCAACCGGGTGGCCGTGATGTTCAACTGGCTATGGTCGTTCCTGACCTACAAACGCGGCGCGCGGCTCATCACGGGCAGCCCGCAGCCACGAGAGCGGGAGGCCGACTAGCGGGAGCACGGCCAGGATGAGCGTTTCACGGAAATTTATCCCGCAATGCAGCAAAGCGGTCTATAAAAGGAGCTATCTTGAAAGATTGCTGATCACACACGGAGAGCTCCCATGGATGATATTCCGACCCGCGTCTCGCAAATCTATGCACAGCGGACGGCGGTCAACAAGATCATGCAGCGCCGCAGCAACGACGCTTTCGAGCGTTATCGCGAACGATGCGCCCAAGTGGCCTCGGCCCTCACGGAGTCGGCCAAGCCTGTCTGGCCATGGGAATGGTGGCAGCAAGGAGCAAACTACCTCGCCGACAGCGCCCAGCGCAGCGTACTGTTCTGGGACACGCTGCGTCAGCGCGGCGACAACTATCTGGAACACGTGCGCGAAGGCACGCCGCCGGTCCTTCACTTCAAGTACGAAATGGTGCTCGACGCGCGTCATTTCGATCAGCCGGTCAATTACGCGCTGGTACGCATCGTCCCGCCCGAAGGCGTGACGGTCGACGCCAAGAAGCGCCCCTACATGATCATCGATCCGCGTGCCGGCCACGGCCCGGGCATCGGCGGCTTCAAGGACGATTCACAAGTGGGCATGGCGCTGCGCGCCGGCCACCCGGTGTATTTCGTCATCTTCTTCCCCAACCCTGAACCCGGCCAGACGCTGATGGACGTGTGCGCGGCCGAGGAACAGTTCGTTCACAAAGTGCGCGAACTGCATCCGGACAGCGCCAAGCCGGTCATCGTCGGCAACTGCCAGGGTGGCTGGGCAGCGATGATGCTGGCGGCCTCCAATCCGGACGAGATGGGGCCGATCGTCATCGCCGGCGCCCCCATGTCGTACTGGGGCGGCGCCTGGACCGAGGGCGAAGGCAACAATCCGATGCGTTACTCGGGCGGCCTCCTGGGTGGTACCTGGCTGGCATCGGCCACCGCCGACGCCGGCAACGGGAAATTCGACGGCGCCTGGCTGGTGTACAACTTCGAGAATCTCAACCCGGGCAACACATTCTGGGACAAGTACTACACGCTCTATTCCCGCATCGATACCGAACCGCCCCGCTTCCTCGAATTCGAACGTTGGTGGGGCGGCTATTTCCTGATGAACACGGCGGAAATCGAATGGATCGTCCGCAACCTGTTCGTCGGCAACACACTGTGGCGCGAAGGCGTGCGCTCGCCGCAGGGGCAGTTCATGGACCTGCGCGAACTGCGCTCGCCGATCGTCATGTTCGCTTCGATGGGCGACAACATCACGCCGCCCCAGCAGGCTTTCAACTGGGTCGCGGACACCTACAAATCAACCGAAGAAATCAAGGCGCGTGGCCAGGTAATCGTTGGACTGCTCCATCCGGACAGCGGCCACCTGGGGATTTTCGTCTCGGGCAAGGTCGCCAAGCGTGAATACCGCGAACTGGTCTCGGTGCTGGATTCGATCGAAGCGCTGCCCCCGGGCCTGTACGCGATGAACATCATCGACGAGGTCGGCGCCGACGGCGAAACGACCTATCGCGTCGAATTCCAGGAGCGCGAACTCGAAGAAGTTGCCGGCAAACTCAATCGTTTCGAACGCGTCGATGAAAAGGCCTTCGAAGCCGTGGGCGCAGTGTCTGAGATGAACCAGCGCGCCTATGAGCTCTTTGCGCGTCCGATCGTGCAGGCACTGTCCAACGACACCACGGCCCGCCTGGCCCGTCAGATGCATCCATTACGCGTGCAGCACTGGTCGATATCGGGTCTCAATCCGTGGCTCGACTGGCTGCCCGCGGCCGCCGATCTCGCACGCCAGAACCGCGTGAAGGCCGACACCGACAGTGTGCCGTACCGGGTCGAGCACTACATGTCGGACATGATCAGCGCCGGCTGGGATCTGTATCGCGATCTTCGGGACGCCTGGTCGGAACACTCGTTCTTCAACATCTTCGGCCCGATCTACGCGATGACCCACCAGGAGGCCACGTCCGCCCTGCCACAGACGACGCCAGCCGCGTCCGACCCGCGCCAGTTGCCGGTGGTGCGCGACGCGCTGGCCTCGATGACCCGTGGCGGGCTGATCGAAGCCATCGCGCGCACGGCCTCGCTCATGGCCGAGCCGCAGAACCCCATGCCGCTGGCCGAACTGCACACGCTGTCGGACATCCTCAAGGACTACACCGAGATCGTGGGCCGTGAAATCCCGCCCGACGAGCGCCGCCGCATTCGTGGCGAACAAGACATCATCGTCCGCTATGCACCGCAGGAAGCAGTCTCCACCCTGCCGCAACTGTTGCACGACGACGATGAGCGCGAACGCTATGTCATGTTCTTCGAAAAGCTCGCCGCGGATCCGCGGATCGCGTCGTTCGACATGAGCGACCACCAGCGCGAAGTGTTCGACGCACTGCTGGCGCGCATCGGGCAGTACCGCCAATCGCGCAATATCGAAGAACGCCCGGCCGGTGCTACCAGCATCGCCACGCGACGCCGCAACGGCAGCAAGGCAAAAAACGAAAACAAG
>NZ_JBGVSA010000041.1:7696-22647 GCF_041807905.1 Uliginosibacterium sp. sgz301328
TTTTTTTTTTTGCCGCAAAACCGCTCAGGCCGATCCCAGATGCTTGTTGAGGAAGTCCACCGTCCGCGACCACGCCAGCTTGGCAGCGGCCTCGTTGTAGCGCGCCGCGCCCGTATCGTTGTTGAAGCCGTGATCGGCGCCTTCGTAGATGTAGACCTGGTACTCCTTGTGATGCGCCTTGAGCTCCTTCTCATAGGCCGGAATGCCCGGATTGATGTTCTTGTCCAGGCCACCGTAGTGAAGCAGCAGCGGCGCCTTGATGCGTGCGATCTCTTCCGGCGACTTGGGCTGCGGGCCGTAGTAGGCGACGGCCGCATCGAGATCGGGCACGTTGACCGCCAACTGGTTGGTCATGCCGCCTCCCCAGCAGAAGCCCACCACGCCGACCTTGCCGGTGCCGCGCTGATTCTGCTTGAGGTATCGCACCGAGGCCTCGCCGATGATCAGCGCCTTCTTCATGTCCAGCTTGCTGAACATCGCACGGGCCTGATCCTCGTCCGTCGGCGTGCCGCCATCCAGGCTGAGGAAGTCCGGCGCGATCACCAGATAGCCTTCGAGCGCCAGGCGACGGGCGACATCTTCGATGTGCGGATTCAACCCGCGGTTCTCGTGGATCACCACCACGGCGGGCAGCTTGCCGGAGGCATTCTTTGGATAGACCTGGTAGGCATGCACCGTGCCCTGCTGCCCCTGCCCCGCCGGGTAGGTCACCTTGCCGGTGACCAGACGGTCGTCGTTGGCCGGCACGATCTGCGCCTGGGCGTAGTTGTTCTCGAGAAACGGCAAGACTGCGTAGGCGGCCGACACGCTGCCAGTGATCATGGCCAGCCGTTGAATGAAATCGCGCCGCGGCAGTGGCGCATGGGTGTATTCGTCGTACAGCTCGATGATTTCGCGGCTGATCGGGCGAGAGGTGTGGTCCTGCTTCTGCATCATCCGGCTCCTTGACACGTTGGGGTTGGTGACCGGGCATGCTTGCCGCGCACCCGGCAATGCTTGTCTTCGCTACAGTTGCAGCACGGCACGGGCATTGGCTGTCGTGGCCCGCGCCACTTCATCGGCTCCGTTCTCTCCCATCTCGCGCAACTCGGCCAGTACTGCCGCGAAACGTGCCACGAAGACCGGCTCGTTGCGCCCCTTGCCCACCCAGGCGGGCGGAATGTCCGGGGCATCCGATTCGAGAACGATGTGTTCGATTGGAATGGTGCGCGCAAGTTCTCGGATGCGCGTCGAACCGCTGTAGGTCATGGCTCCGCCGAATCCGAGCTTGAAGCCCAGCGACATGAAAACGTCCGCCTGCTGGCGGCTGCCGTTAAAGGCATGGGCAATGCCGCCACGCGGTCGGTAGCGGCGCAGATACTTGAGCACGCGGTCCTGCGCACGGCGCACGTGCACGATCACGGGCAGGTCGAACTCCCGCGCCAGCTTGAGCTGTTCGACGAAAAACCAGTCCTGCCGGACAGGGTCCGCGTCCTCCACGTAGCCATCCAGCCCGATCTCGCCCACCGCGCAGGCGCCGCCTTCGGCCAGGCGCGCGCGCAGCGTTGCGATGTCCGACGCCTTCGAACCGTCGACGAACAAAGGGTGGATACCGGCCGCCCATGCGCTGCCCGGCAAGGCCGTGGCGAGCTCTCGCACGCGATCGAAGTTGCGCACGTCGACGGCCGGAATCACAAAGCGCCCGACACCGGCTTCGCGCGCACGCGCGACGACCGCGTCGCGGTCGGCGTCGAATTCGTCAGCGTCGAGATGAATGTGGGTGTCGATCAACATGACGGCCTCATTCTAGCGGTGCCCGCGCTTACGCGCGGACAAGGACGACCATGAGGCGGCAAGCGCCGTTCCCGGCGCTCGCAAGGCAACGCGCGGATCAGCCGCGGCAACTGCGCGCGGCGTCGGACGCGAGCCAGGCCGCGGAGTCGGCGCCCAACTGGTTGACGGCCTGCCGCATGGCGGCCGCACCCGTGGCCGCATCGACCCGGGTCATCGGCACGGCGATGTCGATGATCGTCTGCGCGTTGGCTGCTGGATCGCCCGCCAGCCGCAGATTGGCGGACAGCATGGCCTGCCCTTTGCCGGCGGCGTCCACGTCAATGATGAATTCGCCGAGCGTCACCTGCAGCCGACAGCGGCCACCGCCATCGACAGCGAGCAGCCGGTTGAGCGCGGCGTCGACCATGGCTGCGGGCGGCGCCGACCAGCGGTTGAACGCAAAGGCGCCGCGCCGCGTCGGCTCTCGGGCGTCACGGTAGAACATGGTCACGCCTGCGATCATCGGCTGCGCGGTGACATTCAGTGCGCGCAACGCTACGGGGCTGCGTGCAGCGCCCACGGCGAACGGGGCGCCGAGATCGTGTTCGATGACACGGGGCGCGGCCTCCGGCAGCACCGTACAGGCGGACAAAGCGGCAACAGCAACGAACGTCGCGACAGTGCGCGGCATGCGGATCATCTCTGGACAGGCCCCTGGTTGGTTTCGCCCGGACCGGGCACGATCGCCTGCCGGCCAGTCAGCAGCATCTGGGGCGAGCGCGACATGTCGTCGAGCACCCGGTTCAGTTGCGAGGCCGTGGTCTGCAGTTCGGACACCAGCTCATTGACGCGCGGCAACGTCTCGCCGGTCAGGCTGGTCTGCAAGTCTCCGCCCAGTCGGTCGATGCGGTCGCCAGCCGCGCGCACGCGGCCCAGCGTCTGGTTCCAGTTGTCGATGGCCGGGCCGATCTGCGCGCTGGCACGGCGCAGGTCGGTGATGGCCGACGACAACTGTTCGGCGTTCTGTTGTGAGGTGAAGCGGCGCAGGTCGGCCACCAGTTGCGGCGCCTGCGCGAGCGTGTCGTTCAGATGCGCGGTGGCCTGTGCCACGTTGTTGAGCGTGGCGTCGATGTTGTTGAGGTTCTTTTCCGACAGCAGTTTTTCGAGCCGGATGGAGGCATCCTGCAGACGCGCGATGATGTCGCGCCCGGCGCTCGATGCCTGGTCGAGCAGACCGGGCGAAAGCGGGATGCGCGGCAACTGTCCGGCAGCGGCTTCAATGGGACGCGGGTCCTTGCCGTCGTCGTCGAGCAACACGTATGAAGTCCCCGTGATGCCCTGCGCGTTGAGCGTGGCGCGCGTATCGCGCGTGATGGGGATATCGCTGCGCACGCGGATGGTGACGATGACGCGCTGCGGGTCGTTCTCGTCGAGCTCAACGTCCATCACCCGCCCGACGCGCACGCCGCGATAGCGCACCGCCGCCTGCGGGTTCAGCCCCGTGACGGTGTGCGTGCTGACCAGCTCGTAGTGCTTGAATTCCTCGCCACTGCCGGCAAACCACCACAGCGTGACGGCCAGCGCTGCGCACAGCAGCACCGCAAACAAGCCGACGACGAGCGCGTGGGCGCGATTCTCCATGTTCTTCCAGTTCTCCGGGCGACGCGGCGCGCGCCCTTATTCGGTGTCCATCGTTGAGTCGATTGCTGATTCGCTGCTTCGCAACAAGCGAAAGAAGCGCCTGATGAACGGGTGATCTACCCGCATGACGGCGTCCAGCGTGTCGCAGGCGAGTATACGGCGTTCGGCCAGCACGGCAACGCGATTGGACAGCGCGGCCAGCGTGTCCAGATCGTGCGTGACGAACACCACGGTCAGCCCGAGTTGCTGGTGCAGCGAGCGCACCAGCCGCACGAAAGCTGCGCTGCGGTCCGGGTCGAGCCCCGCCGTGGGTTCGTCCAGCAGCAGCAATTCCGGTTCCAGCGCCAGCGCGCGAGCCAGCGCCACGCGCTTGATCATGCCACCGGAAAGCTCTGCTGGCATGAGCCGAGCGTGGTCGGGGGTCAGTTCCACCAGCGCCAGCCGGCTCATCACCAGGGCGTGGATTTCCTCGGGCGTCAGGCGCCCCAGTTCGCGCAGCGGGAACGCGACGTTCTCGAAAACGGTGAAGGCCGAGAACAGCGCGCCTTGCTGGAACATCATGCCGAAGCGGCGTCGACGCGCCATGCGCGTTGCCCGATCGCCCGACATGATGGGTTCGCCGAACAACATCACGCGGCCCGAGCTCGGCGCCATCAGGGCAGCCATCTGGCGCAGCAACGTGGTCTTGCCGGAACCCGATCCGCCGACCAGCGCCAACAGATCGCCACGTTCGACGCGCAGGTTGATGTTGTCATGCACGACGTTGTTGCCGAACAGCGTACGGATGCCCCGCATGTCGATGACGGCACTCATCGCGCGACGACTCCGATCGAACGTGTTGCGATCGCGAGCAAGGCGTCGAGCACAATGACGGCGGTAATCGCCGCGACCACGGCCGCCGTCGTGTTCGATGACAGGCTCTCGGTATTCGGCTTCACACGCAGGCCGTAATGGCACGCGATGATCGCGATGGTCACGCCGAAGATCACGCCCTTGCCAAGCCCGATCCACACGTTGGCCACCTGCACGACCCGCGGCAGTGTGGTGATGAAGTAGCGGTAGTCGAGGTTCATCTGCAGGTCGGCCACGACCATGCCGCCGATGAGACCCGCCGCCGAAGTCCACAACACCAGCAATGGCATGGCAAAAGCGAGCGCCAGCACTTTGGGGAGCACCAGCCGCTGGTAGCGCGAGATTCCCATGGTGGCGAGCGCATCGATTTCTTCGGTGACGCGCATGACACCCAGTTGCGCGGTGATGGCCGAGCCGGAACGCCCCGCCACCAGCACGCTCACCAGCATCGGCCCGAGCTCGCGGATGATGCCGATGCCGAGGATGTTCACGATGAAGGCATCGGCGCCGAAATTCTGCAACTGCAGCGCCGACAGGTAACACAGCACCACGCCGATGAGAAAACCGAGCAGCGCGGAAATCGGCATCGCGCGCACGCCCGTCTTGTAGAGCGCGGCGGAGATCTCCAGCCACGGAATCTGCGACGGATTGCGCAACAGCATGGCCAGCTCGATCGACACGCGACCGAGCAACTCGACCACACCAACCGCATGATCGAACGCACCGATCACCGCCCGACCGATGCGCGCAAGCGGAGCCAGCCAGTCGCGACGAGGCTTTTCGATGGGAAGCGCGGCGGCGGCGCGAATACGGTCGAACGCGTCGCGCAGACGATCGGGAATGACAGCCGCTTCGGGTTCGGCAAGGCCCCACGTGCGCCACAACAACAGCGCGCCGAAGGAGTCGAGCCGGGTAATGTCGGTGAGGTCCCAGACCTGCGCTCCGCGGGCCTCTTCAAGCCGGTGACGGATGGGAACGAGGCGACGGCGCAGCGCAGCAAGACTCCAGTCGCCGCTGAGCACGTAGCGCTCGGCGACGTGCTCGATGCGGGGCGGATGCTGCGTCAGCGCGGTATTGGGGCCGGCCCGCGACATGCCTTATTCCGCCACCTGGGTGGTGGCCGGGCTGCGTTCGGTGCGCACGCGGAACACCTTGCCCAGTCGCGCCCACTGTTGCTCTTCTTCCTGCAGGCCGGCGGCCGTGAGCGCCGACGCATGAAGCCAACTGGATGCCGCCACGGCGGTATAGCCGCGTTTGTCATGCGTGAGCCGCAATGCCGGCTTGACGACGGCATCGCGCGAGCGATGGACGATGACCGCCAGACGCAGGCACAGAATCAGCAACCAATCCGTGTCATCCGCACCGGTGCCCTGCACGCGTTCGAGCTTGCCGCGGTGCGCCAGTGCCAACCGTGCGAGACGCGCCTGATCCATGCGCGAGAAGCCCGGCATGTCGGCGTTGGCGAGAATGTAGGCGGTGTGCTTGTGGTAACTCGAATGCGCCACGGACAGACCGATCTCATGCAGAAGCGCGGCCCAGACGAGGAAACGGCGATCGTTGTCGTCCTGATCCTCGCAATGGGGCGAGACCTGCTCAAGAAAACCCACCGCTGTTTCGGCCACGCGCTGCGCTTGTTCGAGGTCGACCTGGTAGCGACGCAGAAAGGCCTGCACTGTCGCGTCGCGCAGATCGTGCCGGTGATAGCGTCCAAGCAGGTCATACAGCACGCCCAGCCGCAGGGCGCCGTCGGAGAACACCATATGGTCCAGGTCCAGCTCCTTGAACAAGGCGTACATGATGGCGAAACCACCGCCGAACACAGGCAGGCGATCCGACTTCAGCCCTTCGAGTTCGAGCCGGTCGACATGACCCGCCTTGAGCATGAGGTGACGGAGTTTTTCGAGTCCGTCGCGCGTAATGCCCATGGGCGACAGACCATTCAATTCGAGCACGTCGCAGATGGCCTTGGCCGAGCCGGACGAGCCGACGGCCTGTTCCCAGCCCGTGTTGCGGTAGGCCTGCACGATGGCCTGCATCTCGTGCCTTGCTGCGAGTTCGGATTCTTTCATGCCGGCACGCGTGATCGTGCCGTCGGGGAAGTAACGCAGACTGTGGCTGACGCAGCCCATGTACAGCGATTCGAGCTGCAGCGGTTCGAAGTTGCGGCCGATGATGAACTCGGTGGAACCACCGCCGATGTCCACGACCAATTGCTGCAGGCCGGGGTCGGCCAGACTGTGCGCCACGCCGACATAGATCAGGCGCGCTTCCTCGCGGCCAGCGATCACTTCGATCGGAAAACCCAACGCTTCTTCAGCGCGCAGCAGGAACTGCGGCGTGTTCTTCGCCACGCGCACTGTGTTGGTCGCCACCGCACGAACAGACTCGGGCTCGAACCCGCGCAGGCGTTCGTTGAACCGACGCAGCGCTTCGAGAGCACGGTCCTGCGCCGCGTCGTCGAGCATGCGGTCGGGCCCTAACCCTGCCGCCAATCGCACCGGCTCCTTCAGGTTGTCCAGTTCATAGATCTGGTCTTTCTCGGTCCGGCCGATGACCAGCCGGAAGCTGTTCGAGCCGAGGTCGACGGCCGCAATGAGTTCGTGCTTCATGGAAGACGTTGGTGTGCACGCAAGGGGAGAGTGAGCGCGATTCTATCCGCTCGCGCCGATCACGGGACAGAATCATCGACGACGCGCAACGCGCAGCCGACGCGTTCCGGTCTTGCCCCGGCGGGCGGCATCGCACTCCCTGGAGCACTTCGCGCGGGCGCGGCATGTCATCGTCAAGCGGGCCGCGAACGCTCGCAGAAGGCTAACAAATTGAAACACAGCCTTTCGCAGGGGACACAAGGCTCGTCCAGGCGCTCCCTAATATGAGCTCCATGCAGACGGGCCGGCCCCACGCCCCCAACCCCAAGGCCGGTCGGCCCGCTGCATTCAGTTCCACACAAACGAGGAGTCATTACATGACATCGATTCGTACCACCGGTCTGATGAAGATTGCTGCACTCGTCGCCGTCATGGCGGCTGCACCGGCCTTCGCCCAGCAATCCGCGCCGGCCGCCGCGCCCAACATGCAACAGCGCTTCGAAGCGCGCTTCAAGGCTGCCGACACCGATGGCGATGGCGCCCTGTCGCGCGCCGAGGTCCAGAAGAGCATGCCTCGCCTGGCCCAACGCTTCGACCAGATCGACGCCAACAAGGACGGCAAACTGACGCCGGACGAGCTGCGCAACGCCATGCCCCAGCCGCGCGCTGATCGCAAGGATCGTCATCATCCGCGTTCGCCCCGCCGCGGCGACCCGTTCTTCGATCACGCCGACGCCAACCATGACGGCGTCGTGACGCGCGACGAACTGGACGCTTCGCTCAAACAGATGACCGACCGCGCGCATGCCATGTTCGACGCGGCCGACACCAACAAGGACGGCAAGGTTTCGCGCGAAGAAGCCCAGGCCGCCCGCGAGAAGTTCCGCGCAGAACATCCGCGCGGTCCACGTGGCGAGCTGCCGCCCCCGCCGCCGCCCGCCAAGTGAGTACGCGAGGTCGGGCCCCCGCCCGGCCTCCAGTACATGTAGTAGTACTTGTATTTCCTGTTTTTCTCTCCGCTTGCCGCAGTTCCTCCCCGGGAGCTGCGGTTTTTTTTTGAAGTGGTCGCCGCTGGCGCAATCCGTGACGCCGCCGGACAGGTCAAGACCCGTCATCAACCCGTGACGCTACAATCGCGCGGATTGAACCGATCCGGCGAAAGCGGATCGAACGAGCGCTTCTTTTCGACCTGCGACCATGATCAACAGACTGTCCAACCGGTTTCTCTTCCTGAGCGTCTTCTTCGGCTGCGCCGTCCTGCTCGCCATCGCCTTCTATCTGCAACTGGTCGAGGGCATCGAGCCCTGTCCAATGTGCATCCTGCAACGCTACGGCCTGGTGGCCTGCGGACTGGTGGCATTGATTGCCGGCCTGCATAACCCGAATCCTCGAGGCTGGGGTCCGCGTGCCTACGGGCTGCTGCTCGCGGCATGCGCCATCGCCGCCGGCGGCGTGGCGGCGCGCCAGACCTGGCTGCAACACAATCCGCCCAGCATATCGACCTGCGGTCCGGGCCTGGAGTACATGGTCAGCCGGTTCCCGCTGGCCGATCTGCTGCCGCGTATTTTCCAGGGCTCGGGGGATTGTTCGGTGGTCGACTGGAAGATGTTCGGCCTGTCTCTGGCTGAATGGGGCTTGGTGACGTTCACCGTACTGTGTGTATTCGGCTTGTGGCAGACCTTCCGCAAGCGCGCCTGAGCTTTGCACGACGCGACGCCGCCCGATCGCGGCGGCGTCCGACCGGCCGTCATGGCAGGCGATATTTCATCATGCGAAATCAGGTTCTATCGAGTAAGATTGACGCATGGGTACAAGCCAGCCTTCCTCTCCGAATCCCGAAGTCGCCGATAGCAAGGAAAACCGCACTTCGATCCAGGTCATCGACCGCATGATGAACCTGATCGATGCGCTGGCTGCGCACTCGGAATCGGTCTCGCTCAAGCAACTGGCGCTGGACACCGAACTCCATCCGTCGACTGCGCACCGCATCCTTGGCGCCATGTGCGCGCGCGGTTTCGCCGATCGCACGGACAGCGGCAACTACCGCCTCGGCATTCGCCTGCTGGAGCTGGGCAATCTCGTCAAATCGCGCATTTCGGTGCGTGAAGTCGCCATGCCCGCGATGCTGCGGCTGCATGCCCTGACGGGTGAGAGCGTCAACCTCGGGGTACGCGCCGACGATGAAATCATGTACATCGAGCGCACCTCCAGTGGCCGCTCGGCCGTCCGCGTGGTGCACATCGTCGGCGGTCGCGGCCCACTGCACACCACCGCCACGGGCAAGTTGTTCCTCGCCGAGCAAGGCGTAGAAGCCACGCGCGAATACGCACAGCGCACCGGCCTGCCTGCCAACACCTCCGGCTCGATCACACAGGTCAAGGCACTGGAGCAGGAACTCGACCGCGTGCGTCGCCACCAGATTGCCTACGACATGGAAGAAGTCGAAGCGGGCGTACGCTGCATCGCCTCGGGCATTCGGGACGACTCGGGCACATTGGTGGCCGGATTGTCTCTTTCTACACCCGCCGAACGCTTCAACCCGGACTGGGCGCCCATCGTGCGCGACACGGCGCTCGAAATCTCCCGTGGCCTCGGCTACGTAGGGCCCTCCGCCCGCCGCTGAACTCCCGCGCGGCTTTCACACCCGCTGCACAAACAAAAACGCCGCACTCACGTTGCGGCGTTTGTCTGAACAGCGTTCGCGCGCGGCTCAGTTCGATGCGTCACCCCCCAGCGACAGGGTCGCGACGTGCGACTGCGATCCCAGCGCGGTTTCCACCCACTTGCGAATGCGGTTGGCGTCGCCGATGCGCGTATAGCTACCGTTTGAGTCGAGCAGCACGATGGCCACCGGCTTGTTGCTGAACCAGGCCTGCATCACCAGGCAGCGGCCGGATTCATTAATGAAGCCGGTCTTCGACAGGCCGATCTGCCAGTCGTTGTTCGCCTGGCGCACCAGCACATTGGTGTTGTGGAACACACGCGGGCGGCCATTGAGCGACACCGTATGCTCGGCAGTGGTCGTAAATTCGCGGATCAGCGGGTAACGGGCAGCGTTTGCCACGATAATGGCAAGATCTCGTGCCGACGACACGTTGTTCTTATTGAGGCCGATGCTGTCTTCGAAGCGGGTTTCCTTCAGCCCCAGTACGCGGGCCTTTTCGTTCATCGCCGCGATGAATGCGCCATGGCCGCCCGGGTAATAGCGCGACAAAGCCGAGGCGGCACGATTTTCGGAAGCCATCAACGCCAGGCGCAACATGTCGTCGCGGCTCAGCACAGTGCCCACGGGCAGGTGCGAACTGGTGTTCTTCAAACGATCGACGTCATCTTCGGACACCTGCATCTGTTCGTTTAGATCGAGGTGGGCGTCCAACACCACCATGGCAGTCATGAGCTTCGAAATGGACGCAATCGGCAGTGAACTGTTGGCATTTTTCTCCAACAGCACGCGGCCGGAATCGATCTCCTGCACCATGAAAGCGGCGGAACGCAGCAACGGGTTGCCGTCTCTGTCGAACTGTTCTTCGACGCGGCTCACAACTTTCTTGGCGGTAACTTTTTTGGCAGGCGCCACTGCGCGCGACTTGGTGGTGGCTTTCTTCGAGACCGCCTTGCTAGCGGTCACTTTCTTGGAGGAAGGCTTCGCTTTGACGGTTTTTTCGGTGTTCTTGGAACGACTCGATGAGGCGGCATGCACCGGATTGGCCATGCCCGCGATGAACATGAGACTCAAGACAAGCGCGAAGATTTGGCCAAAACGCATGGGGACACCCTTGGAAATTCCTGACAAGCTGTGGGAATTGTAGCAATCGACGAAGAAAATTAAAGGGATAGCAGCGATTCTTAAACAAATTTCTCCGCTATCGACCGCTCGGAACGGACTTCAGTTCCGGCGCAATCCTCAGGAAATCCTCGATTTCCCCGCGTCGCGCCATGGCATCTTTACGGCCCAGTTCGATCAGCTCGCGAGTATACGGCCTCTCGAACATGAGATACGTCAGAATCGTTGAACCTGTCCGACCGTAGGCGCCTGTGCCCCGCAGAACGGTTCTCAGCATCCACGGCAAAGTTCTCATGTACTTGGCAGCAATATGGTCCAGACGCTGGCTCGGCGAAATGATCAGCGTTTCGATTGGCCGCATGCTGAGCCCCATCGATTGCCGTTGCTCGACCGACATGCGCGCGAGCGTGTCGTTGATGCGGGACAGCCGCTCCAGGTCGACGGCGAGGCCATCCAGAAAGATGCAATTGAGTGCGTGGCCGGCGATCTGGGCCGGGGTCGGGTAAGCGGGATCGCCATCGCGAGAGACTTCGCCATCCGCCCGGCCGTTGCCGATGACCATCACGCGCGTCGCACCGAAGTGAATCGCGGGGCTGATGGGCGCCAGCTGGCGCATCGAACCATCGCCGAAATACTCGCGATTGATCTTGATGGCTGGAAAGACGAAAGGCAGCGCGCTCGTCGCCATGAGGTGATCCACACCCAGCCGGCACGGCATGCCCACGCGTTGCGAGCGCTGCCAGCCCGCCACGCCTTTGCGCGCCTCGAAAAACGTGAGGCTCTGCCCGCTGCCGTAGCCCGAACACGTCACGCTGACCGCGTAGAGAAAACCGGCGTCGATATTGCGCTCGATGCGCTCGAACGGCACATGGTGTTCGAGCAATTCGCGCAGCGGCGCATTGTCGAGCAGCGAGCGCGGGCTGCCGGACCATAACCAGCCCAACAGCATGGCGCGCGCCCATCCCACCACGGAACGGGCGATGTCCATCGATCCGGCACGGTAGATGCGCTCGACCGAGAAATTGCGCCACATCCACGACAGGCGACGTGCCGCACCGGAAAAGTCATCCGCATAGCAGGCCAGCACGACGGCATTCACACCGCCAGCGGACGTGCCGCACAGCACATCGAAGGGAGAGCCGGGCCGACGTCCCCATATCTCGCGAATGGCCGCCAGCACGCCGACCTGGTAGGCCGCGCGCGCACCACCGCCAGACAACACCAGGGCAGCCCGGTCTTCCATGGACAGACTCCGCAACGTGTCGATTCATGCATAGCGCATGAATCGACAGTCTGCCCGGTATCGGCCCGCTCAGCCCTCGCTGGCGCGTGCAGCAGCCTGTGCGGCTTCTACCACGGTCAGTGCGGTCATGTTGACGATGCGTCGCACCGTCGCCGTCGGCGTGAGGATGTGCACCGGCTTGGCCGACCCGAGCAGGATCGGGCCGATGGTCATGCCCTCGCCCGCCGCCGTCTTGAGCAGGTTGAAGGCAATGTTGGCCGCGTCGAGCGTCGGGAAAATCAGCAGATTGGCGTCGTCACGCATGCGCGCATTGGGGAACACCTGCAAACGGATGTTGTGATCGAGCGCCGCGTCGCCATGCATTTCGCCTTCCACTTCCAGGTCCGGACGACGCTCGTGCAGCAACTCCAGCGCGCGACGCATCTTGATGGAGGTTGGCGAATCATCCGTGCCAAAACTCGAATGCGACAGCAGCGCGATCTTGGGCGTGACACCAAAGCGCGAAAGCTCCTGCGCCGCCAGGCACGTCATCTCGAAAATCTGCTCGGCCGTCGGATCCGGGTTCACGTACGTATCGCACAACGCCATGGTGCGGTTGTTGAGCACCAGGATGTTCATGGCGTAGCAATGTTCGACGCCCTTCTGCCGGCCGAGCACGGTTTCGACGAACTTGAGGTGATGGTGGTGCATGCCGTACGTGCCGCAAATCATGCCTTCGGCATACCCGAAGCGCAGCATCAGCGCACCGATCAGCGTGGTGCGGCGGCGCACTTCGCGCTTGGCGTATTCCACCGAGACGCCACGCCGCTCCATCAGGTTGTGGTAGTACGACCACAGTTCGCGATAGCGCGGATCGGAATCCTGGTTGACCAGTTCGAAATCGATGTCCGGGCGGATGCGCAGGCCAAAGCGGTCGATGTACATGCGAATGACATCCGGCCGCCCGATCAGGATGGGGCGTGCGAGGCGTTCATCCACCACGGTCTGCACGGCGCGCAGCACGCGCTCGGATTCGCCCTCGGCAAACACGATGCGTTGCGGCGAAGCCTTGGCGGCGGCGAATACGGGCTTCATCAGCAGGCCGGATTGCCACACGAAATTGTTGAGCCGCTGGCGATAGCCTTCCCAGTCGTCGATCGGGCGCGTGGCCACGCCGGAGGTCACCGCAGCCTCGGCCACGGCCGGCGCGATCTTCACGATCAGGCGCGGATCAAACGGCTTGGGGATGATGTACTCGGGCCCGAAGCAAGCAATCTGCTCGCCATAGGCCGCGGTCACCACTTCAGATTGTTCAGCGCGCGCCAGATCGGCGATGGCGCGCACGGCAGCGAGCTTCATGTCATCGTTGATGGTGGTCGCGCCCACGTCCAGCGCACCGCGGAAAATGAACGGGAAGCACAGCACGTTGTTCACCTGATTCGGATAGTCCGAACGGCCGGTGGCGATGATGGCGTCCTGCCGTACTGACTGCACCGCATCGGGCAGGATTTCCGGCGTCGGGTTGGCCAGCGCGAGGATCAACGGATTGGGCGCCATGCGCGCCACCGACTCGGGCTTGAGCACACCTGCCGCCGACAGGCCGAGGAACACATCGGCCCCTTCGATCACCTCGTGCAGCGTGCGCGCCGCCGTGCGCTTGGCGTAGCGCGCCTTGATCGGGTCCATCTCTTCGGTGCGGCCCTCATAGACCACGCCCTTGATGTCGGTGACCCAGATGTTTTCCACCGGCACACCGAGCATGACCAGCAGATCGAGGCAGGCCAGCGCCGCCGCGCCGGCGCCCGAGGTCACCAGTTTCACCTCATTGAGCGCCTTGCCTTGCAGATGCAGCCCGTTCAGGACCGCCGCACCGACCACGATGGCGGTACCGTGCTGGTCGTCGTGGAAGACGGGGATCTTCATCCGCTCGCGCAGCTTGCGTTCGATGTAGAAGCACTCCGGCGCCTTGATGTCTTCGAGGTTGATACCGCCGAAGGTCGGCTCCAGCGCGGCGATCATGTCGACGAGGCGGTCGGGGTCGTTTTCGGCCAGTTCAAGGTCGAACACATCGATGCCGGCGAACTTCTTGAACAGCACGCCCTTGCCTTCCATCACCGGCTTGGCGCCCAGCGGGCCGATCGCACCCAGCCCGAGCACCGCCGTGCCGTTGGTGACGACGCCGATCAGGTTGGCGCGGGCGGTATAGCGGCTGGCGTTGGCGGGATCTTCGACGATGGCGTCGCATGCGGCGGCAACCCCCGGGGAATAGGCCAGCGACAGATCGCGCTGGTTGATGAGCGCCTTGGTAGGCGTGACCGAGATCTTTCCCGGCCGGGGCAGCGCGTGGTATTCCAGCGCCGCTGCCCGGATAACTTCGTCCATGTTGTCGTCCTGCCTCTTCTGTGGGTAGGAAAGATTCTACGTATGCCGACTGCGCCGCCTACCCGTGTTTTCCGCAGTATTGCGTACCACCGCGCGATGATCGCCCGATGTCGGGCGAACGGCCCTCACCCGCCGGGCAGGAACGGGCGGCCCAGCGACGCAGGCAGGTTCAGTTGCAGCAGGCGGCGGTCGCGCGAGATCAGCACCAGGACGAGGATCGTCGCCACATAAGGCAGTGCCGAGAGAATCTGCGAGGGCACAGCAATACCCAGCCCCTGAGCATGGAATTGCAGAATCGTCACACCGCCGAACAGGTAGGCGCCGAGCATCAGCCGTTCGGGCTTCCAAGTGGCGAACACCACCAGCGCCACCGCAATCCACCCCCTCCCGGCCACCATGTTCTGCACCCACATCGGCGTATAGACCGTCGACAGATAGGCTCCGCCGATGCCCGCCATCGCCCCGCCGAACATGACAGCGCCATAGCGCAGGGCCAACACCCGATGTCCGAGCGCATGCGCGGCTTCCGGCGACTCACCCACCGCGCGCAACAGCAAACCGAGTCTGGTCCGCGCCAACACCCACCACACCAGCGCGAAAGCGATCCACGACAGATACACGACGGGGTCCTGCTGGAAGAAGATCTTGCCGATCACGGGGATGTCGGCGAGGAAGGGAATCACCAGCGGCTTGAGCCCCGGCAGGCTGAAACTCACGTAGTGCTGGCCGA
>NZ_JBGVSA010000042.1:0-21818 GCF_041807905.1 Uliginosibacterium sp. sgz301328
AACGTGACGGCCAACGAAGACGGTGGTCTCACAGTCTCGGGCACGGCGGAGCCGGGTAGCACCGTAACGGTGACCTATCCCGACGGTACGACGAGCACGACCACGGCCGATGCCGATGGCAACTACAGCGTGACGACCGACGTGCCGCAGACCACGGGAACGGTGGACGTGACCGCCACTGACGTGGCGGGCAATACCAGCGAGCCGACGGAGGTGAGCTACGAGGACACGGGGGCGCCGGTAGCGCCGGTAGTGAACGTGACGGCCAACGAGGACGGTGGCCTGACGGTATCGGGCACGGCCGAGCCGGGTAGCACGGTGACGGTGACCTACCCGGATGGCAGCACGGGCACGACGACGGCCGATGCCGATGGCAACTACAGCGTGACGACCACCGTGCCGCAGACCAGCGGCGAGGTGACGGCCACGGCCACCGATGCGGCCAACAACATCAGTGAGCCGACGGTACTGGACTACACCGATACGGGCGCCCCGGTGGCGCCGGTGGTGAACGTGACGGCCAACGAAGACGGTGGTCTCACGGTCTCGGGCACGGCGGAACCTGGCAGCACGGTGACGGTGACCTATCCGGACGGTACGACGGGCACGACCACGACGGATGCGGATGGCAACTACAGCGTGACGACCACGGTGCGGCAGACCAGCGGTGAGGTGACGGCGACGGCCACCGATGCGGCCAACAACATCAGTGATCCGGGCGAGGCAACTTATACGGATACGGATGCGCCCTTGGCGCCGGTGGCGAACGTGACGGCCAATGAGGACGGTGGTCTCACGGTCTCAGGTACTGCCGAGCCGGGCAGCACGGTGACGGTGACCTATCCGGATGGCAGTACGGGTACAGCCACGGCGGATGCCGACGGCAACTACAGCGTGACGACCACCGTGCCGCAGACTACGGGCACGGTGACGGCGACGGCCACCGATGCAGCAGAAAACACCAGTGCGCCGACTGGCGTGAGCTACACGGACACGAACGCACCGCTCACACCGGTGGTGCATGTCATGCCTAACGCCGATAACGGTGTAACCGTAAGTGGCACCGCGGAGGCGGGCACCACGGTGACCGTCACCTACCCGGATGGCAGCTCGGTCACGACCACGGCGGACGCGAACGGCAACTACAGCGTAACGACCCACGTGCCGCAAGCAGCGGGCAACGTCAGTGCAACAGCGACGGACGCCGCAGGACACGTCAGCGATCCGGGTACGACGCAGTACGTGACCACGGTGATCAACGCTGACGTCACGACCGATACGACGCCGATTGTGACGGGTACGATCCCGTACGCGCTTACGGCCGATACGCACCTCGAGGTGAAGATCAATGGTGTGACCTACAGTTCGGCCAACGGAGCGGTGGTGGTCGACAAGACGGCCAACACCTGGTACGTGCAGATTCCGGATGGCAGTGCTTTGCCCACCGGGACCTATGACGTCTCGGCCGTCGTGGTCCAGAGTGACGGGTCAATCGCTGTCAAGGACATCGCGTTCAACGAATTGACCGTGGCGCCGACGCCGACGGTTACCTTCGGGGGCGCGGGTTCCGGCAACAACAAGGGCACGGCGCTCACCCTGGGCAGCAATGGGCAGTGGCAGATCTTCTCGAACCAGATCGTGTTCAACGCGAATGCGACGGACAGTGCGTCGCTGGGGACATACTCGACCACGGTTCTGACCGCGTCCACCACCCAAATGGCCGGTGCCAACCAGACGCAGAACGTCACCTTTGCGGACATTGACCGCAACGGCACGATGGACATCATCGGTGAAGACTCGGTGTACCTGGACGGCCAACAAGCCTGGATATTCGACGGCACCACTTACAAGGCTGTGCAGATCGGTCTGTACGAGACCGCCGCTGGAAACACTGCCGCCGGAACGACGAACGACCTGGATGCAAACGTGTATGCGTGGTACGGCGGTGTTGCGATCTACGATGGCAATGGCGACGGCTTGGCCGACATCATCTACGGCGACAACACGCCGAACGATGAAGAAGTGCTTGGCGGGTATGACTCGTCGTTCCTGATCAACACGAACGGTACGGTCACCGGCTTCGTCAAGAACGGTACCTACGTAAACGACGTCACTACAGGGGCGACCAATACCGGTAATGCCACGCCGCAGAAGGAAGTGTCCGGCGTCGATATCAACAACGACGGCACGATCGACATCGTGTATCACGCCGATCTTGGCACGAACAAGGTGGGGGCATCGACTTCCGGCAATGTGTATCGTCTTGTCGTCGCATCGAATGACGGCACCGGCAAGCTGACATCGACGCAGATCGTGACGAACGTGTTCTACGACCAGCAGAACACGACTGCATCGCAGGCGCCGTCGATGACATGGGCGGACTTCAATGGCGACGGGTTCATGGACCTGTTCCTTGGTGCCACGTATGGCGGTACCTATGCCAACAGCACGATCTACTTCAACGACGGGCAGGGACACCTGATGTCGACGAACGTGACGGGCATTGGTACGCCGACCGGCACATACACGATGGGTGACAGCGTGGTAGGCGGCCCGTCGCTGGCGCTCGACTGGAACGGCGACGGCAAGATGGACATCATCGAGGCGCCGCAGTTTGGCGCGACCGGGACGCTGAACCTGTACATGAACAACACGTCGAGCGGCGTGGCGAACTTCTCCACGCTCAAGTTGATGGCCGACGGCACCTTCGGTACTGGCACCGGCAGCACCGTGGGTGGAACTTCCGCCAACGGCAAGGCGATCTCGGGCATGGTGAGCCTCGACCTCGACTGGGACGGCGCGCAGGATCTGCTCGTCTTCACGTCGGGTGGCACCACGACCTACGTTCATAACACGAACACGGTCGCCTATGGCACGAGCCTGCATCTGCGCATCCTTGACCAGAACGGCATCAATGCGTTCTACGGCGCCACGGTCGAGCTGGTGAACTCCGCGGGGGTCGTGGTTGCAACGCAGATCATCAATGCGCAGTCCGGCAACCAGACCAACAACAGCACCGGCATCGTCGATTTCTACGGTCTGGATCCGAACGACACCTACAGCGTTGTACTGCTGCGTAACGTCAATGGAACATCCAGCGACGTGGGCGGCGTTGGCTCCGCAACAAACGGTGTCAATGGGGCGGGTACGCTGAACGTCATCGAAAACGTGAACATGACGTGGTCCGACCTGACGACGGGCGATGCCAACCACGCATACATGCTGATGGCGACAAGCAGTGGCGGTGCGAATGACGTCGACGCCTACTCCGGACGTTCGGGCGGTGGCAGCGACATCACCGGTACGGGCTACAACGACACGTTCTTTGCCCAGACTGGCACCGCCGTCTATGACGGCGCCGGCGGTACATCTGTGGTTTCGGGCGTATCGGCATGGAGCGACACGGGCGGGATGGATATCGTCGACTACCAGCTTGCTGGTTCGACGCCACTCACGATCGACCTGAGCGTAACGACGCCACAGTTCACGGGCTACAACACGGCGACCTTCAAGAACATCGAAGGTATTGCCGGTGGCGCTAGCAGCGATACGTTCACCGATAACGCCGCAGACAACCAGTTCGAAGGCCGTGGCGGAAACGACACCTTCAACCTTGTCCATGGCGGTCACGACACGTTGATGTACCACGTGCTCGATGCGAACGACGCCACCGGCGGCAATGGCAGCGACATCGCCCACAGCTTCAAGGTAGGCGTCTACGAGTGCACGCCCGATGTGGACCGGATCGATATCCACGATCTGCTGGTCGGTTACACGGGTGATGGTGCCGCGAACTATGTGAACGGCACGGCGACCCTTTCGGCAGGCGCTGGCAACCTCTCGGAGTATGTCAGTGTCACGCAGAGTGGCGCCGATACCGTGGTGTCCATCGACCGTGACGGTTCGGGTGGCGACTTCTCGGCGACAACGCTCCTGACGCTGACAGACGTGCATACCGATCTGGCGACACTGTTGGCCAATCACCAGCTCGTCGTGGTTTAAGGTCTCCTGGGGGGGAGGCGGGTGGGGCGCATCTGTCAGGCGCTCCACCCCCTGATGCGTAGAAGAAGTTGGAGGAGGGGCACGGGGCAACCCGTGATTCGAGCGGCCTTGTTGCCGCCCAAAACCCGCATGGCTACCACGCCTTGCGGGTTTTTTTTCGTCCGAGCCCTCTGAAGAATATCTGGATGCGTGGGGGCCGGCTGCCCGTGACGCCGCGCAGCGGCGCCGGCATCTTGCCGGATGTGGCGAGCAATCCGACTTTCCGATGACGATGAGCCCGTACAGGCGCGGCGCACGGCTGCACGTCAAACCAGACGGCAGCATTGAACTGGCGTCCGCCATGCAGGCGCATCAGCGCTGCGTCGGCGTGGGCCGTTGCTTCATTTTTCGAATATGAGGTGGCGGCGCAGCACGCGCCAAGGATAGGCCGATGTGGGTGTGTCGGCCGCATGCGCGAGCCGCGCGTGTGTCGAATCGAGGCGCACGTTGGTTCTGGCGTGCGCCTCGTGCGCCGATTACCAGTTCCAGACCGTACCGTCTTCGAGTCGCGCAATCGGAAGATAAGCCGGCTCATACGGATATCGTGCCGCCAGCTTCTCGTCGAATTCAACCCCCAGGCCCGGCGCATTGCCCGGGTGCATGTATCCGTCTTCGAACGTCCAGTTGTGCGGGAACACTTCCAGCATCTGCTCGGAATAGCCCATGTATTCCTGCACGCCGAAGTTCGGCACCCACAGATCGAAATGGAGCGCGGCGGCCATGCAGACGGGCGAGAGATCCGACGGGCCGTGCGAACCTGTCCGCACCTGGTAGAGCGAGGCGAAGTCCGCAATGCGCCGCATGCCAGTAATGCCGCCAGCGTGGGTGATCGTTGTGCGGATGTAGTCGATGAGTTGCTCTTCGATGAGCTGCTTGCAGTCCCAGATGCTGTTGAAGATCTCCCCGACGGCGACGGGCGTGACCGTGTGCTGGCGGATCAAACGGAAGCACTCCTGGTTCTCCGCCGGAGTCGGGTCTTCCATCCAGAACAGGCGATACGGTTCGACGGCCTTGCCGAAACGTGCGGCCTCAATGGGCGTCAGGCGATGGTGCACGTCGTGCAGGAGATGCTCGTTGTAACCAAAGCGCTCGCGCACGGCAGCAAACAGACTCGGCATGAAGTCGAGGTACTTTTCGGTCGACCACAATTGCTCTTCGGGCCAGTGCCCCTTGGTGGCCGGTTCATAGGCAAGTCCCTTCCCCTTCGACATGCCATAGGTGGTCTTCATTCCGGGCACGCCGCATTGAACGCGGATGGCCTTGAAGCCCATTTCCTGGTGACGCGCGTAGTCCTCCAGTGCGTCTTCGATGGTGTGGCCGGTGGTGTGGCAATACACCATGACGCCGGTGCGCGAAGCTCCGCCCAGGAGTTGGTAGACCGGCATGCCCGCCGCCTTGCCTTTGATGTCCCACAAGGCCATGTCGACCGCCGAGATCGCGGACATGGTGACGGGGCCGCGACGCCAGTAGGCGCCTTTGTAGAGGAACTGCCAGATGTCTTCGATCTGATGTGCGTCGCGCCCGATCAACTGCGGGCAGACGTGGTCGCGCAGATAGGACGCCACCGACAATTCCCGGCCGTTGAGTGTTGCGTCGCCCAGGCCTGTCAGCCCCTCATCGGTGTTGATGCGCAGGGTGACGAAGTTGCGCCCCGGGCAGCTTACAAAGACTTCAGCTCGTGTGATTTTCATGTTCGTTGATCGCTCATCGTTTGAAAGAGGAAGACACAAGCGCCGCAGGTATCGCCACGCGATAGACGGCGCGCCGGCCGCTGGTGTTGGAGGTGAAGTACACCGCGTTGTCCCCGTGGTCGAAGATCGGGTGCGGATGGCTGTCCTGGCAGTCCCAGATCGAGCGGTGCTCGCATAGCGGAATCCATTCGATCTGGCGCGTGCCCCAGTCGACGCGCTGCACGCTGATCCATTCGCCGCCCCAGTTTTCGTTCTCGGGCACGCCGTCCGGGTGGTAATACCCGTCCGATACCAGCCAGTTGTCGTGGAGGTTGCCGGCGGTGAAATGGCCGTAGCGGTGGTAGTCGTCCGGCAGGGCGATCTCCACGGTGCCGCTGCCGTCGGGTGCAACGCGTCCGATATAGGCGCGGCCGTCGGCATATTTGCCGTGATAGATGATGTGACGCCCATCGGCTGTCCACATCTCGTGGCAGGTCCAGTCGGCGCGCGTGCGACCCTCGCCTTCGGTGCGCAGGCGGATGTGTTCCTTGCCATTCCACAGCCACAGGCGGCGGATGCCGCAATCGCCCGGCCATTCGTGGTTGTAGAGAATCACGCCGGCATCGAGCGGGCTGAACTGAACATGCGTGATCCACGCGCGATTGACGCGCTCGCGCGCCACGAGCACGCCGCTCGCCGTGTCATACACATTGAGGTACGAGTTCAGGTTCTCGTCCTGTACCCGCTTGTCGATGTCGTATGTCGGCTTGTCGGCGATGACTTCGTTTTTCTTGCCGTCGCTGCCCACGGTGTAGCCGGGCGCATCGTTGGCGAACTGTTCGGCCTCGAGCGCACGTGCATCCGTGGTGGGTACGCATAGACGCGAGCCGTCGGCACTGACGTGAGTGAAGGCGGTTACCTGGTCCGGCGGCACCTGCGCCAACACGCGCCGGCGGCCCGCCAGGTCCACCTGGACGATGTCGTCGTCCTGGATGTAGTAGATCAAGTTCCGTGCGGAGTCGAAACTCACGCTAGCCTTGCCCAGCCCCCGGCGTTCGTTGCCGTTGAAGTACACATAGGACTTGAGCGTGCCTCGTTCATTGAACGTCAGTTGCCGTTCGTCGCCTTGCGGCAGGGGCTTTACGTAAAGATTCGGGTGCCCCGACCGATCGCTGATGAACACCAGTGCCGCGTCGTCCGACGACAGGCTGGAACTGGTGAAGTACAAAAGCTGGTCGTTGGCGACCGCTCCATCGGTCACCAACGTGGTTGTCTGACTCTGCATGATGATTCCCTGCGGCGACGCCGCACCGGCTCACGATGACCTGGAGCCGGTGCGGACGCGGGTTTTACAGCACCGGATGCCCCGTGATCAGCGAGGGCAGCCAGGTCGAGAAGGCCGGCACGTAAGTGACCACAGCCATGGCGACGAACAGCGCCGTGTAGAACGGCAGGATGGTGCGCATGACCTGCCCCACCGACACGCCCCCGATGGCGCAGCCGATGAACTGCACCGTGCCGACCGGCGGCGTATTCAGGCCCAGCGCGCAGTTGAGCAGCAACACCATGCCGAACTGGACCGGCCCCATGCCCATCTGGATGGCCAGCGGCAGGAACAGCGGCGTGCAGATCAGGATGGTGGCGGCCATGTCCATGAACGTGCCCAGCAGGAACAGGATGATGTTGATCAGCGCGAACATGATGAGCGGATTGTCCGTCGCGCTCAGCAGCAGTTGCGCCGTCAGATCGGGCAGTTCGAGGAAAGCCATCTGCCATTGCAGGATGTTCGACACGCCGATCAGCAACAGCACGATCCCGGTGGTCTTGGCGGCACGCGACGAGGCCATCATCAGCTTCTTCCAGTTCATCGTGCGGTAGGCCACGAAGGTCAGGAAGAGCGAATAGCACACGGCGATGCCGGCCGCTTCGGTGGCCGTCGTGACGCCTCCGATGATGCAGCCCAGGATGATTGCCACCACGAACAGACCGGGCAGCGCCGCGATGAACGAGGTCACGACCGCGCCCCAGCCCGGGAACTTGTCGACCGCCGTCGAACCGTCGGGGCGGCGCGGATAGCCGTTCTTCACGGCCACCCAGTAGGCGGCAAACAGCATGCATATCATCAGGCAGATCACGGGCAGCAGCCCCGCGAACATCAGGTCGCCGATCGAGACGCCACGGATGACGTGGTCGCCGATGACGCCGGCCGCGCCCTGCGCCGCGAAGGCGTAGATGATCATGTTGTGCGAGGTGGGCATGAGCGCACCGCACAGCGCTGCGTGGGTGGTGACGTTGACGGCGTAGTCGGCGCTGTAGCCTTCCTTCTTCATCATCGGGATCATCACGCCGCCCATGGCTGACACGTCGGCGCCGGGCGAACCCGACACGCCGCCGAACAGCGTGCAGGCCATCACGTTGGCCATGCCCAGGCCGCCGCGCCAGTGCCCCACCAGATTGCGCGCGAAAGTCACGATCTTCTCGGCGATGCCACCGTGCAACATGATTTCGCCGGAGAAAATGAAGAACGGAATGGCCAGGAACGAGAACACGTTCATGCCCGAGACCATCGACTGGAACGCGGTGGCCAGCGGCAGGCCTTCGACGAGGAAGGCCAGCAGGCAACTCAGACCGATGGCGAACGCCACCGGCAGACCCAGGATCAAAAAGAGCAGAAAGCTCAGCGAAAGAACGGCTAATACCATGACGGCTCCACTTCCTTACCTTGCACCATGGCGATCAGGTGCTCGATCGAGAACAGGACGATGAGCACCCCCGCGATCACGCAAGGGGTGTAGCGCACCGCTTCCGAGATATTCAGGGTGGGAATGATGCTGTTGTAGACGGCAACTGCCATTTGCAGGCTGCCCAGGAAGAGGGCGATGCCGAAGATGATGCTCAGGATGCCGACGATGATGCCGATCACGAACTGGGCCTTGGCCGGCAGGATCACCACCAGTGAATCCATGCCGATGTGGCCCGCTTCGCGCACGCCGGCGGAGGCGGCGAACATGGCCACGCAGATCACCAGGATCAGTGCCAGTTGTTCGACATAAGCGGGCGCATCGTGAAACACGTATCGCATCACGACGCCGTAGAACACGAGCGCCGTGATGCCGAGCAAGGAGGCGACGGCGATATACATCGCCCAACGCGCGAGCCTCGCGTTCAGGCTGGTCAAAAATTGCATGTACTTCTCCCCTGAACGGACACGGGCCCTGGCAGGCCCGCGTCCGGTCTGGCCACCGGGCGGCGGCCGTCAGATCAACGAACTTCGGTAATCTTGCGAACCAGTTCCTTGGCTTGAGGAGTCGTGGCGAACTTTTCCCACACCGGCTTTTCGAGCGCCACGAAGGCGTCGTGATCGACTTCGTTGAAGGAGACCTTGTTGTCGATCAGGATCTTCTTGGAGGCGGCCGACTTGGCGTCCCACAGCTTCTGGTAGTAATCGACCGAAGCCTTGGCCGCTTCGCGGACGATCTTCTGATCGGCCGGCGTGAGCGTGTCCCAGATCTTCTTCGAGAACACCACCACTTCAGGGATGCGCGTGTGCTGCGTTTCGCTGTAGAAGGGGGCCGCTTCGTAATGGCGAGCCGTTTCGTAGGTCGGGTAGTTGTTTTCCGCGCCTTCGACCAGACCCGTCTTCAGGGCCGTGTAGACCTCCGACGTGGGGATGGGGATCGGCGTGGCGCCCAGCGCCTGGATCATCGCGACGAACAGATCGGACGAGATCACACGGATCTTCATGCCTTTCATGTCCGCCGGCGTGTGCACCGCCTTCTTGGCGTAGACCGAACGGGCGCCGGCGTCATACAGGGCCAGCCCGACGAAACCGGCCTTCTCGAAACTCTTCAGGATCTCGTCGCCAACCGGGCCGCGGATCACTTTCTGGAAGTGCGCGTTGTCGCGGAAGATGAACGGATAGGACGGCACCAGCGTTTCCGGCACCTGACCGTGGAAAGTGCTGATGCTGAAACGCGACATCTCCAGCGTGCCGATCTTCACCTGTTCGGCGACGTCCTTCTCCGACCCCAGCGTGCTGTTGACGAACACCTTCACACCGAGGCGCCCCTGGGTCTTTTCGCTGATGAGTTTGCCCATGTACTCGACCGCCTGGACGGTCGGGTAGTCGCGCGGATGAACGTCCGCAGACCGGAAATCACGCGCCTGGGCTACGCCGACCAGCATGGCTGGCAGCAGGGCGGCAACGACACACAGTTTCTTCATTCCCATTGATGTCTCCTCTTGATGACGGGCTCTGTGCTCACAGGTCGTTGCGAGCAGTTTTGCCCAAACGGAGGCTATTAAAACGTTTCAATTTCTGGCCGGAATAGTAGGGTTATCCGTCATGCAAATGGACTTTTGCGCTATATCAATGTGGCGTGCCGAAATGACGATGGGAAGGCTCGATTGGCACGCAGATTGGGGTGTTGCCGCTTTGAAGTGCCCAGAGGGTCTGTGTTTCCGACGAGAGGCGGCAGTAAGAGAGTTCTCTTCTGCGGGTCAGCGCGCGCGAAAGTACCGTCTGGGTAAATTCCCGTCTGAGCTATTGAAAGGCTTCAATTAAAATCGGACGCGTCCCGGGGCGGCACGCACGCGGCCGGGGTGAGGCGGGGAGGCCGGTCATGGGGTAAAGTGCCGGGACTCCCAGTCCGATGACCCGCTCGAGACGTCCCATGAACAAGCGCCCCGCCACGCTCAAAGATGTTGCCGCCGCCGCCGGCGTGTCGACGTCGACGGTTTCCATGATTCTCAACCGACGGTCCCAGTTCAAACCGGAAGTCGAGGCGCGCGTGCGCGAGGCGATCCTCGCCCTGAACTATCGGCAGAACCCCGGTGCGCGCAGCATGGTCACCGGCTTGTTCGGATCGATCGGCCTGGTGGTGCTGGACATACGCAACCCGCATTTCACCAACGTCGTCCATGGCGCCAGCATCAAGGCCCAGGCCTATGGCTACAACCTGATCGTCGTAGACCTCAAGGAAGACATCTCCCATGCGACGCAGACCGTCGATAACCTCGCGCGCCGCGTCGACGGATTGATCCTCAGCCTGCGCCTGACGGAGGAAGCACGCGACCTGCCGCGCGAACTCGGCAAGCCTGCGGTCCTGTTCGGTCAGACGCTGCAAGGACATTTCCAGGATCTGCAAACGCCGTCGATCCAGATTCGCGGACGCGAAGCCTCGATGCTCCTGGGGCGCCACATTCTCGAAACCGGGCGCCGCCGCATCATGTACGTGGGCTACTCGCGTTCCATCTGGAACGCAGACCGGGTGGGGGCGCTGCGCGAAATCGCGGGCGACGCCGAAGTGATGGAAATGTCCGTCGACACGCAGACCATGGAAGCCGGCGAGGCGATTGCCGCCAGCATCGTGTACGGGCCGCAAAAGGTGGACGCCATCGTCTGCTACAACGACGTCATCGCGATCGGCCTGCTGCATGGACTGTGCGATCTGGGCGTCCGCGTTCCCGAGGACATCAGCATCGCCGGTTTCGACAACATCGCCGTGTCGCGCTACGTCACGCCTTCGCTGACGACGGTGGACATGCGCAGCGAGGACTTGGGCTCACGCTCGCTGGAGCGCCTGCACCTGGCGATCGAATCGAGGGACCCCGGCCCGACCGCGGTGCTGCTGGAGCCTCGCTTGATGGTCCGCGCATCGACGCAGGGAAGTGCCAAATAGTCACGAATCGAAGGGGCACCTCAAAGGGAAACCCAGGCGCCCGAAAATGGAGAAACGCATGACAAGGATTGCTGTACTGCTCGCAAATGGCTTCGAGGACGCCGAAGCATTCATCGTCATCGATGTACTGCGCCGCCTCAAGCTCACCGTCGAAACGCTGGCCTGCCATGACGGGCGCGAAGTCGTGAGCTACTTCAACCAACCCGTTCGCGCCGACGCCCTGCTCGGCGAGCGCGCACACGATCTGTATGACGCCATCGTCTTGCCGGGCGGGCCGCAAGGTGCGCGCAATCTTGGCCAGAGCGCGCAGGTCGTCGAGTTCGTCAAGGCGCACATGGCGGCGGGGCGACTCGTCTGTCCGCTGTGTTCAGCCGGCGCGCACGTCCTGGCCGCCAACGGATTGCTGGCCGGCCGGCGCTACACATGTTCGGGCGAGAACTACACGCTGTACCAGGACGGCACCTACGTGCCCGAGCCCATCGTCGAGGATCGGAACGTACTGAGCGGCATGGGGCTAGGATTTGCGTTCCATTTCGCGCTGACGATCGGAGCGAAATTCGTCGCGCCCGACATCGTCCAGACGCAGGCGCAACACATTTACATCGAGGACTGGACGCCCGATACGGCGACTACCTGAGTCGTCCTGCCCGACAACCTCGCCAAGCGCAGGTCAGCCGCGCGAACATCAGGCTGAAGGGCGGCGGCGAAGCGGGCCGCGAAGGCACCACAGGCCGATGAGCGATGCGGCGGCAAGTCCGGCGCCGGCGAGAAACGTGGCCTGCGGGCCGAGCCGGTCCCACAGCGCGCCGGCGATGACACTTGCCGCGAGCAGGGCAATACCTGTTATCAGGTTGAACATGCCGAATGCGGTGCCTCGCAGTTCTCCGGGGGCGGTCTCCGCCACCAGGGCGGCCAGCAGTCCCTGGGTGAAGCCCATGTGCAATCCCCACAGCGCAACGCCAAGGCAGACGCCCGCGATGCCGCTCGAAGTTGCCAGAACGATATCGGCCAGCACGAGCAGCCCCAGCCCGACGGCCAGGATGGTCATGCGATCCGCCCGGTCGGAGAGAATGCCGACGGGATAGGCGGACAGCGAATAGACCAGACTCATGATGACCAGCACCACGGGCACCCAGGTCATCGACACGCCGACCGACTGCGCGCGCAGGATGAGGAAGGCTTCACTGAAGCGCGCCAGCGTGAACACGGTGGCCACCGCCACGACGCGCCAGTAGGCACTGTCCAGATGGCGCAGTTCGTCCGGATGCAGGGGCATGCGGACCTTGCGCAAAGTGGCGGATCGCGCCGGTTCCGAAACGGCGAACACAATCACGACGACCGACAGAATGGCCGGGATGACGGCGATCCAGAACACGAACTGGAAGTTGCCCGCGGTCAGCCACATGAGGCCGATGGCGAGAAGCGGGCCGGCGAAGGCGCCGATCGTGTCGAGCGACTGACGAAGGCCGAAACCAGCGCCGCGCAAGTGGGGCGGCGTGATGTCGGCCACCAGCGCATCGCGCGGCGCGCCGCGAATGCCCTTGCCGATGCGATCGACGAATCGCGCCGCGAACAACCATTCGATCGACGTGGCAAGTGGAAAGACCGGCTTGGTGAGCGCCGCGAGGCCATAGCCGATGGCGGCCAGCAACTTGCGCCGTCCCAGCCAGTCGCTCAGCGCGCCGGAGAAAATCTTGGTCACCGAAGCGGTTGCCTCGGCAATCCCTTCGAGCACGCCGATCGTGAGGGCGGATGCGCCGAGCACGGTCATCATGTACGCCGGCAGCAAGGCATGGATCATCTCCGACGAGAGGTCCATCAGCAGGCTCACGCAACCGAGTGCCCAGACCCCTTTGGGAATGCCCCGGAACGAATGTCCGGGAGCCGTCGGCGCTGCGGCCGCGGTTTGCCTCCACGTACGGGCCTTCACGACTGTCGCCCCTGTTCGCTCGATACCCGCTGGGCATCGCCGTCCAGTTCTTCGCAACGGGCGCGCCAGGCAGCGGCATCCGCCGCGAGTGGCGCTGCGTAGAAATCGAGCTTCCTGATTCGCTCGAGCGAGCCCTGGCGTTTTTTCAATTCGGCGTCCTCTTCCCCGAGTTCGGCAGGGACCTTATGGGCGACCATCAGTCACGAACTGGGTTTCATGGTTGCCAGTACTGTAACAACAGTCGGCGAGAGAACAATCGCTACGGCTACGAACGGCGGCCCGGCAAACATCACCTCTTTCCCCGCCGGGGTGTCTCGCGGCCGACGCGTCCATGTGCTTCTCCTTTTCTGAGTGGGTCGATGCAACGCGCCAAATCCAGAGTCCTGGATCGACGCCGCCAACAGGACGACAAGCCGGCCGCCCCGAGAGGGGCGCCTGTGTGGCACCCGATTGTTGTGCGCGTGGCCGACGGTCCGTGATCACAGGCTTGGTCGATCAAACCAGCCGATGAGTGGACACCGACTGACGTTGCCTGAGGTAATCGCGTAACCGATAACAAGGAAAGAAATCACAGGCAATTTATGGTGATCGGAGTTAATCGTTTACTTTGATCGGTGCGCAATGCATGATCGCCGCACGGCAAAGCCCTTTCGAGCGTGCCGACAACAACGAGATCCGGCGCGGCAGGCCTTTGGGCCGTGCGCCAGGCATCCACTCAAATGGAGGAGTCAAATGCGGTTTATGAATACCGGCGCGGTGCCCGTGCGCGCGCGTCACTCTGGCCTGGTGTTGGCTTTGCTGGCGGCGGCGGTGCTGAGCGCCTGCGGTGGGGATGACAATTCCACGCCGACAGCGTCCGGCACCTCTTCGTCGGTCTCTTCGTCCGCCAGCTCCAGCTCCAAGTCCAGCACATCCAGCACGTCCAGTAGCGCTTCGAGTGCATCGAGCAGTTCGGCGTCGAGCGTGTCGAGCAGCGCAGATTCCAGTGCAGCGAGCAGTTCGGCCTCATCGTCTTCGGCCGCCGCGGCGCTATTCGCCAGCGCCGATCTGGATGGCAGCGGCTGGTTCTGGTTCAGCTCCGACGCCTCGGCACTCAAGTACCTCATCGGTGCCACGCTGTCGTCCGGCACCAAGTACAACCTCGACGCAGCACAGGCCGCTACGGGTGCGCAGTTCATCATGGTTTCGAACGGTTCCGGCGGAGTAGGTACCGGCTACGGCACCTACGATTCGACCGGACAGGCCACGAACAGCGGCATTTCCTCCTCGACGCATACCGGTTCGATCGCGCTGATCAAGGCGACCAACCTCGGTGCCATGGATGGCGGGGCCGCGATCTTCAAGCTGCCCAGCGTAAGCGGCTTCCAGTTCGACGTCGCGGGGGTCGGATCGATGTGTTATTCGGTCGACGTGTCGACCGACAACGGCAGCACGTGGACGAACAAGTACGGCGTCACGGCCACCGGCACCTGCGGCGGGACCAACGCCGTGCATGCCAAGGGTGACTGGATCGACGACGTCTCCAGCAATGTCGGCACGATCAGCTCGCCCGTGTGGGTCCGCATTCTCAATAAGGCCAGTGGGTCGCTGCACGTGCACGGTGTCAAGATCACGCCGTGACCTTGGCGAGGACGGCGGGGGCGCTTCAATCGCGATCCGTCGTTGTCAGGCACAAGAGCCCCGGCATGTCCGGGGCTTTTTTTCGTCGGCCATAAATCGTTCGTTGCAGTCGCCCGCGTCACTGCAGATGAGCACGAGTGCCATCGCGCCACGGTTTCGACGGCATGGCCGCCAGCGTGGCGATCGAGTTGGTGCCCAGCTTCTTGAGCGCAGACACCTTGTAATGGCTCACCGTCTTTTCGCTGATTTGTAGCTGGGATGCCAGTTGCCGGTTGTTCTGGCCTGCCAGCAGGCCTTCCAGCACCTGGGTCTCACGCGCCGACAGGGGAAGTTGCCGTTCAGTCGCCCATTGGGGCAGGCAGGTGAAGCCGTTGGCAACCAGATTCATCGTCGTGCGGATGGTCGGGATGTCGGCGACCTTGTTGAGGAAACCCTTGGCGCCCGAGTTGGCGATTGCCGTCGTGCTGACCGGCCGGATCGCGCCCGTCAATACCAGCACGTTCGGCTGCCAGGGCATCTGCACGATCTTGCGGATGAATTCGAGGCCCGGCATGTCGGGCAGTTCGTAGTCGACCACCACCAGATCGGGATGACATTCGGCCGCGATCTGCAAGGCGGTCTCTGCATTCTGCGCAACCCCCACGCATTCCAGCGAGCTTTCTTCGTCGATGGTCATCTTCAGGCCGAGCAGGATCATGGGTTGCGGGTCGACCAACAACACCTTGCGCTTGCGGCTGGCCGCGTTGCCGAGAAAGTCATTCAGCGAATGGTGTTGCATTTGGGGGCTCCTGGAATCTGATGACGCGTTGCGTCGGTGATGAGACTTTCCCAGTCGAGCCGGACCCAGTACATCGGACAAGTAGCAAAGACCTTTCTTATGCTCGCCCTGTGACACGCCGCCACAATCCTGGGGGCGATGGCGACAATTCTGGTCTGCTGCAGGATGTGCCCGTCAGGCAGGGCGCCATGCCGCCTGCAGATCTTCTGGATGCTGTCCGTGCGACCCAGTGGCTTTTCCGTGAAGTCCTAGGGAATCGTCTGTCAGGCAGGTGTGCATGAACGTAGGTTTTGTGTACGCTCTATCGCAGGTGCATGAGAAAAGTAGCAATCCGACAATGCCGGCATGTCGCGAGAACTGTCTCAAGAATGTACCTCCTGCCTTGCGGCGTCTCTGTGTCCGCTGCGCAGGGGAGGCGGACAGGCCGTGGCTCCGACTTCCGACTCGCGACTTTCATCGTGCGCCCTCGATTCCAGGCTGAGACTCGGTCTCGCACGTGAAGGGAGTGCCATGGACGTTGCTCGCACGACAGCGCATTCGTCGCCGGAAGTCGTCGCCCCGCGGCTGCTCCGGACCTTTGTCATCGGGCTCGTGGCATGCGTCGTTGCCGTATTCGGCGCGTACCTCTGGCTGCTCACTTCATCGGTGGTGCAGTCGCAGATCGCGCAGCGCATGGCCGACGTCAGCCGCGTGCTGGACATCGGCAGGCGTGTATACGAGTACGCCGACAAGGTTGCCGCCTACGCCGCCGCTGACACGTCCACGCCGTTGGCGGCGCCACCGCACGGCGGCGCCGGTCCCCGGCTGGACGTGCCTCAGTCCGTCACGACACATCGTTTCGTCTATCTGATGCCATCGGGCGCGTCGGTCACGCCCGCCCAGCTCATGCTCGGCTGGCGTATCGCGGGCCTGGATGCGATCGTCTGGCCGCAGCGGCCGGCCATCCTGACGACCATCTACATGAACAACGATCGCTCTTTTGCGGTCGTCATTCCGGGCGCGGACGGCTCGGCGCCGGCGCTGAGCTTCGAAGCGGTCCGCGCGCTCTACGACGATGTCGTCGAGACGATCAAGAACACGCCGCCGCAGCAAGGGCTCTCATTCACGCGGCCGCGGGCGGGCGAGGCGAACAGCGACATCTGGTACGTACCCCGGGCGGTGCTGGGCGAGGCTACGGCAGGCCTGGTGATCGTCGCCGTTTCGAGCCGGCAGATATGGGCCGAGGCAAGAATGCCGCCGGAGCGAATCGACTACTTCTCGGTCTATGCCGCCGATGGTCGGCCGATGGTGGTTGGGCAGGCGGTGCAGGGGCTCAAACCCCGGTTCGACGACCCGGAGCGGGCGACCGCTTATCGCTTCGAGCGAGGCATGCTCGTCATCAGTCACCGCACGGAGACGAACGCCTTCAACGTCGTGGTGGCGATCCCGCTCGCCGAGTTGCTCGCACCGTACGCGTGGCGGATTTCGCTGTCGATACTGGCAATGATGTGCGCGCTGGCCAGCATCTTCTGGCTCCGCCGTCGCATGACGCGCGACGTGCTCCTGCCCTCGGCCATGCGCGTGCGCCAGTTGCAGGACAGCGAAGAATTCGTCAAAGAGATGGTGCGCGCCGCACCTGCCGGGCTGGCCGTATTCCGCAGCGCCGACATGGCCGCCATCCTCACGAATGCCCGCGCCCAGAGCATCCTCGATCGTCCGGTCGCCGACGTCCCGGGCTCGCCGCTTCTGCGCGAGATGCTTACCCGTTGCGACGGCAAACCGTTCCCCCAGGAGTTGCGCATCACGCTGCCGCAGGGCGAAACCTGCGACCTGCTCATCAACGCCACGACCACCCGTTACCGTGGGGCGGAGGCCCTGTTGCTGGCGTTCACCGACATCACGCAGAAAAAGAAAGCCGAGGCGGCCATGGCGGCGGCTTCGGCTGCCGCGGACGAGGCGCGCAAGGTGGCCGAACACGCCCGCCAGGCGGCGGACCTCGCAAACGCGGCCAAGTCGAGCTTCCTGTCGACCGTGACGCATGAGATCCGCACGCCACTGCACGGCATGCTCGGCACGCTGGAACTGATGTCCCGCCATGAATTGCCCGCCGCTCAGGCAAAGAGACTGGCGGGCGCACAGATGTCGGCCCGCGCCTTGTTTGCCGTCGTCAATGACGTGCTCGACTTTTCGCGCATCGAGGCGGGCGAACTCGCGCTCGACCTCGCACCGTTCGATCCGGTCGAACTGGTTGAAGACGTGGTCGGCAGCTACGCGTCGCTCGCGCACAAAAAGGGCATCGCGCTGCAATCCAGCCTGCAGGCCGATCTCGATGTCCGGCTGGTGGGGGATGCCACGCGCATACGGCAGATCGTCGGCAATCTCGTCGGCAACGCCATCAAGTTCACGCCGGCGGGCCGCGTCTTCGTACGGCTGGGCATCGTGCTCTATGAGGCGGATGAAGGCGGTCGTCAGCGCGCCGCACTCGAAATCCAGGTGGCCGATTCCGGCGTCGGCATCGCGCCGGAGGACCAGGCACGCATCTTCAACGCTTTCGAGCAGGTGCCCACGCGCGACGGCGTGGGGCAGGGCACCGGGCTGGGGCTCGCCATCTGCAAGCGGCTGGCGGCCCTCATGGACGGCGAGCTCTATGTCGCCAGCACGCCGGGATTGGGCAGCAGCTTTACGCTAGGGGTCGAATTGCCGGTCGACGCGCAGGCCAGACCGCAGGACACCCTCGCCGGCGTCGTGCTCGTGCTGCGCGCCAGCGTGGCGGACGTGGCGCGCAACCTCGAATCGATGCTGGCAGCGCGGGGCGCGCTGGTGGCGAGGGAAGGCGACCCGTTGCCGCCGGGCGTCCTGGCCGACGCGTGCGTGTTGTTGATCAGCGACGACGACGAGGCCCGCCCCGCCGATCACGCATACCGTGCGGTCGTCCAGTTGAGCGGCGCGCCCTTGTTTGCCGATCCGCCGCCGCGTCACTTCGAGGCCGACCCGCACAGCCATGCGTCCATCATCGACGCGATCCTGCGCGCCTTGGGCAAAGCCGGGGCAACAAAGGCGGTGGCGGTCGATGAAGCCGGTGCGCTCGGGCTCGATGTCGTGGTGGTGGATGACGTGGCGGTCAATCGTGAGTTGCTGGCCGAACAACTCGACTACCTCGGCTGCACGGCGATCCTGTTCAAGGACGGTGAATCGCTCCTGCAGCAACAGGGCAACATCGCGTGGGACCTCGCCATCATCGACGTCAATCTGCCCGGCATCGACGGATACCGACTCGCCCGCGCGTTGCGCGAGCGTGGCGCCGAACAACCGATTCTCGCGCTGTCGGCGACCGCCGTTGCCACCGAGGCCAGGCGCGCCGCGGACGCGGGCATGCAAGGCTACCTCGTCAAACCGCTCAGCCTCGGACAACTACGCGCCGCGCTTGCCGGCTGGCAGCGTGCATCGCCACGGCCGCGCTTCGACAAGCCGCTCCCCGATCCAGCCAGTTGGCGCAGCGTGTTCTTCGAATCCGCCGCCGTCGATTGGCGCGCGCTGCTCACCGCTTATGGCGCAGGCGATCTTCGCCGTGTCGCCGACCTGAGCCATCGCCTCAAGGGCGGCTTCGGCGTCGTGTCGATGCCCGAACAGTCGGCCACCTTCGACGAGATCGAACGCGCCGCGCAGGATGAAGATGCCGCGCGCCTTCACAGCCTGATCACCCGGCAGCGCCAGGCCCTGTCAAGAATGCTGGAGTCGCAACCATGATCCGCATCGTCATCGCCGACGATCACCCCATCATCCTGTCGGGGCTCGTCGCCGTGCTGTCGCAAGAGATGGGCATCGAAGTCTGCGGTCAGGCCGGCAGCGTGCCGGGCCTGTTCGCGCTCATCGACCGGCACCGGCCGGATGTCATCGTCACCGACTACCAGATGCCGCAGGACCAGGGCGCGGACGGTGCCGACCTGCTAAACGCGCTGGCCAGCCGATACCCCAACGTGCCGGTGGTGGTGCTCACGGTGCTTACCAATCCGCTGGTGTACCGGCTCATGCGCAAGCTCGGCGCGCGTGGCGTGCTGGTAAAAAGCGGCGACCATCGCGACGTCGCCCGCGCCATCCGTGCCGTGTCCGAGGGCAAGGAATTTCTCGGGCCAGACGTCGCAGACGCACTCCGCACCAACGCGGAGGCAGGCATCAACTACGGCAGTGGCCTGTCGCCGCGTGAAACCGAAGTCATACGCCTGTTCGCCAACGGATTCACCGTCAATGAGATAGCAGCCCAGCTCAATCGCAGCAAGCAGACCATCAGCCATCAGAAGCACTCGGCAATGGGCAAGATCGGCGTGCACAACGACAAGGAACTCATTGAATACGCCATCAGAACTGGCCTGGCCTGATCTGCGCGTGTCTGCGAATCCGGTCAGGCGTTCTGTAGGAAAAGCCCCTTTCCTGCACATTTATCGTTAAACGCTTTCCTTTACCCGAGGCGCGTTCTCCCCGCGGCTCGCCCGCATTGCCCCGCAGGGACGATCAGATTCTCCAAAACGTCCTTCCCACCTGGGTTTTGGCGTCCCTTCAAGCGCTTTCGCATCACCCCGAAACAATCTGAAACAAGCCGCCGAAAACGCCGTTTTCCGCGCCCGATTTGTGTCCATCTGAAAATGATTACGTCATATTAATTGACTCACATCAAGTTGCCGGATTTTTGCAACAGTCCTTACCGGCGCTGCAGATAGCCCGCCGTCACGAATCATCCGCTCCGCAATAGTTTGACTTGAGCCGTCTCCATAACCTCACGCCCATTCGCTGCTGGCAATGGTGCTCAAGACAGGTTCGCCACCTCGCCCGCAACGCCGAGAGACAACCTGTACGAGTTGAGGAAACTGAAAATGAACAAGTCATATCGCGTCATCTGGAACGACGTCACCCAAACATGGATGGCGGTGTCGGAAATCGCAAAGGGCCGCGGCAAGCGCAGCGCTCGCAAGGTGGTGATGGTTGCCAGCACGTTGGCGGCGCTGATTGGGGCGATGGGGGAGGCTGAGGCGTATTCCGCTGGCGTCGGGGCCAGCGATAACGGTCAAAACCAAAATACGGCGGTTGGTGATGCAGCTGTTGCTAGCGGTGTCTCTGGAAGTGTCGCGATCGGTGTATGGGCAACGGCCCAGGGACAAAATGCCACTGCTGTCGGCGAAAGGGCAAAGGCTGCGGCGGAAGGGGCTGTAGTCGTTGGCGCGGCCGGATCAACTGCGGCCGCATCGCCCTATTCAGTCAACATTGGGTACACAACCTTCCTAAGTGGAACCTCGCCAAATTCTGTACTTATCGGCGCTAATGCCCTTGGCAATAACACTAGTGGTGGCGTTGGACTTGGGGCGTACACCTCTATCACGGGAACGAATGTCCTTGCCTTAGGGTATGGCAGTTCCGCGACCGTCTCTAACGCCGTGGCCCTTGGCGCAAACAGTATTGCAAATTCAACCAATTTGGCGACGGCCGGTTACAACCCAGGCACTGCTAGTCTGGTCGCCCCATCCGGCGCTGGCGGTGAAGTCTCGATCGGCAGCACGGGCGCCGAACGCCGCATCACCAACGTCGCCGCCGGTCTGTCCGGTTCCGACGCGGTCAACGTCAGCCAACTGCAATCGCTCGCAGGGGTCGTCAACCAAGGCTGGAACGTGCAAGCCAACAGCGGCACGGCCGACAAAATCGCCATGGGCGAGACGGTCAGCTTCATGAATGGGACCAACACATCCGTGGCCTACAACGCTGGCACCAACCAGATGACGGTGAGCGTGGTCGACAACCCGACCTTTGCCGGCATGGTCACCGCCAATGGTGGTCTGACGGTGGGCGCGGGCCAGACTGTCAATATGGGTGGCAACCAGGTGCATAACGTGGCGGCCGGTACGGCCAACACCGACGCGGTGAACCTCAGCCAGCTCAATAGCGCCACGACGCATTACTACAGCGTCAAGAGCACCAACACGTCAGCGGGCAGCAACTACAACAACGACGGCGCCACGGGCACCAACGCACTGGCCGCTGGCGTAGGGGCTTCGGCCGCCGGCGTTAACTCGTCCGCCATTGGCATGGGGGCCGTCGCTTCCAGCGACAACACGATTGCGCAAGGTCTTTCG
>NZ_JBGVSA010000043.1:0-21342 GCF_041807905.1 Uliginosibacterium sp. sgz301328
ACCCCGGATACACGACCATCCAGCGACGCGACGTTGGTGTTCAACGTGCTGACGCCAGTTTCAACACCCGACACGCGCGTGTCGAGGTTGCTCACCTTGCCGTCGAGCGTGCTGACCTTGTTGTCGACCGAAGTCAGTTGCGCGAAGTTGACCGCGTCCCCGTCGGCAGTGCCGGCCTTCACGTTCTCGATCTTCTGACCGCTGGCATCGAAGCCGTTGGCCGTGACCTTGCCGGCGAAGGTCGGAGCGTCGACGACGCTGACCTTCAACTCGTTGGTGGCGGCGTTGTAGTCAACGGTGGTGTTGGTGCCGTTGGCGATGTTGAGCGTATCGCCGGCCTTGATGGCATCTGGCGTGCCACCGTTGGCCTGGACGTTCCAGCCGCCTTCCAGCGTGGTCACGCGGCCGTCGATGCTGCCGACCTTGGTGTCGAGCGAAGCAACATTGGTGGTGAGCGAAGCGACGTTGGTGTTCAACGTGCTCACGCCGGTTTCGACGCCAGAGACACGCGTATCGAGCGAACCCACCTTGGTGTCGAGCGAAGCGACGTTGGTGTTCAGCGTGCTCACGCCGGTTTCAACGCCCGACACGCGCGTGTCGAGGTTGCTCACCTTGCCGTCGAGCGTGCTGACCTTGTTATCGACCGAGGTCAGTTGCGCGAAGTTGACCGCGTCCCCGTCGGCCGTGCCGGCCTTCACGTTCTCGATCTTCTGACCGCTGGCATCGAAGCCGTTGGCCGTGACCTTGCCGGCGAAGGTCGGAGCGTCGACGACGCTGACCTTCAGTTCGTTGGTGGCAGCGTTGTAGTCAACGGTGGTGTTGGTGCCGTTGGCGATGTTGAGCGTATCGCCGGCCTTGATGGCATCTGGCGTGCCACCGTTGGCCTGGACGTTCCAGCCGCCTTCCAGCGTAGTCACGCGGCCGTCGATGCTGCCCACCTTGGTGTCGAGCGAAGCAACATTGGTAGTGAGCGAAGCGACGTTGGTGTTCAACGTGCTGATGCCTGTTTCAACACCGGACACACGGGTGTCCAGCGAACCGACAGCGGTGTTCAGCGTGCTCACGCCGGTTTCAACGCCAGAGACACGCGTATCGAGCGAACCCACCTTGGTGTCGAGCGAGGCGACGTTGGTGTTCAGCGTGCTGACGCCGGTTTCAACACCCGACACGCGCGTGTCGAGGTTGCTCACCTTGCCGTCGAGCGTGCTGACCTTGTTATCGACCGAAGTCAGTTGCGCGAAGTTGACCGCGTCCCCGTCGGCCGTACCGGCCTTCACGTTCTCGATCTTCTGACCGCTGGCATCGAAGCCGTTGGCCGTGACCTTGCCGGCAAAGGTCGGAGCGTCGACGACGTTGACCTTCAGTTCGTTGGTGGCGGCGTTGTAGTCAACGGTGGTGTTGGTGCCATTGGCGATGTTGAGCGTGTCGCCCGCCTTGATGGCGTCCTTCGTGCCGCCGTTGGCCTGCACGTTCCAGCCGCCTTCCAGCGTGGTCACGCGGCCGTCGATGCTGCCGACCTTGGTGTCGAGCGAAGCAACATTGGTGGTGAGCGAAGCGACGTTGGTGTTCAACGTGCTCACGCCGGTTTCGACGCCAGAGACACGCGTATCGAGCGAACCCACCTTGGTGTCGAGCGAGGCGACGTTGGTGTTCAGCGTGCTGACGCCGGTTTCAACACCCGACACGCGCGTGTCGAGGTTGCTCACCTTGCCGTCGAGCGTGCTGACCTTGTTATCGACCGAAGTCAGTTGCGCAAAGTTGACCGCGTCCGTGTCGGCCGTACCGGCCTTCACGTTCTCGATCTTCTGACCGCTGGCGTCAAAGCCGTTGGCCGTAACCTTGCCGGCAAAGGTCGGAGCGTCGACGACGCTGACCTTCAACTCGTTGGTGGCGGCGTTGTAGTCAACGGTGGTGTTGGTGCCATTGGCGATGTTGAGCGTGTCGCCCGCCTTGATCGCGTCCTTCGTGCCACCGTTGGCCTGCACGTTCCAGCCGCCTTCCAGCGTGGTCACGCGGCCGTCGATGCTGCCGACCTTGGTGTCGAGCGAAGCAACATTGGTGGTGAGCGAAGCGACGTTGGTGTTCAACGTACCGACGCTGGTTTCCACACCGGAGACACGGGTGTCGATAGAGCCGACCTTGGTGTCGAGCGAGCCAACTTGCGTCGTCAGCGAACCGACAGCGGTATTCAGCGTGCTCACGCCGGTTTCAACGCCCGAGACGCGCGTGTCGAGGTTGCTCACCTTGCCGTCGAGCGTGCTGACCTTGTTGTCGACCGAAGTCAGTTGCGCGAAGTTGACCGCGTCCGTGTCGGCCGTACCGGCCTTCACGTTCTCGATCTTCTGACCGCTGGCATCGAAGCCGTTGGCCGTGGCCTTGCCGGCAAAGGTCGGAGCGTCGACGACGTTGACCTTCAACTCGTTGGTGGCGGCGTTGTAGTCAACTGCGGTGTTGGTGCCGTTGGCGATGTTGAGCGTATCGCCGGCCTTGATCGCGTCCTTCGTGCCACCGTTGGCCTGCACGTTCCAGCCGCCTTCCAGCGTGGTCACGCGGGTGTCGACGCTGCCCACCTTGGTATCGAGCGAGGCGACGTTCGTATTGAGCGTGCCGATGGCGGTGTCGATCGTGCCGACGGCGGTTTCCACGTCGGAAACACGGCCATCGATGCTGCCGACCTTGGTGTCGATGCTACCGACCTTGCCATCGAGCGTGCTGACCTTGTTATCGACCGAAGTCAGTTGCGCGAAGTTGACCGCGTCCCCGTCGGCCGTGCCGGCCTTCACGTTCTCGATCTTCTGACCGCTGGCATCGAAGCCGTTGGCCGTGACCTTGCCGGCGAAGGTCGGAGCGTCGACGACGCTGACCTTCAACTCGTTGGTGGCGGCGTTGTAGTCAACGGTGGTGTTGGTGCCATTGGCGATGTTCAGCGTATCGCCGGCCTTGATGGCATCTGGCGTGCCGCCGTTGGCCTGTACGTTCCAGCCGCCTTCCAGCGTGGTCACGCGACCGTCGATGCTGCCCACCTTGGTGTCGAGCGAAGCAACATTGGTAGTGAGCGAAGCGACGTTGGTGTTCAACGTGCCGATGCCTGTTTCAACACCGGACACACGGGTGTCCAGCGAACCGACAGCGGTGTTCAGCGTGCTCACGCCGGTTTCAACACCCGACACGCGCGTGTCGAGGTTGCTCACCTTGCCGTCGAGCGTGCTGACCTTGTTGTCGACCGAAGTCAGTTGGCCGTAGTTGACCGCGTCGGTCGCGGCCGTACCGTCGGCGACGTTGGTGATCTTCTGACCGCTGGCATCAAAGCCGTTGGCCGTGACCTTGCCGGCAAAGGTCGGAGCGTCGACGACGTTGACCTTCAACTCGTTGGTGGCGGCGTTGTAGTCAACGCTGGTATTGGTGCCGTTGGCGACGTTGAGCGTTTCGCCCGACTTGATGGCGTCCTTGGTGCCGCCATTGGCCTGCATGCTCCAGCCGCCTTCCAGGGTCGACACGCGCGTGTCGATGCTGCTGACAGCGGTGTCGGTGAGCTTGAGCTGGCTGACGTTGACGGCGTCGGTGTCATTGCGACCGGCCGACACGTTAGTGATGCGGCGTTCCTTGCCCGCTGCACCCACAGACATTTCCGACCATGCGGTAGGCGCGCCGGCAGGCGTGGTGCCCTTGTAACCGTAGCCCGTACCGCTTACGCCGTTGGCGACGCTACCAGTGCCTAGGGCAACGGCATCTGCTGCCGAGGCATTGGCGCCCTGTCCCACCACCACACTACCCGTCCCAGTAGCCTTGGCCGCCTGACCTAAGGCGATCGCCTTATCGGCCGTTGCAGAAGAACTACGACCGAAGGCCATGGCGTAGTCACCGGTAGCCGTAGCATAGCCGCCCAATACAATCGCGTTTGCTCCCGTAGCGGTCGTCACTTCGCCGATCGCAATCGACGCCCCCCCCATTGCGCTGGCGTTGTGACCCACGCCGATAGAATGTATGCCGCCAGCATTGGCCTTGTGACCAACTGCCACAGTGTAGTTTTGCGCTGCGCTCGCGATGGCGCCAATTGCCACCGCACCGGTCGCTGTTGCATCCACTTTCGACAAATAACCCACCGCAACCGAGTTGCTGCCAAGGCTTGTCGCCTGGACGCCGATGGCGACGGTCTGCATCGCTGCCGCATTGGCCTTATGCCCCTGCGCGATGGTGTAGTCACCGCTCGCGTTGGAAGACGAGCCCAGTGCAATGGAGCTAGCACCTGTTACCGAGGCCGCGCGACCCAATGCAGTCGACTCCGCACCACTGGCATAAGCTGAACTACCCGAAGCAATACTGTGTTTGCCGCTCGCTCTTGCAACCTCGCCAACGGCCAGCGACTGATCTCCCGTCGCCCAGCTTGCATGGCCGAGCGCAACGCCGTGCAGGCCACTCGCGGTGGTCGTATCGCCTAGTGCAGTGCCATAGTCCGCCGAGACATTGGCACCTGTACCAATAGCAATGCCTGACAAGGCCGTGGCGACCTTGCTGTTTGCGCCCAGGGCCACAGCGCTGTCGCTGAGAGCTGAAGCGCCCTTACCCAACGCCACAGCATTGACGATAGTTGCCGTTGCAAGATTGCCGAGGGCAATGGACGCCGAGCCAGAGGAAACTGCCGTTGCGCCCATGGCGATACTGGCCTCGCCCGCAGCACTCGACAGGCGTCCCAGGGCCATGGCTTGCGCGGAGCTCGCCCTGGCATAGGCGCCAATGGCAAGCGTGTTGTCGGCAGTCGCTGACGCGCGCGCACTCAACGCCGTCGCGTACGTTCCTGAGGCCAGGACTTCTGTACCCAAAGCAATTGAATCCGAGCCGGTCTGAGCGGTTGCCCTAACACCAATGGCGAGCGAGCCCGCAGTGGATGCGGCCGCAGTGGCACCCATCACTATCGCGGAACCGCCAGAGGCGTTGGTGGAGGTGCCTACTGAAATTGCGTTCTGCCCGCTTGTCACAGCGCTAAGACCAATCGCGATGGCGCTCGTGCCGGTTGCTTTCGCGGTCGAACCCACAGCGATGGAGTCGGTGGTCGCGGCAGTGGCGTCTACGCCAAGCGCAACAGCACGCGCCGCGAGTGCGTCGGAACCCGTGCCAATGGCCGTTGAGTTGAGCCCCGTCGCCGTGGCGAGGTAACCGATGGCGTTGGCATTTTGCCCGCTCGAATAGGACGAATCACCAATGGCAACCGAACCGTTATTGGTTGCGCTCGCCCCTGTGCCCCCCGAGAACGCCGCCTCGACCGGCGAGCCCGCCATCGCGGCCCACGCGCTCAGCGCGCTGATCACTGCCCTGGCGCTCTTGCTGCGACCGCCGCCCTTTGTGCGACTGGTGGCGGTTTCGGACACCGCCGTCCATGTCTGTGTGCACGCGTTCCAGATAACGCGATATGCCTTGTTCATGCTTCCACCATTTCCTAGTTGAATTTGTCGCGCTGACACGGCTCAGGGTGGAGCGCTTGTATGCCAGCTTTCATTTGCCAGCGCGATGCTAGGGATGGGGGTCTTTCGGCGGAATCGGAATTGGATGTTCCGATCTGAGGTCAACGTCGCCGCGATCTGAGCTTGGTCGCAATGCAACCCGCAAACTGATTTGCATCAGTTGGATGCGTGCGGTACGCAAAAATTGGTTAAGCGTTTATTTACATGTCATTGTGAGAACGTGTGAATTCCGGGCCTCGGATGACTCCCTCAGCGCGTCAGTTGAAATGCCGTTGGCCGTCGCCAATTGATGCAAATGGTGAAGACTGAGTGAAAAAAGTCGTGCTCAGCCTGTCAATGGCATAACGACGAAGTTCCCGCGAATCTGCATCAGGGTGAGCGGCGCTTTTGACACGTGGCGTGCGGCGCCGCGCACACGCGGCAGGCGGCACGGTGGCGGAAATCCACGCGCGCCATTCGACATGCGGCGGCCGATTGATGGCCCGTGCGCAACCCGTCCGTGGCCTCATTCATGGCCGACTCCTCCACGGTTGGCGCGTCGGGCATGGCGGGCGCCGGTGACGAAGCCCATCGCGGCAGACAAGAACACGCCACGCCCCACGCAGCGCGCGAGGCGGAATCGCCTGAGCCCGTAACAAGGCGACCTCTGACAGACCTCAACCTGCCGCGCGAGGGAATGCGCAGTAATACGCCGCGCATTCTTTTTGTTGAGGTGAGTTCTTATGCTGAAGAAATTTCCGGTCACCTGTAAGGGGCTTCTGATTCTGGCGACGTTTGCCCTGTTGGGTGGCTGCGCGTCGTTCGACCTGCGCGAAGGTCATCCCCTGCCGATTTCGCGCAACGAGGGGCTGGTGCTGATGGCGGTGGACATCCATAACGAGCGGGCGCCGAAGTTTCCGTTCGACAGTTTTGGCGTCGACGTGCGCGACCCGGCCACCGGTACGCCGCAGACGATGCGCGTGGCCAGTGCCAAGGGCGCCACGGCGGAGTCGTTCCTGCTGGTGATGCGCCTGCCCGCCGGCGCGCAGCTGCTGTCCACCCTGGTCGCCCGCACCCTGCCCCCGCCCATGCTCGGGCCGGGCCAGATGAGCTTTGGCGTGGAGGCGCCCTTTACCGTGACGGCCGGCCAGGTGCGCTACCTGGGGCACTTTGATCTGCGCAACGTGGATAAGACTTCGGGCGACGATCAGAACAGCAGCATGGGCGGCATTCCGAATATTCCCAACGGGGTGACGGGCCTGACGCGCGGGACGATGCGCGTGGCGATCACCGACGCGTTCGCCCATGACGTGCCGTTGTTCATCCAGTCGTTCCCTGCGCTGAAGACCGCCACCATCGAAGACGCCCCGCTGGAAAAGCTGCTGGTCAAGCGCGCCTCAACCAGTTCAGCCGACCCGATCCCCGTGCTGCTCCAACGCTGACCGCCCCACCCTGCCGGCACGCGCCTGCGGGGTTGCGGGGGTGGCGACGATCTGGCGAGCATTGGTCCGAGTGCAAAGACAACTGCGATGGGCGAAGGCGAGCGAGGCTGCGTTGCTCGGCCGATTGATCCGGCCACATCGATGAGGATCGCAGGATAAGCGTCACCTGCGAACGCTCGTGGTCTGTGTGAGGAGCGCTCGAAGGGCACGGCGTAACGCGAGCTCACGCCGCAATGCGTACACGCACCACATCAAACCCGGAACGGCAATCAGCGCGTGAGGCCAACTATGTGTAAGCGGGAACGTTACCAAGCTCACTATGCCGATAAGCCCCATGAAGATGATGAGCGGAAACTCTGCGGGGTCGATGCCAACAAGCGCGCCGGTTTCGAGATCGAGCCATCCGCGCAACGAACTCCAATCGTTCTCGCGCTCAAGAAGCGCGATCACTTTCATTCCCGGCTCCAAGCGCGGCAGACCAGGAACACAAATTCCGTAGTGTTTGCCCGTGCGGTCCTCGAAACCGAAGGCAGTTCTTACGCGATCCCTGGATAGAAACGGGGGATCGAATCTGACGACATCAAAAAGTCGCGTGAACGTGACTGTAATCTGCTGCATGGGCAACGCTTTTGCAGTGCGCGAAAGTCGGAATATTACGTTGCCACGAAGCAACTTAATTGGGTGCAATCAATGGGTTGCTGCCTATGCGAAGTTCCAAATTTGCGTCCGCCAGTTAAGTCGAAATGTTCGTTTTCGACCCTGAGCGGTAGCTACCAGCTTGCGGAAGCGGACGTTCAGGAAGGTTCGACGCAACGGGCCGTCGGAGGGCGCGGCCTCGAAAGGGGCGCACAAACGCGGCTTGCAGGAAGTCGCGGTTAGTTGCTGCGAACAGGGAATGCAGCTTGGACCTCTTTGAGATCGTGCAGTAGCGAACGAAGGTGCGTCTGATCAATGGGAAAAGCAAATTTCAACTGATTGCCGATGCCTACTTCATCGACCGCAACGGCAGTTAGTTTAATGCCGCCACGCCCATTTCCGACCAGGGAGAGCGATAGTTGTTCTTCCATCGTTGAAAATGTGGCCGACCCTTTGAGCGTTTCATAAAGGGCACTTACTTCTTCGTGAAAGGAAAAAAAGTCCTCAGTGAGGAAGGACGTGGGAAAGTGACCTGAAAATCCACCGGCCTTGATACTCACAATAACGTTAAGCCAATTGTCATCGTAGTAATCACCAGTGACGCCGCGCTCGTAGGAGTGAACCTCGATTGTGATGGATTGGTAGTCTGAAGCTGCAACAGATAGCGAAACCATAAAGATGCCTAACTGTTAGTGGACGGCCCTGCCATTCTAACGACCGTCAATAACGCTAGCGGGCATGCAAAGCCATGGCTAGCGCCTGCCGGGGGCGTGCAGCGTATGCGCTCGCTCCTTTCCGGGCGACGCGGATACGTCAATGGGGGCATTGTTGTGGGTGTCATCCGGTGATTGTTTAGGGTGTAACGGCGGGCTGGCGATTACCCGTCTCGCGGAAATTTCTCCACGCGAGTATCCAAAACAAGTCGTTTCACCTGCACACTTAGCCCCTTCCGCAACGATCGCTACGCCACTACCGCAAGGCGGGCGTGTGGTAAAAGCGTTCGTTGTTATTGCCTGGAGAGAAGTCGAAGCGTGAAGACAGTCCGATTGGCCGTGCTGGCGGCTTTGCTCGGCGTAATGCCTCTTGTGCATGCCGAGCCCAGTATTCAGGTGGGTTTTTCGCCCGAAGGGTCGGCGCGAAAGCTGGTTCTGGAAACGATAGGTGGCGCTCGACACAGCATCCAGATGCTGGCCTATGCGTTCCAGGCGCCGGACATCATGCAGGCGCTGGTCGACGCGAAAAAGCGCGGTGTCGACGTGCGCGTGGTGGTCGATAAAAAACGGAACCAGGGCCGCACGAGCAAGGCGGCCATGGATTTTGTGACGAGCAACGGCGTGGAATTGCGGACCAATAGTCACTTCCACATCCACCATGACAAAACGATCATCGTGGACGGCGATACGGTCGAGACGGGATCATTCAACTTTGCCGTGTCGGCCGAGACAGCCAATTCAGAGAATGTTGTGGTGATTGCGGGCGCGCCCGATGTGACGCGCCAGTACGTTGCGCATTGGCAGTCGCGCTGGGATCTGGGCACGCCCTACTCCCCACGTTGATGGCAGGCTCCGCGCGCTGCGCGTAACCTTGGGCGCGCAGCACACCCGCGACGTTCAACCCCCAGTCGCGTGCGGCTCATGCTGCTGCTGAGAACGGACGCTGCCGGGACAGAACCTTTAACGACACAGACCGTTATTAACGACTACGGCAACAACCATTAATAACGGTTCTGCTTGCTCAAGGCTGTCGGCAGACGACAAGGCGCTTGTCGTCGCGCCGGTCGCCGCCCAGAAGCTGACACTTTGCTTGGGCAGTGCGCGGACCGTCCAGCCGTCATGGGTCTGCCCTGCGCGGGGGCTCGTCGGCGGGTGCGGCGAACCAGTTTTCGCGGGGGACCCACTTGGCCTGCGCGGGGTCGCTCTACAACGGGGCGCCTCACCCGGTCGAGATGACGATCCCCGGATGCGGACTGCCTTGAATCAACCCGTTGCACGATAAAAGCGGAACTTGCCCTAATGGGCGTGATGGCGTGCGAATTTAGTCAATATGCTGCGGGCATTGATGGCTGGTTGCGGCCAGGACCGGAAGGTTGCCCGGGCCGAATAGCAGACGCTCAAAAGACCGCTCAGCTCAGAAATCTGCTGGATAGCGTAGGCGCGCAATTCGGCCAAAGCGGACAGTGAAGCCCCATTTCATGAGCGATCGCCGAGTAGCAATAGCGGCCATCACTCTGTGGGAAGGCGTATGTCTGATGAGTATCTTCAGTTTATAGTGCGGCTCATGACACTGGACGAAATCAAGAAACACCTGCAAGGCCACTTTAGCGACGGATTAGTTACCGTCATCGGGTCAGGCCTTTCCTGTGCTGAAGGATTGCCCGGGATGGATGAGCTCGCGGATCACCTACGCACCACCATTGGCGACGGACTTGATGCGGCGGATCTGGCGGCGTGGGAAAACATAGTCCCGCTCATCATGACGAAGGGATTGGAAGGCGCGCTGCAAGAAGAAGCGCCTACGGCGGCACTGGAGTCAGTCATATCCACCGCGACGGGCTCGATGCTCGCCGAGCGAGAGCGGCTCGTCATTACCTCGGTTTTCAATGGCGCGCGGCAACTGCGGCTGACTCGATTGCTCGGTCACATGCTGAAGCCATCGTCTGGCCTGCCCATCGTGACAACGAACTACGACCGTCTGATCGAGGTAGCGGTTGAAGAAGCGGGGATCGGGGCCGACACGATGTTTGTTGGCCGATTCGCCGGCTCCCTCAATGAGCGCGAAAGCAAGCTAAGCTTCTGCCGCAACGTCACTTTCAAGAAGCCGAATGTCACCTATCGCTACAGTCCTCGGGCATTGATTTGCAAACCGCACGGCAGTCTTGATTGGTATCTTCGAGGTGGCCAGCCAGTTTGCTATGCAGGCGACCTCGTCGGTGCGGCGCGTTTGATTATCACTCCCGGACAGAACAAGTTTCGCAATGGCTACGAAAGCCCGTTCGATCATCACCGGGCCAAGGCCAACGACGCAATCGACCGAGCCAGTCGATTCTTATTCCTTGGCTATGGATTCAACGACGATCACCTAGAGACACACCTTTCTCCAGCTATCAAAGGCGGAAAGCCGACGCTTATGCTGTCGCGAATGCTCACTCCGAACGCCGCTGCAATTGCACTAGCCAATGCGAATGTTACCGCCCTAGAACATCACGAAGAGGCTGGCGTCGCTGGCACTCGGCTGACATTTAATAAAGCCCAACAGTTCATTCCGGGGCTAGCCCTCTGGGATGTGAACTCATTCATTGACGAGGTTCTTGAACCATGAACGACACCCCTGCCGCGCTGCAATTCACGGAGGCCGAACTTCTTGGCAGAGTTGCTGCGGTGGACACAAGTCGCGTAAGCATCGATGTCTCGAACTCCGTGCTGCTCACTCGCATCGGTATTGGAAATCTGATCGCTGTGCGTGGAAGCACGGAACGTGAGTACCTCATTGCGGTGACCGAGCGTGTCACCAGAAGCATGAGAGACGAACTTGCAGCTGAGCTACCGGAAGATGGCGAAGACTCAGAACTCGTCTCTGTGCCGACAGACCTCGTGCGCGGAGCCTTGATCGGCACCTTCCGAACTGTTGATGGCGACAAGAAGAATACCTTCAAACGTGGCGCTGACAGCTTCCCCCAAATAGACCGCCAGTGCTACGTTGTCGATGCTGCCAACCTCCAACGCTTCATGGGCATCCTCGGAGCAGATTTCCCCGAAAACGAGCGCCTGAAGCTGGGTATGTTTGTCGCGGACAAGAGTGCGGAGGCCATTGTCAGTGGCGACAAGTTTTTTCAACGTCACGCAGCGATTCTTGGCAGTACGGGCTCCGGTAAGAGCTATGCCGTCGCGCTAATTCTAGAGCGGGCAGCCAAACTCAAATTTCCAAACATCATCGTGTTTGACATGCACGGCGAATACGCCCCTCTAGCGGATTCCAAGAACGGCGGCTTTGCGAAACGACTGCGCATCGCTGGCCCCGGTGACCTTGAGAACCCAAGTGACGACGCGCTGTTCCTCCCATACTGGCTGCTGAATCGCGATGAAATGCTTTCTATGATTCTGGATCGCAGTGATCAGAACGCGCCAAACCAAGCTTCTCGGTTCACCCTGCATGTCAGAACACTGAAGCAAAAGACTCTTGAGGCCGAGAACAAGCCTGAGATCGTCAAGACGTTTACCGTCGATTCTCCTGTGCCCTACCCGATTAAGGATCTCGTCGCCCTGCTTGATACCGACAACACAACCAAGGGCCAAGGGAAGAATGGACCGATCAAGGGAGAATGGGAGGACAAGCTGACTCGGTTCATCTCTCGCCTCGAAGCGAAGTTGGATGATCGCCGCTATGGCTTCATGTTCGCGCCTCCGGCCAAAGCAAATACGTATGGCTGGCTCGCGGCGCAAGTTGCCCAATTGCTCGGGTCTAGTGATGGTGATGGCATCAAGGTAATCGACTTTTCCGAAGTGCCGTCTGATGTGCTGCCAGTCGTAACCGGTACGTTGGCCCGGCTGCTTTACGACGTCCAGTTCTGGATGACCCCGGAAAAGCGGACGCCAATCACATTGCTTTGTGACGAGGCTCATCTATACCTACCCGTCCGCGAGGACGCCGACGCTGTTCAGCGTCAAGCGCTTGGTGCGTTCGAGAGAATCGCCAAGGAAGGACGGAAATACGGTTTCTCTCTGTTGGTGGTAAGTCAGCGCCCTTCGGATGTGAGCAAGACCATTCTGAGCCAGTGCAACAATTTCCTTTCACTGCGCCTAACTAACGACACGGATCAGGCCGTTATCAAGCGCTTGATGCCAGATTCCCTAGCAGGTCTTACCAGCGTCCTGCCACTTCTGGATACTGGTGAGGCCTTGATGCTCGGTGATGCAGTTCTTCTCCCATCCCGGATTCGGCTTGATAAGCCCGCGATCACTCCCGACAGTGCAACCCGCGATTTTTGGAAGGAATGGGGCAAACAAGCGTCCGATGTCGCCGCCATCAACCTTGCCGTCGAGGCTCTACGCAGTCAAACACGACCGAAGACGGCTTGATGCACCGGCGGCGCGATTTGGCTTCGGCTCATAGATACGCTGGCGTGCCTACTGGGCGCCAGTGTTAGCCGCTTCGGTCGTCGTTCCGCCGACCGCGGAGGCCCGGCTCTAGCCTAGAGCGGACCTTCTCTGTTGCTACTCCAACCGACCGCTTGGGCCGAATTGCTGTCCATGAGTGGTCGCGCCGGGTGGCCGCTCCACTCAGATACCCGCCATTGAGCGCCCAACGAATCGATCGGCAGCAGTGGGTCGGCAGTGATCCTTCAGCGCTTTCGATAACAATCTGCCGCCGAAACCAAAAACCTCGGTTTCGACACCGAGCACCAAAAGCGCCAGATGCGGGTCGCCCCCCGGTTTTTGCAGCATCACCTTCACGACCTGCCGCGCCCCGCGATTCACGAGACACGGAACGCGGCAAGTCTGTGGCGAATCCTTGGGATCAGATGCCCTGGCCGCCAGACACTTCGATGCGCTGCGCGTTGACCCAGCGATTGTCCCCGGACAACAGGCTGGCGATCATCGGCCCGATGTCGTCAGCCACGCCGACGCGGCCCAGCGCGGTCATGCCGGCGAAAAACTGGTTGAACGCCGGCGTGTCGCGCACGGCGCCGCCAAAGAAGTCGGTCTCGATGGCGCCCGGCGCCACGGCGTTGACCGCGATCCCGCGCCGGCCCAGTTCCTTGGCCATGTAGACGGTGAGTACTTCGACGGCTCCCTTGACGGCGGCATAGGCCGACCACCCTTCCGCAGCGATGCGGGTCAGGCCGGTGGAAAGGTTGATGATGCGGCCGCCGTCGGCGAGCAGCGGCAGCAGCTTCTGAGTGAGGAAGAACACGCCCTTGAAGTGCACGTCGACGAGTTGGTCGAAAGCCGCTTCGCTCATTTCGGCGATGGGCGCCACGTCGCCATGGCCGGCGTTGTTGACCAGATGGTCGAAGCTGTCGCGCTGCCAGATCCGGCGCAGGGCACTCCCCAGCCGCTCGGCGAAGGCCGGGAAAGTGGATACGTTGCCGGCATCGAGTTGCAGGGCAACCGCCTTGCGGCCCAGGCTTTCGATCTGCGCGACGACGGCGGCGGCTTCGGCTTCGCGGCGTTGGTAGGTGACGATCACGTCGCCGCCTTTGCGGGCGATCGACAGGGCGGTATTGCGGCCGAGGCCTCGGCTGGACCCGGTGATGAGGGAAATCGTGCTCATGGCTAACTCCTGTGGAGGGGAAAACAGGCGTCCATTCTGTTGCGCGACGCGCCGATCCCCTTTGCCTGATTCTCGGCGTTCCTGGCCTTTTTCTCCGAGGCACTGTCGGCGGTCGCCCGGAAGCCGCTAGGATGGCCGGAGGAACAATGATGAGAAGCTATGACAAATACACTGCTTGACGCGGCACGCCGTTACGCCGAGGCGTATGCCGGCGCCAACGGCGTGGCGCGAACGCCCATTCCGGGCCTGACGGTCATCCGGGCCAGGCAGCCGAGCGGGATCGACTATGCGATCTCGCGGCCGCTCGTGTGCCTTGTGCTGCAAGGAAGCAAGAGCGTGGCGATGGGGGCGCATACGTTCGACTTCAGCGCCGGCGATTCGCTGTTGATTACGTCCGACGTACCGACGGCCAGCCAGATCACGCGGGCCAGCGCCGCTGAACCGTACTTTTCGCTGGTGCTGGACCTGGACCTGGCTGCGATTGCGGAACTCGCCGCTGAAATGAAGCTTGAGCCGGCGCCCCACGGAACGGCTGTGCGGGTTGAGCCGTCCGACGCCGAGGTGGTCGATGCGGCGCTGCGCCTGATGCGTTTGATTGAACGTCCCTCCGCCCTGCCCGTTCTGCAAGCGCAGCTCGTGCGTGAAATGCACTACTGGCTGCTGGTCGGAAAGCACGGTTCGGCGATTCGCCAGCTCGGCTGGCAGGGCAATCACACCCAGCGTGTGGCGCGCGCGATTGCCTTGCTGCGCAGCGCCTTCACGCAGCCGCTTCCGGTCGAGCGGTTGGCGTCGACGGCCGGCATGAGCACGTCGTCGTTCTACCAGCACTTTCGTGCGGCGACCTCTTTGTCGCCGCTGCAGTTTCAGAAGCAGTTGCGCCTGATCGAGGCTCGCAGGCTGTTGATGTCGGAAGGCGTGTCGGCCAGCACCGCGGCGTATTCGGTGGGCTACGAAAGCGTCCAGCAATTCACGCGTGAATACCGGCGAATGTTCGGTCTGCCTCCCGGCAAAGACACGGATGCGAACAGAAGTGCTGTCAGCGCCGGCGCCGGAAGCGGGGAACGAGGCCCGGCATCCCATGCGGCCCAGGACGCGCTCCCCATGGAAACAGCGCAACCAATGTGCAGCTAACGCCGGTCGACAAATTCATTCTGAGTAGTCTGGCTGCTCGATGTCCTCCACGATCCCGACTTCCTTGGGCGCCCACCCGAGCGTTTTTCTCGTCCACGCGCTGGAAGCCGGGCCGTCGTTTTCCACGAACATCGCCAGATCGCCGAAATGCCGTTTGGCTTGCTCCTGCGTCAGCGACTTCGTGGGAACGCCGACCTGGCGTCCGATGGCCTCGGCAATCTGGCGGTACGGCACGCCCTCCTCCGCAACGGCGTGATACGCCTCGTTCCGGGCGCCCCGTTCAAGCGCGAGACGATAGACGCGCGCAGCATCCAGCCGGTGAACACTGGGCCAGCGATTTTGCCCGTCGCCGACGTAGGCGGAGACGCCTTTGGCACGGGCCACGCCCGCGAGCCAAGGCACGAACCCGTGAGTCTCGCCTTTTCCGTGCACCGAGCGCGGATTGCGCACGACGGTGGCATGCAATCCATGCTCGGCCAGCGCGAATGCAGTCTGGGCCGATGCACGCGGAAGTTCCGGCCGCACCAGAGGACGATCCGCTTCGGTGAAGGTTTCTCCGGTGGTGCGGAAGAAACCGTCCGTCACAACGATTGGCCGTCGAGAGCCGGAAAAAACTTCGCCGAAGGTTTCGATCGCACGTCGATCTTCGTCGGCCAACTCCGCGAACCTCGAAAGGTCGACGCCGAAGGCCGTGTGAATGATGCCGTCGGCATTCGATGCGCCGCGCCGAAGTACGTCCAGGTCGGCCAGTGTTCCCATCAAGGGCGTACCGCCGGCAGCGGCAAGCGCTTCGGCTTTCGCTTTCGAGCGCACCAGGCCCAATACGGAATGGCCCGCGTCGAGCAATTCACGCGCGATCATCGAACCGATCCAGCCGCTCGCTCCGGTAAGGAATACATGCATGACGAATCTCCCCAGCTTGGGCAGCCCCGTGCAGAATGCGTCGGCCGCCGATGTCAGTGACTGACATGCTATACATTGTGTCAGTGACTGACAATGGGTGTGGGATTCATGGCGAACAGTAGAGACGATGTGGGCGTCCGGCTGCAGCAGGCTGCATTGGGGCTGTTCCGCGAACGCGGCTACGACCAGACGACAGCAGCAGAAATCGCGGCCCGAGCCGGCGTCACGGAACGGACCTTTTTCCGCTATTTCCCGGACAAGCGCGAGGTTCTGTTCGACGGTGAGTCCCGCCTGGAGGCGGCTCTGGCGGCCTCGATAGCCGAGGCGCCCGACGGACTCGGAGCGCTCGACATGCTGTTCCGGGCTTTCCGGTCGGTCCAATCGCTTCTCGAAGGCAACCGGCCGTTTTCTGGGCCCCGGCACGAAATCATCTCCAGCACGCCCGCGCTCCATGAGCGCGAACTGGCGAAGATAGCCGCGCTGACCGATGCGCTCGCCGAGGCCTTGAAGGCACGGGGGGTCCCGGACCTGCAGGCCGCACTTGCAGCACGGGCCGGTGTGGCTGCGTTTGCGCACGCCACGTCTTGCTGGCTCGAGGACCCCAGCCTCGGCCTCGGCGATCGAATCGATCTTGCCTACCGCGAACTGGGCGAGCTGCTGGGACGCGGTTGAAGGGCGTCAGGCGGCGCGGCCGAAAACGTGGCCCGGCACGCCGCCCGTCCAGTGGAGCGCGCCGGGCCGCGTCTTTCTAGATGAACATGCCGCCCGAAGCTTCGATGCGCTGTCCGTTGATCCAGCGATTGTCCTCGGCCAGCAGCGATGCGATCAGCGGACCGATGTCGTCCGGGAGCCCGGCGCGGCCGAGGGCTGTATTGTCCGCGACGAAGCGGTTGAGTTCGGGATTGTCGCGTACCACGCCGCCGCTGAAGTCGGTCTGGATCGCTCCGGGCGCGACTGTGTTCGCAGCGATGCCGCGCGCGCCGAGTTCTTTGGCGAGATAGCGCGTGAAGACTTCTACCGCGCCCTTCATGGAGGCATAGGGCGCGCTGTTCGGAAGCGCGAAGCGCGTGAGTCCCGACGAGATATTCACGATGCGCCCGCCGTCGCGCAGGATCGGCAGGAGCTTTTGCGTCAGGAAGAACACGCCCTTGAAATGGACGTTGTAGAGCGCGTCCAGCGCCTCCTCGGTCGTCTGCGCGATCGCGTCGTGATGCGAGGTGCCGGCGTTGTTGACGAGAAAATCGAGCCGGTCCGTGCCGAGTTCGCGCAGGGCTGCCCGCAGCGTGTCTACGAACGCGTCGAAGGTCGACACTTTGCCGGCATCGAGCGGCAAGGCGATGGCGCGGCCGCCCTCGGCGGCTACGGCGGCTACGACCTCGTCGGCTGCCGCGCGGTTCGAGTGATACGTGAAGATGCTGCGCACGCCGCGCTTGGCCAGATGCAGGACGGTGCTGCGCCCGAGACCCCGGCTGCCCCCGGTCACGAGGGCGATTGCGTTTTTGGAAGTCGTGTAGATGGTGTCGGCCATGGTCTTTCTCGTCAGTAGTGGGGAAAGCCGCAGCGTAGGCTGGCGCGGCCGATGTGCCTATGCCGAAACCATCCTGTTTATTGCCCGATCCTGCTTTTGTGGCTAACTTCCACCCGATGAATTCCGACGCCACACAGATGACCGCCCTGGTCGACGCGATAAACCGCTATACCGCGCGGCAACAGGGCGAGAGCCCGTTCTACACCGAGGCGGAGGGTCTGATCGTGCTGCGCGCCCTGCCCGATCGGCACCCGACGCATCTGGTACACAAACCTGCATTGTGTATCGTCGTCCAGGGCGCCAAATGGACCACCTTCGGCAGCCGCAGGCTCGAATACCGGGCCGGCCAGGCGATGGTCGTCAGCCTCGAAATGCCGGGATCGAGCCAGGTGATGGAAGGCAGCAAGGCGTTGCCGTACCTGAGCGTGGTGATCGAACTGGATCAGGCGGCGATGCGCGAAGTGCTCGCCGGACTCCCGTCGCCGCCTGTGGCCGACGTCGCCGCCCGTGACAGCGCGTTTGTCATGCCGCTCGGCGACGCGCTGATCGACTGCGCCCTGCGTGCGATTCGCCTGCTGGACACACCCGAGGCGATTCCGGTGCTGTATCCGCTGTTGATGCGGGAGATCTGCTTCTGGCTGCTGAGCGGGCCGCACGGCGGGCGCATCGCGCAGATCATCGTCGGCGGCCCCAGGCACCAGGGTGTCGTCGAGGCGATGCATGTATTGCGCGAACGCTTCGCGCAATCGATATCCATCGAAGAACTCGCGGCGCTCGCCAAGCTGAGCCCCTCGGCGTTCCATCACAAGTTCAAGGCGCTGACGTCGGTCACGCCGCTGCAGTATCAGAAGCAGATCCGCCTGCTCGAGGCGCGGCGCCTGATGGCGGCGGGTGAAGCCAACGTCCAGTCCGCTGCGGTCCGTGTCGGCTACGAAAGCGCCTCGCAGTTTAATCGGGAATACGTGCGGATGTTCGGGGCGCCGCCCAAGCGGGACATTCTTGAGTTCGGGCAGGTTCGAGACGCCTAGCGGCCGAGCCGCCCAACCCGGTGCGATCGTTGCCGGTGCTTTCGTGTACCCGACTCACCCCAAAAAGCCGGGCGTTTCAGCACGTATGATGCCGCCCGGCTTGCGTGGTTTTTTCTATCCCAGGCGCGCAATGCGCGATGCGGCTTCGTCGATGTGCCTGCGCATGGCGGCGATGCAGGGCGCGAAGCTGCTGGAGAAGTCGTTACGGTCGCTGACCCGGGCAAAGAACGTCTCCGCCAGACGCAGCGCCTCGCGCCAGGTTTCGCCATCGATGGCGGCAGTTAGCGAAGCCGGCGGGAGCGTGTCCGCGATGGCACCGCTGCGGCTGGGGGCGAAGCCCATGGGCAGGACGTCGTAGGCCGGCGCGAGTTGGTACGGGCGGCCGTGACGGCTGATGAACGACAGGTTGCCCGCGTGCATGTCGTTGTTGCCGATGAGGGTTCCGAATGCCCACCGCAGCGCCGCGCCGGTGATGGCGTCCGCATGGACGTGGTTGGCGGCGGCAAGGCGGCTCACCAGGGTCGGCCAGGGGGCCGAGACGTCGCCGACGAATTCCGCGTCGAGCGCGCGCAGGGAGAACACCGCAACGCGCCCTAGCCGACCGACGCGGTCGAATCGCGGTACTTCCAGGAAGCGCTGGCCGCCGAAATCGAAAACCTCGGTTTCGACATCAAGCACCGATAGCGCCAGATGCTCGGCGAGCAGCAGGTCGCGCCATCGCTCGGTGACGGGGTTGTCGCCGGGGGCGGTGAACTTGACCAGCACGTGACCGCGCTCTGTGTAGGCGCAGAACTTGGGTTGCTCGCCGCCTGCCGACGAGCCGGGAATCTCACCAGAACTGGAAGCACGCGCGAGCGCTGGATAGTGCGCGGCCCTGTCCGCCGGGAGCGGCTCGGGCATTGCGATGAAGCGGTCGCGCGCCAGTCCGCCGATCAGCAGGTTGCCGATGGCGTCATGTCCATGCGCGAGCAGCACGCGGATGAATTCGGCATCGCTCCAGTGTTCGGGGTTCGGCGGCAGGCCGAAACCGGCGGCATGGGCCGATGCGTAGGCGCGGCCGAGATAGCCCTGCGGCCGCATGTCGAAGAGCCACCACGGCAGCCCGTCGCTGTGAAGTGTCACGCCGTCGGCCTGCACCATGACGAATCCGTCCGGGCGGACGGGGATGAGTGCGCCGAGTTCGCGGATCTGGCCTTGGTCGCTCACCCGGAAAATCGGCGCCGATGCGAAGCCGCGAGTGGTGTCGCGCAGGGCGTAACGAATAGAGGCGCCGGCCCCGATGCGGACGATTTCGTCACCCAGCCCGGCCAGCGTGCGCGAAACCGTTGGCTGGCTAATGCCCGTGTTTTCAACGATTTGGCGAGATGTCATCGGTCCGCGACCGAGCAACTGGCGGATGGGGTCGGAATGGCGCGCCACAGTTGTGAATAGCGATATGAATAGATAAATGAATAGGCATTGTAGCCGGCCATGGGTGAATCGTCACGGCCGTTTGCGCCGCAATGCGTGTCGGCACGGGGCGCGGCGAGCAGGTTGGCGGATTTGTCTTTCGGCCGTCCGTTGACGCCTTGGCCTGTGCGCCACCGAGCGCCCTGTCCTTTGGCGGCCATAGTCTGGCGCGGGTGACGACTGCCATCTACGCTGGATCGTGGCAATCACTGGAGACAGCGATGGACCGCAGAACGAGTCTTTTGATCATGCTGGCTTGTCTGGTGCCACGCGTCGGCAGCGCCCAGCAAGGCGCCGGCGTTCCCCGGATCGGTTTTCTCATCAACGGCGGCCCTCCGGCGACCGACCCGCTGATGCAGAGCTTCGCGCAGGATTTTGCGCGGCTCGGCTATACCGACGCGCGCGATATCGTCCTGGAGCCGCGTTTTGCACGCGGACAGATCGAACGACAACCCGAGCTGGCGGCAGAGCTGGTGAGTCTGCCAGTCAATGTGATCGTGGCACTCGGCGGCCCGGCCGCGCGCGCCGCGCAGAAAGCCACGTCGAACATTCCGATCGCGTTCTCGATCGTGACGGACCCGGTGGCCCTTGGCTTGGTGGAGTCAATGTCGCGCCCCGGGGGCAACATCACCGGCGTCACGAGTCTCGACCCGAATCAGGCCGAGGCCCAGATCGCGCTCCTGAAGCAGGCCCTCCCCGGCATCGAGCGGTTGGCCATCCTGAGCGATCAGGCCATTCCCGGTGCGGATGCGAGCGGCCTGGCGCCGATCGAGCGGGCCAATGAGGCAGCCGCCCGCGCCGCCGGCCTGCGGCCGATGACGCTCAAGATCAGGGGGCCGGAGGATTTCGATCAGGCTTTCGCGTCGATGACGACTGAGCGCGCGCAGGCGCTTCTGGTCCTGGATGTGCCGGTGTCCTTCGCGCATCGCAAGCGCATCGGCGAACTGGCCATTGCGCATCGCCTGCCCGCCATGTTCCCGGGCGGCATGCGCGACGCGGCCGGTGTGCTCACCTACGGGACAAACGTCGCGGATACATGGCGTCTTCTGCCCCCGTATGTCGATCGAATACTCAAGGGTGCGAAGCCGGGCGATCTGCCGGTCAGCACGTTGAGCCGGCGCGAGCGCATCGTCAATCTGCAATCGGCACGCAAGATCGGCGTGGAGATTCCCCCGTCGGTGCTCGACGGCGCCGACGAGGTGATCCGTTAGGCCGGGCTTGCGCGCGCCCTCCCCCAAACGAAAAAGCCCGGTCCTCGGACCGGGCTTTGTTTTGCGCGCCAGCCGCAGCGCGGATCTACAGCTTGCCCGCCCCCGCCTTGGTGACGACCGCGTTGCGCAGCGCCGCCTGATCGGTGGCGTTGGCGACCGGCAGCAGCGTGTAGGGGTAGCCGGGCTTCCAGAACACGGCGGGGTCATTGGGATCGAGCTTGATCAGCGGCGCATTGCTGGCGCTGGACTGCTGTTTGACGAGCACGGCGGCAAAGATGTCCTGCACCTCGGTGGTGGTGGTCGATG
>NZ_JBGVSA010000044.1:0-18946 GCF_041807905.1 Uliginosibacterium sp. sgz301328
TGGTGTGGGCACCCCATTCAGCGTCGCCGAGCAGCACAGGGCGAGAAGGTTGCGGCGTAGCCGTCGGCGAGGACTGTCTGAGGAGCGCAGCGACGCACGCCGCACTGCCTTCTCGACCGCGCAGCGCAGGGTATCGGCCGAAGGCCGACGACGCTGTGGGGTCGCTTTCTTGGTGACTTCTTTGTCGATAACAAAGAAGTTACTCGCCCGCCGGGGCGAACTCCCGGCCAACGTAATCAGGCAGTCGAGACCAAGCCTGAACAACCAAGCGACAAACAAGAAAGAGCGCTACAAGCCCGCGGCTCACGACCCCTCTCTATCTGCCCGCACCCGCGCCGTAAACCTCGGCGCCGCATACTTCCCATCGAGCTGCGCCCGCCGCTCTTTCTCGCGCCACCAAACGCGCATCCCCAACAACGCCGCCAAAATCACCGCATACATCAGCGGCTCGCGGATGTCGCGCTTGACCAGCCACCAGTAGTGCAGCACGCCGAATATCGCGATGGCATAGATGGTGCGATGCAATTGCTGCCAGCGCCGCCCCCCGAGCGCTTTGACCATGCGGTTGGCCGATGTGACCGCCAGCGGAATCATCAGCACGAATGCGGCGAACCCTACCGTGATGAACGGGCGCTTGACGATGTCATGCGCGATGCTGCGCAGGTCGAAGAACTGATCGAGCCAGAAATACGTGATGAAGTGCAGCGTGCCGTAGAAGAACGCATATAGCCCGAGCATCCGTCGCAGTCGCACCAGCCAGTGCCATCCGGTGAGCTTGCGCAGTGGGGTGACGGCAAGCGTGATGAGCAGGAAGCGTAGCGTCCAGTCGCCCGTTGCGTGTGTGATGAACTCGATCGGGTTGGCGCCGAGCCCGTCGTTGAAGCCCCCCCACACGAGGCGCGCGAGCGGGATGAGGCACAGCGCGAACAGCATCACTTTGATGGTGGCGATTGCGCGTGGCGAGGGCATGCGGGCGGACGGGCGGGGCGGCGGCATGGCGTTGTGTCGTCGAGCATACGGCGGAAGCGATCCGCCATCTTTGCAGAAGTCTCGGCGGATGTGCAGGTCCCGCACCGTGGCGGCGCGGGACGGGTGCGGGCGTCAGAAGTTCTTCTTCAGATCCATGCCGGCGTACAGCGAACCCACCTGGTCGGCGTAGCCGTTGAAGAGCAGCGTCTTGCGCTTGGCGAACTCGCCGATGCGCCGCTCGGTGGCCTGGCTCCAGCGCGGGTGATCGACATCCGGATTGACGTTGGAATAGAAGCCGTATTCGTTCGCCGCAGCCTTGTTCCAGGCCGTCGACGGCATGGTGTCGGTGAGCCGGATGTGCACGATCGATTTCGCGCTCTTGAAGCCGTATTTCCATGGCACGACGATGCGTACCGGTGCGCCGTTCTGGTTGAGCAGGTCCTGCCCGTAGAGGCCTACCGTCAGCAGCGTGAGCGGATGCATGGCCTCGTCCAGCCGCAAGCCTTCGCGGTACGGCCAGTCGAGGATCTCATAGCGCACGCCGTTCATGGCCTTTCGATCCAGCGCGGTGGTGAATTCCACGAACTTGGCGCTGCCCAGTGGTTCGACCTGCGCGAGCAGTTTCGACAAGGGAAAACCGTCCCACGGGATCACCATCGACCAGCCCTCGACGCAGCGCATGCGATAGATGCGCTCTTCGATCGGGGCCAGTTTGAGGATGTCTTCGATCGCGAAGGTGCGTGGCTTGGCGCACATGCCATCAACGGTCACCGTCCATGGGCGCGTCTTGAGCGCGCCGGCGTTCTCGGCCGGCTCGTCCTTGTTCACGCCGAATTCGTAGTAGTTGTTGTAGGTGGTGATGTCCTTGAACTTGGTCGGCGTGTCGCTTACGCGGAAGGCCGGCGCGCCCTGCACGACCCCTGCCAGTTTCGCGGCCAGCGCGTCTTCGCTCAGGAGTGCGGCGCCGCCGATGGCAAGCAGGCCGCTGGCGCGCAGAAAGTCGCGGCGGCGCTTGTACAGCGCCGGCGAAGTGATTTCCGACGGTGCAATGTCGGCGGGACGGCGAATCAACATGACGGCTCTCCTTGGGGCTGCTGCGGGCGACTCCCGCGCCGCATCAACCGATGTCTTCTTGTTGTGGCTGGGCGGCTGTCCTGTTAGGCAGCCGCCGATGCGTGACGTTCATTTGCGCAATCCGTCATGGATTGAGCTGCTGGTACACCTGCCGCGCCACTTCGAGCAGGGTATTGCGATCGACCTCGCCCGACAACGCATAGCCGAGCTTGTCGTCGAGCCAGTAAAAGACGCCGACCTTGCCTTCCTGCACGAAGCGGAACGAGGTCTCGCTCACGCCGTCCGCGTTGGTGCGCACGTACAGCGTCAGGCGCTGGCCGTGGCCGTCCTGGTACATGAACTGCGCGACCGGGCCGGTTTCGGAGGGCAGCAGACGTCCGCCGACGAGATTGAAACCCAGCGGCGTCAATTGCGGGGCGTTGACCTTGGCTCCCAGCCGTTTGGAAAGCCACGCCACGAGGTGTGCTTCCTGATCGGCACCGACTTCGACGGGGTGGCGGACCTCCGGCACGTAGATGGCGTGGGCGACGGCGGCATCGCGCGGCAGGCTCGCCATCTGCGCGGCGGCTTCGCTGCTGGTGCGAGCCGCGTAGAAGCCGGCGGCCGCACCAATCGCCACACAGGCCAGGCCTGCTGCAATGCGCATGCCGTAGCGCGGCGCGCGGTTGATGGGATGCAGCAGGCGTGTCGGGATTTCGCTGCGTTCCAGCACGCCGTAGTGATGGTGCAGCGCATTGGTGTGCGTGCGCCAGTCGTGGGCGCGCAGCAGATCATCCGGGTTGTCGCGCAGCCAGCGTTCGACCGTGGCGCGGCCATCGGCATCCAGCCGGTCATCGACATAGCGCAGCAGCGCTTCTTCGCGGTTCGAGAGGGCGTTGTCTTCGTGCTTCATTTGACAACCTTCAGGTGGCTGGGCGTGGCGCCGCCGAGCAGCGCGCGCAAGCGTTCGCGGGCGCGGAACAGGCGCGACATCACGGTACCGATGGGGACGCCGAGCACCTTGGCGACTTCGTCGTAGCTGAGGGATTCCAGGCCGACCAGCAGCAACACTTCGCGATGTTCGTCCGACAGCCGTTGCAGCGCGCGATCGAGGTCACGCAAGGCGAGGGTGTCTTCCTGGTCGCCGCGGGTCGCGAATTCGGCCAGCGCATCGTCGCCGGGAAAGTCGAGCGGGGCGGCGGCGCGCCACTGATTGACGAACACGTTGTGCATGATCGTCAGCAGCCATGCCCGCAGGTTGCCGGGCCGCCACAGTGACCATTTGGACAGGGCGCGCTCGAGCGTGTCCTGCACCAGGTCGTCCGCCCGGGCCAGGTCGCCGGTCAGCGCGCGGGCATAGCGGCGCAGCCGGGGGATTTCCGCAACGATGTCCTGCTTGGATGCCATGGAAGACACGATAGACATGGGCGCTGGCCGGCATCCTAACAGGTTGGCGCTCGCTCCGGCCCACTCGTAGAAATCCTGATGCGCGGTGCGTAAGTAGGCTGTAAGGTGGAATCCATCTAATACGAACACGGTCTGCGCCACGCCAGTGGCAATGACGACATAACAACAGGGCGCCGCGTTTTATTCCGCCCACCCACCAGAGGAGCCGCAAGAGATGTCGACCATCGATTCGATTCTTACGGAGAATCGCGTCTTCTATCCCTCCGACGAAATGCAGGCCCGCGCCGCCATCAGCGGCATGGCTGCCTATGAAGCGCTGGTGAAGGAAGCCGATCAGGACTACGCCGGTTACTGGGCGCGCCTGGCGCGTGAGCACGTGCTGTGGAAGACGCCTTTCACACAATCGCTGGATGAGTCGAACGCACCGTTCTACAAATGGTTTGCCGACGGCACGCTGAATGTGTCGTACAACTGCCTGGATCGCCACGTCGAGGCCGGACAGGGTGGCAAGACCGCCATCATCTTCGAAGCCGACGACGGCACCGTCACGCGCACTTCGTACGCCGAACTGCATGCGTTGGTGTGCCGCATCGCCAACGGGCTGAAGGCGCGCGGCATCAAGAAGGGCGACCGCGTCATCATCTACATGCCGATGTCGGTCGAAGGCGTGGCCGCCATGCAGGCCTGCGCACGCATCGGCGCGACCCACTCGGTGGTGTTCGGAGGTTTCTCCGCCAAGAGCGTGCAGGAGCGCATCGTCGATGCTGGCGCCGTGGCGGTGATCACTGCCGACGAGCAATGCCGTGGCGGCAAGAGCATGGGCCTCAAGTCGGTGGTGGATGAAGCGCTCGACATGGGCGGATGCGAGGCGATTCACTCAGTGATCGTCTATCGCCGCACCGGCAAGGTCAGCAGCATGGCCGCAGGTCGCGACGTTTGGCTGGACGAACTCATCGCTGGTCAGCCGGCGCAATGCGAACCCGAATGGGTTGGTGCCGAACATCCGCTGTTCCTGCTCTATACCTCGGGTTCGACTGGCAAGCCCAAGGGCGTGCAGCATTCCTCCGGCGGATACCTGCTGCATGCGATTCTGACCACCAAATGGACCTTCGACGTCAAACCCGAGGACGTCTTCTGGTGCACCGCCGACATCGGCTGGGTGACCGGCCATACCTACATCACCTATGGTCCGCTCGCCTGCGGCGCCACGCAGATCGTCTTTGAAGGCGTGCCGACCTACCCGGACGCCGGCCGTTTCTGGCAGATGATCCAGACCCACAAGGTGAATATTTTCTACACGGCACCGACGGCGATCCGTTCGTTGATCAAGGCGTCGGAAGCCACTCCGGCCGCGCATCCGCGCAACTACAAGCTCGATTCGCTGCGCGTGCTCGGCTCGGTCGGCGAGCCGATCAATCCCGAAGCGTGGATGTGGTACTACGAAAACGTCGGCGGCAGCCGCTGCCCGATCATGGACACCTTCTGGCAGACCGAAACCGGCGGTCACATGATCACGCCGCTACCCGGCGTGACGCCGCTGGTGCCAGGTTCATGCACGCTGCCTTTCCCGGGCATCCAGGCCGCGGTGGTGGATGAGACCGGCAATGACGTCGAGTGGGGCAAGGGCGGCTTCCTGGTCGTGAAGAAGCCGTGGCCATCGATGATCCGTACCATCTGGGGCGACCCGGACCGTTTCCGCAAGAGTTACTTCCCCGCCGACCTGGGCGGCAAGCTGTACCTGGCCGGTGATGGCGCCGTGCGCGACGCCAAGACCGGTTACTTCACCATCATGGGCCGCATCGACGACGTGCTGAATGTCTCCGGCCATCGCATGGGCACGATGGAAATCGAATCTGCGCTCGTCGCTAACCCGATGGTGGCCGAGGCGGCCGTGGTGGGGCGCCCGGATGAACTCACGGGCGAGGCCATCGTTGCCTTCGTCGTGCTGAAGCAGGCTCGCCCCACGGGCGCGGAAGCCGCCAAGGCCATCAAGGCGCTGCAGGATTGGGTCGCCAAGGAAATCGGCCCCATCGCCAAGCCCAAGGACATCCGCTTTGGCGACAATCTGCCCAAGACCCGCTCCGGCAAGATCATGCGGCGCTTGCTCCGCGCGCTGGCCAAGGGCGAAGAGATCACCCAGGACGTATCGACGCTGGAGAACCCGGCCATCCTCGAACAGCTCAAGCAAACGGCCTGAGCGGCGCGGGTGATTGCTGCATGTCGGCAGCATTGGCCGGCGCGTCCTGAGCACGCAGCCGGCATGACGGAGGAAGCGGCACATGCCCCTTCCTCTGTTTCGCTTTGGGCGCGGCGGGGTCATGATTACGGCATGACACCCTCAAGCTTGGCCGCATGAGTTCCCTCACGCGACGCCTGACCCGCTTGTACATCCTCTTCACGATCGGCTTTGCGCTGTTCGTGGGGCTGATGACATTCGCCGAGCGGACCGGACTGCCTTCGCATTGGATCGGGTACACCTTTCTACTGGCGACGATCCTCACCTACGCCATCATCGGCGTGATCAGCCGTACCACCGACGTCGACGAATACTACGTCGCCGGGCGACGCGTGCCGGCCATCTTCAACGGCATGGCCACGGCCGCCGACTGGATGAGTGCGGCCTCGTTCCTCGGACTCGCGGGTGTGCTGTACATGACGGGCTTCGACGGGCTTGCGTTCGTCATGGGCTGGACCGGCGGCTACGTGCTGGTGGCGCTGCTGCTGGCGCCCTACCTGCGCAAGTTCGGCCAGTTCACCATTCCGGACTTTCTCGGTGCGCGCTACGGCGGCGTGCTGCCGCGTCTGATCGGCGTGGGCGCCGTCTGCACGGCGAGCTTCATCTACGTGGTGGCGCAGATCTACGGCGTCGGGCTGATCACCAGTCGCTTCTTTGGCATCAATTTCGAGATCGGTGTGTTCGTCGGGCTCGCCGGCGTGCTGGTGTGTTCATTTCTCGGCGGCATGCGTGCGGTCACATGGACGCAGGTGGCTCAGTACATCGTCATTGTCGTCGCCTACCTCACGCCGGTGGTCATGCTGTCGTACAAGATCACCGGCGTGCCGGTTCCGCAGATCATGTACGGGCAGGTACTGGAACGCCTTGGCAAGGTCGAAGATCGTCTCCTGAATGATCCAACCGAAAAGCAGGTGCGCAACGCGCTCGCCGATCGCGCGGCCGCCATCCGCGAACGCATCAACACGCTGCCCGATTCACTCACCCGCGAACGCACGCAGTTGCAGGAGCAGCTTCGCGCGCTTCAGCAATCGGACGCACCCGCCCGCGATATCGCGCCGGTGCAGCGGCAACTGCGCGCCCTGCCGGACGATGTCGACCATGCGCGCGCGCAGTGGGAACGCGAATACAACGAAACCGTGGCGCAGTCGATTCCACCGCATCGGCATGCCGAAGCCTTCCCGGGCGACGCCGTCCAATCGTCGCAGGATGCGCGCAACAATTTCGTTGCGCTGGTGTTCGTACTGATGATCGGCACGGCCAGCCTGCCGCACATTCTCATGCGGTCGTACACCACGCTGGGCGCACGCTCGGCGCGCAAATCGGTGTTCTGGACGCTGCTGTTCATCCTGCTGCTGTACATCACCGCGCCCGCGTACGCCGTGTTTGCCAAGTGGGAGGTCTACCAGAACCTGGTTGGCTCATCGCTTTCGCAATTGCCGTCCTGGGTGGCGTCATGGGGCAGGGCAGGGCTGGTGCGCGTGGAAGACATCAACATGGACGGCATCCTGCAACTGGGCGAACTGTGGATGAACCCGGACGTGATCGTGCTGGCCACGCCGGAAATCACCGGGTTGCCCTACGTTGTCTCGGCGCTGGTCGCGGCCGGCGGCCTTGCCGCGGCGCTATCCACCGCGGACGGTCTGCTGCTGACCATCTGCAGCGCGCTATCGCACGACGTGTACTACCGTCTCATCAACCCCAACGCGACCGCTTCGCGTCGGTTGGTGGTATCCAAGGCGACTCTCATGGTCGTGGCACTCGTGGCGGCATGGGTGGCATCGCAGCGGGCGGACAGCATTCTCTTCACCGTGGGTTTTGCATTCTCGCTGGCATCCTCGGCCTTTTTTCCCGCGCTGGTCTGCGGGATCTTCTGGCGACGCGCCAACAAATGGGGCGCCATCGCAGGCATGACGGCCGGCCTGTCGATCACGCTCTATTACGCCGTCCGCACACATCCGTTCTTCGGCGGCTCCCAGGCCGAGGCCTGGTTTGGCGTACAACCCATTTCGAGCGGCGTATTCGGCGTTGCGGCAGGCTTCGTCGCGCTGATCATCGTCAGCCTGCTCACGCAGGCGCCGGGCGAGCACTCGCAGCACTTCGTCTCGACCATCCGCCAACCCTCTGCCAGAGAGTAGGCCCCCTGTTGCGGACCTTGCTGAACGCAGGGTTTCTGCTATAATCCCGCGTCTTCCGCGGAGAGGTGGATGAGTGGTTTAAGTCGCACGCCTGGAAAGCGTGTTCAGGGTAATACCCTGACGGGGGTTCGAATCCCCCCCTCTCCGCCAGAATACTCATCGAACCCGCATGGCTATTGGCTTTGCGGGTTTTTTGTTTCTGGCCCCCGATCTACCCCATATGAAGGGCCTGGGCCCTTCGCGAAGGCATCGCGCTGGAGCGCATTTCGAATGTCGGGTTCCCATTGCTGGCGCGCCGCTTCTATCTCGTGCGCCAGCCATCAGCCACCTCATCAGGCTCGCCTGGTAGCCGTGCACGCGCACCACATATACGCGCCATGCGCCTGATGCTGCGGCCGATGCATAGGCCCGCGCGGCGCGTGCCGCGCTAACATCGCCCCCATGCGCCGTCTTCTGACCCTGTTGTGTTTGTGCCTTGCCAGCGTGCTGACCGCATGCAGCCAGGGGCACGTTGAACAGCAGGAGTCGTACGTCTTCGGCACGCGCGTCGAAGTCCTGACCTGGGATAGCGACGACGCGCGCGCGCAGGCAGCACTCAGCGCCGTGCTGCGCGAGTTCGATCGGCTGCATCGCACGTATCACGCCTGGCAGCCTTCCGAACTCACCGCGCTCAACGAACACATCGCGCAGGGCGAGGCAGCGCCCATCACATCGGAGATGACCAATCTGCTCACCACCGCACAGCGCTTCGAGGCGGCCAGCGGTGGGCTGTTCGATCCCGCCATCGGCGCGATCATTTCGGCCTGGGGCTTTCAGCGCGACGAGTTCTCCCCGCATATTCCCGCGCCCGATCTTTTGCGCGCGTTGGTGGCCGCACGACCCCGTGCGGAAGATGTGCACATCCGGGACGGCGTTGCGACGAGCAGCAACCGCAACGTGCGATTCGATTTCGGCGGGCTCGCCAAGGGCTACGCGCTGGATCGCGCCGTGACGATCCTGCGTGCGCATGGCATTCACAATGCGCTGATCAACATCGGCGGCAACATCATGGCGCTCGGCAGCAAGGGCGGCACGGCGTGGCAGGTGGGCATCCAAAGTCCGCGCCAGGCCGGCCCGATGGCGACGATCTCACTCTACGACGGCGAGGCGATCGGCACCTCGGGCGACTACCAGCGGTATTTTGAAGTCGACGGCCGACGCTACAGCCATCTCATCGATCCGCGTACAGGAGAGCCGAGCGAAGTCTCGCAAGCCGCCACGGTGCTGGTAACCCCTCGCGAAGCCGCCGGCACGTTGTCGGACGTGGCGAGCAAGCCGATCTTTCTTTCCGGTGACGACTGGCCCACGCAAGCTCGACGCATGGGCATCGAGCACGTTCTGCGCGTCAAGCCCGACGGCAGCCTCGAACTCACCTCCGCCATGCGGGCTCGCGTGCGTTGGGTCGGTGCGGAGCCGATTTTCACGACACGCGCGCTGCCATAGGTCTCGCCTCATCAGGCGCTGACCAGGGCGGCGCCAAAGCATAGGGCGTGGTCGCAGCACACGCCGCAACTGGCCGGCTTGCAGATACGGATCGCGCTCGCGTGGGGAAGTACGTGCCCAAGAGCGGCGACAGCGCTGCGCGCAGAGGCAGGGGCATGTCTTGCCATAGGCGTTGTCGCCGAGGCAACTGGTGGCGATGGCGTGGGCGAGCCCCTTGAGTGCGGGCGAGGGCGCCTCAGCCCTGCGGACCCTTTGGCTGCGCCATCAGCGCAAACACGCCCCAGCCCAAGTACTCGCGCGTGTACGTGGCGTGGCGTACCGGTGCCGAAGCCAGTTCCGCGCGGATGTCTTGCGCGAGGTCGTCGTCGGGGTTTGCGTCGAGCCATCGCCGCATGGTGAGCCATTTGGCCGCTTCGTATTTGTCCCAGCCGTCCTGATTTGCGAGCACCATTTCCACGACGTCGTAGCCGAGAGTGCCGAAAGAAGCGAGAAGCTCAGGGAGCGCGAGAAAGTCGGCGATTGAACCGGCAAGACATTCCTTGGCGACGTCCTCGGTCGGCGGCAACTGCCGCCAGTATGGTTCGCCGATGAGGATGATCCCACCGTCGCCGAGGCTCTTCGCCAGCAGCTCGATGGTGCCGGCGACACCCCCGCCGATCCACGTGGCGCCGACGCAGGCCGCCACGTCGACCTTCTTTTCGGCGACGTAGCCAGTGGCGTCGCCGTGGATGAACTCGACTCGATCGCTCACGCCGAGTTCGTGGGCGCGACGCTTCGCCTGCTCGAAGAACAATTGGCTCATGTCGACACCTGTGCCGCTGATCCCGTGATCGCGAGCCCAGGTGCACAGCATCTCGCCTGAACCGCTGCCGAGGTCCAGCACGCGGGTCCCCGGTTCCAGGCGCAACGCTGCGCCGAGAGTGGCGAACTTGTCGGGCGTGAATGGGTTATGGATGCGGTGAGCGCTTTCGGTGATGTTGAAGATTCGTGGAATGTCCATGCAGAAACATCGTGCATTTGAAGGAATGGATTCGTGCGTCACGAACAGTACGCCATTGCGCCCGCTTCGTGTGGGTCGGGCCTTCACGCAACCGCTTCGACCCCCGGCGGGGTGAGGCTCATGCGCAACGCTCGATCATGCGAGCTCGCTCAAGGCGATCGGACGTGCAAATGACAAAAGCATGGCGTCGGCGGCGGCGCCCGAAAAAAGCCAGACCCGTCCTGTCGCGTCTGGTCGTTGCTTCGCCCCATTCACCGCCCGGCGCGCGGGTCGCCATGGCAGCACCTCCTGACGACAACACTGGCGCGTTCGATGTTCCCCCAGTGCAGGAGTCCGCGCGCAACGTGTGACGGTGGCCTTTTGTGTTCGGCACCGGGTTGGGTCCCGTCGGCGTGGCGCCGATGTCGTCCCTTGCACTACCACTGATTCATGTCCGTCCCTACGATCATCGCCAGCGTCGGGACGCCGAGCTTCTTCAGCGCCGAGCGCTTGTAATGGCTGACAGTCTTCTCGTGAATGTGCAGGCGCGATGCGGCTTCACGATTGCTGGAGCCGTCCAGCAATATCTGAATCACTTCCATTTCTCGGGCGGACAGGCGTTGCGAACTCACGTGGGGGCTTCCTCCTTCGGGCAGACATACGAAGCCATTGCCCACCAGAACGAGCGCCCGCACGACGGCGCTTACGTCGCTGCGTTTGTCGATATATCCCCGCGCGCCGGTACCGGCCAGCGCGCGGACGCTGGTCCTGGCGGAGTTCTCCGAAAAAATCACCACGTGCGCCGGTTTGGAGAGCGCGCCGATCTGGCTTATCAAGTCCGCACAATTCATGTCGGGCAGGTTCATCTCGGTCAGCACGAGGTCGGGCTGTGTTGTCTCGATGACTTCGAGCCCCTGGGCCGCCGTCGTGGCCACGCCCACCAGATCGAGATCCTTGTTGGTCTGCGTCAGCACTCTTATGCCGAGCAGAACCGTCGGATGCGGATCGATCACGACCAGCGAGAACGTGCGGTGCGTCCTCGCCCATGAGTCTTTCGACGATATGACTACATCGTGCCCGAAGTGACGAGCGAAAAAATCGTGCATGGCTGGTATCCCGGCTGACTGACATAACGAAGTCATGAGCAGTCTGCGGTGTGCCCACGCTCGAATGTCTAGGACGATTCGGAATTATTGGGATCCGCTGCGCAAGAGACGCAAGAACGTCGTAGGAAAATTCGCATTTCGATCCGCTTTAGACGTGCTTGGCGATGTAGGAATATACGTTGCCACATACAGCATGTTCGCCATCGAAACGCCGACGGGTTCACCAAAACCTCTTCTTCGAAAATCGGGACAATTCGCTGCATGCCGCAGGAATTATCTAGTCCACTGTTTCCCTGTGTCGCGGGTTGGCTGTGCAAGCACGGAAACGAATGCCGCACCACAAATCCCAGCGCAAGCGCGCGATCCAAGTGTCGCCCCGGCGGCGTGAACGCCGCGCGCGTTCTGGACACAAAGTCAGGTGACGGAGCCGATATGCCCGACGTGGATTTTTCCGCCAACACGCCTTCGGATGGTGTGGCGGACGCTCCCGCCCAGTTGCAGCGGCATACGCTGCTGTCCATGGGCAGCGTTGCGGCAGTGTTCCTGAGTTACTTGATGTGCGTGTTCTATTCGTTGGCCGAGCGCCAGGCCTTGAAGACGCCTTGGGTCTTCGATCGCCTCCCGCCGTTCGAGGCGACGCTTCAAGACGACAGGCGTACCGCCTTCGAGGTGTCGCACCCGATTTCCGCCCAGACACGTCTTCCTCTTGCGCTCGCGGATTCATGGTGGAAGGTGCCTTCCATCGATGCCGCCTGGAACGCTTCGCCGTTCGAGCGTTTTCGATGGCCCGCCCCACGAGCCGTTGCGACCGTCGCCACAATCGACCTCTCTCGTTACTCAGCGATCGTCGTCCCCGCATCCGACGAGCTCACGGAACGCATCTGGGCGGCGCGCAGCGGCCCCCGTCCGATGCAGCGCTTTACGGCGCCACACTCCGCCGTCCCGACTGACCATCTGTGCGTGCTGTATCCACGGCTCACAGCCGCAAAGAATGGCGATGCGGAGGGAGGTCTCTGTACGGCTGTCATGGTCTTTCCCCATGTCACAACGCCCGGAGATCTCTGCGCGGAACACGGCGCCTTGCTGTTCACGGAACGCACGCAGTCGCATCAGCAAATGGCGCTCGGTATCCCGTGGCGAGAATTGCTCATGCCCGAGATTCCCCGCGTGGCCCTGGTCGCTTCAATCACGCTGCTGGCGTTGATCGCGCTTTCGATTCGTCATCGCCAGTTTTCCGCTGACGTGCTTCGGCCGGCGGCAAGGCAGATGCAGCAGTTGCGGGAGAGCGCAGCCCTGGCGGCTGGCGCGCTTGCCGCGTTGCCGTTCGGGCTGCTGGTCGTGCGTCGTGCAGACAACGAAATCGTTGCGACGAATCTCGTGGGGGACGACCTATTGCAATGTGCGCTTGCAGACGGAAGCGGACACCTCCGTGACGCGGTCCGGGGCCAACGGATCGGCTCCGATCGCGAATGCAGCATCCTGTCGCGGGACGGACATACGCTCCATCTGCTGATAGCAGGGCGCGAGATGCGCTGTGGCAATGAACCCATGGTGGTGTGGGCACTGACGGACATTACCGAACAAAAACGCGCCGAAGGCGCGGCGCATGCTGCGGCCGCAGAGGCGCTACGCGAGCGCGCTGCGGCGGATGCAGCAAACAGGGCCAAGACTGTTTTTCTGTCGACAATGAGCCACGAGATCCGGACGCCGCTGCATGGTTTGCTGGGCACCATGGAGCTGATGGCACATGAAGGCCTGTCCGAGCTCCACAAGCGTCGACTGAATACCGTACGGAACTCGGCACGCGCATTGCAGGGCGTCGTCAACGGCGTGCTGGATCTGGCGCGAATCGAGGCCGGCGAGCAGCAACTCGATGCGCAAGCTTTCGATCCCGTCGAGCTCATCGGCACAACCGTTTCCGGCTACGCTTCACTCGCACACATGAAGGGTCTCGCCCTGCAATGTTGCATGACGCCTGCGCCCGCGCTGCAATTGATCGGGGATTCCGTCCGTATCCGGCAGATAGTCGCCAACCTCGTGGGCAACGCGATCAAGTTCACCGACACTGGCCGCGTTCTCGTGTCGCTGGAACTCGACGTGCCGGATACCGACGAGGACAATCCCGCTCCACTGGCGAGCCTGCGTCTGCAGGTCGCAGATTCGGGCATCGGCATTCCGGAAGAAGAACAAGCGGGCTTGTTCGAGCCGTTCCGGCAGTTGAACAACGGGGCGCGGGACCTTGGGCTCGCAGGCTCCGGTCTTGGCTTGCCGATCAGCATGCGACTGGCTCGGCTCATGGGTGGCGATATCGATCTGCTCAGTGTGCCCGGCCAGGGAAGCCGTTTCTTCTTCGACGTCGAGCTTCCGGTGCATACGATCGAGGCCCCCGTTCGCCTGCTCTCCGGGGCCACCATCGTCGTGCGCGCCGCTGCCGTACCCGTGCGCGACAACCTTGCGGAAATCATCCGCAGCCGGGGCGGCATGGCAGTGACGGAAGGCTGCCCCTTGCCATCCGGCATGGCAGCAGCAAATGCGGTCCTGCTCATCAGTGACGACGATGTGCCGGACAGTGGGGATTGCGCGTATGCCGGAGTCGTTCGCCTGGACAGCATGCCTGTGCTCCAGGCAGATTCCGGTGGCGAGTACGGCGCCGATCCCTGCAGCCACACTTCGATTGTCGGGGCAGTCTGGGCGGCACTGCAGCGGCCGATCGAACGCGCACCATTGCTATCGTTCAATCATGAGTTCCAGCCGCTCGGCTTGCATGTGCTGATCGTCGAAGACCACCCGGTAAGCCAGGCGCTCGTCGTCGAACAGTTGCAGGCGATTGGGTGCCGGGCGAGTGTGGTGAGCACCGCCGAGGATGCGCTTTCAATACTCGACGGCGTCTCGCCTGACATACTGCTCACCGACACCCGTCTTCCCGGCATGAGCGGAATGGCGCTGGCGGATCGTGTGCGGGCGACGGGCAATACCTTGCCCATCATCGGCATGTCTTCCGACGCGATGACCGACGCCATACAGCGCGCGCTGACCGCCGGAATGGATCGCTACCTGGTCAAACCTGTCCTGCTGCAGCATCTCTACGATGCGCTCAAGGTCCATGCGGCGCGCGGTCTCGAGCGTCATGGAGAGCCGTCTCCTCGGACTGCGCAGAACATGTCGTCGTCCTCGTCCGACCCACGACGGGCTCGCCTGGCTGAAACACTTTCCGAAGACCTGCCGCAACTCTTGGAGGCTTTCGCGCGGCAAGACGAAGCGGGCCTTTCGTATCTGGCTCATCGCATGAGGGGCGGATTCGCGGCAGCCGGGCTGGAAGAGGGGGACACCGCGTGCCAGTCCTTGCAGCAGGCGCTCGCCCTGCGCGATGTCGTTGCCGTACGTCGGTCGCTCGATCATGTGAGGGCGTACGTTGAGTCGCTTCTTACCGGGGGAAAATGCAGATGAAGCGAATCGTGATTGCCGATGATCATCCGATCGTGCGCATTGGAGTCGCCACACTCCTGGCCAATCAGCACGGCCTTCAAATCTGTGGCGAAGCGGAAAATGGGCCGCAGTTGCTGGATCTCGTCGCACGGCTGCACCCGGACGTGGTCATCACCGACTACAAGATGCGCGGCGAGCATGGCGTTCAGGACGGCGAGGCGCTCATTCGCGCGCTGAGGCAGCGGTACCCCGCAATCGGCATCATCATCCTCACCGTGCTCGACAGCCCGCTGGTGTTCCGGCTGGCGCTCAAGCGAGGAGCCAATGCCGTCGTGTTCAAAAGCGCGGACTACGGCGACCTCCTCGCTGCGGTGCGCGAGATCGCAGCGGGCCGCCGCTATGTCACCAAGGAAATGGCCGCGTTTCTCAACAGCGGCACCTATGGCGCACTCCCATTGCGCGCAGAACGCCTCACGCTGCGGGAAACCGAAGTCGTGCGGCTCTTCGTCAGCGGCTGCACCGTGAGCGAGATCGCCGACTCGCTACAGCGAAGCAAGAAAACCATCAGCACGCAGAAGCGCAGCGCCATGGCGAAGATCGGCGCCCATAGCGATCAGGAACTGCTCGAGTATGCCCGGCACGCGGGGCTCGTCTAGATCGCCTGCCATGCGGTGACGGAGGCATGGCGTCGTTCCGATCGGGGTCGAGCCACACCACTGCCTGCAGTATCTCCATCGCGTCTCGATCTTCTGCGGGCGCGCCACAACATCCGTAAGTGTGGCGCCCCGAATCGGTGACGTCGGCTTGACCCCTCAGTTGGTTCAACATTCCCCGACATCTAGGACGCTCCTGAAAAATTCTTCAGTCGTGTAGCCGCATTCAGAGACGGTTCTGAATCGCCACGCCTCTCCGGCTTTTCTACATTCCCCATCGCGTAAGCAGTCCTCAACGAATCGTCTCCACGCGTCTGGCGGAGCACTTCGTGAAGAGGGCGCACATACGACGCGCCGTTGCAGCGGACGGCTCTCTCGGCTGGAGGATGCTCCCGCCGCAAGTCAATCCGCGCGGAAAGGCAAACGCAGACCGACAGCGACATTCGTGTGGCGAGCGTCGGCTCCGAGGTTGCGCTTCGCTCCGCATGGTGGCGAGCAGGTCTCCCCGGTCGTGTGCCACCAGCGCGTCCATCGCTTGATATTGGAGCAGAGTGAATGAACAAGTCGTATCGCGTTATCTGGAATAGCACGACGGGGACCTGGACGGTCGCCCCCGAGATCTGCCGGGCCCGTGGCAAGAGCACCTCAAGGGCCGTTGTCGCTGCGACCACCGCGCTCATGGGCGCCTTGCTGCCCAACGTGTCCCACGCCATCGCGGCACCTGGCGGTGGCTACTCGGGGCTGTATGTGAATGACGTCTCGACTGCCGGGTGCATCGTCGCTTCGGACGCCAGCAGTGGGTCCGGAGGCGGTTCCGGCAACCAATGGTATGGCGTCAACGCGAGCAATTACTCCGGGCAGTTGAAATACTGTGACGCCAGCGACAGGGCATACCAGACCAACCGAGTTCTGTTCTACGGATCCACGCAGTCACCGAACGCACTCGACGGCCAGATCGGCACCGACTCGCTGACTCTGGGAGGCGAGCTCTACGTCAATAGCGGCCGACTGGGGCTCAACAACTACTGGACCGGCTCCAAGTCGATGGCAATCGGCAACGATGGGACGACGGCGACGGGAACGGAATCCATCGCCGTCGGCAACGACGCGAGTGCCGCCGGTACGTATGCCATAGCCCTTGGCAAGAGCGCGCAGGCAGCCGGCGTGCAATCCATCAGCATCGGCACGGGCAACAGGGTGTCCGGCAACAACTCGGGCGCGATCGGCGACCCGAGCGTCATCGATGGCAGCGACAGCTACTCGGTGGGCAACAACAACGTGATCGGGGCCGGGCAGACCGACGTCTTCGTTTTCGGCAACAACATCTCGAGCACGATCAGCAACTCGGTTGCCCTGGGCAGCAACGCCAGCATGAGTGCCGCCGCCACTGGCGCCACCGCCGGCACGACGACGTATGGCGGCGACACGATCAAGGGCACGGCATACACCTACGCCGGCGCCAGTCCCGTGGGCGTCGTCAGTATCGGCAGCCCGGGTGCGGAGCGCCGAATCCAGAATGTGGCGGCCGGCCTGGTTGCCGCGGGGAGTACCGACGCGGTCAATGGGTCTCAGTTGTATGCCACCAACACGGCGCTCAATAATCTGGTCGCCTCGGGCGGCAAGTATTTCCACGCCAGCTCGGTCCGGGCGGACTCCTCGGCCACGGGTCTGGACAGCATTGCGGTCGGCCCGGTTGCCCTTGCATCGGGTGGCGGCTCCATCGCTCAGGGGATTTCCGCCTCGGCGACGAACGTGAATGCCATCGCGATCGGAACCGGCGCCTCCTCGTCTGGCCAGTACAGCACGGCATTGGGGGGGAACGCACAGGCGCTCGATGACAACACGCTGGCCGTCGGCAATGACGCCAAAGCCTCGACCAACGGCGCCATCGCGTTGGGCACGATGGCGTTGGGCTCGGGAGCGAACGCTATCGCATTGGGTGTCATGGCAAGCGCTACAGGTGCCGACAGTCTCGCAGCGGGACTGGCTGCGTCGGCGACCGCAGAGAAGGCTGTCGCGCTTGGATTCAGTTCGCTGGCCGATCGCGCAGGCATGAACGGTGCCCACGAATTATTCAGCGGCACCGGCGTCGGTTCGGCCAATGGCGCTGTTTCGGTCGGCAGAGTCGGCGGCGAGCGTCAGATCATCAACGTCGCAGGCGGCACGCAGGACACGGATGCGGTCAATGTTCGTCAGCTCAAGGCCAGCAACCAACAGACCGTCAACATCATCGGTGGCGACACCTTCATCGATGCCAGTACGGGGGCTGTGACGGGCCCGTTCGCCACCATCAATGGCGATACCTACACGACGGTGGCCGACGCGATCACCCATATCGACGGTCGCGTGAGCACCGTCGAAGGCAGCATCACGACGATCAATGCCAACATCGCCAACCTGGGCGACCAGGTGACGAACATCGACGGCCGCGTGACCACGCTGGAGGGCGGCTGGACGGTGTCCGACGGTACGACCGGCGGCGCCATCAAGGCTGGCGCTGTGCTGACCTTCAAGGGTGATGGGAGCAACACCACGGTGATCTACGACGACGCGACTAGGCAAATGACTGTCGCGCTGGAGAAAGACATCACGGTCGACTCCGTCACGGCGGGCAACACGATGCTGAACACCAACGGTGTCATCGTTGCCGCCGGCCCGAGCATGACCACGACAGGCATCGATGCGGCCAGCACCAAGATCGTCAACGTCGCGGCCGGTACAGCCAGTACGGATGCGGTGAACGTGAGCCAGTTGCAAGGCGTGACCAACATCATCGGTGGCGACACCTACATCGACAGCAGCACGGGCGAAGTGAAGGGACCGTTCATCACCATCGGTGGCGACACCTACAACACGGTGGCGGATGCGATCGAAGGCGTCGACCTGGGTGCGGTCAAGTACGACCGCAACAGTGATGGTTCGGTGAGCTACGACAGCATCACGCTGGCCGGTGGCGCCGACGGGACCAAGATCACCAACGTTGCAGCCGGTGACGTGTCGGAAACCAGCAAGGACGCCATCAACGGTAGCCAACTGTGGGCAGTGGAACAGAACATCGCCACGCTGACCGATACGCCGATCACCTTCGCAGGCAACAGCGGTTCGGTCGACAAGAAGCTGGGCGAGACCTTCAGCATCGAAGGCGCGGCGACGACGGCGGGGACGTACTCCGGTGCCAACGTCAGCACGGTCGTGGATGCCGACGGCAAGCTGCAGATCCAGATCGCCGAGAGCCCGACCTTCACCAGCGTGACCACGGGCGACACGGTGATGGACACCAACGGTGTGACCATCGCGGGTGGCCCGAGCATGACCACGGCGGGGATCGACGCGGCCAGCATGAAGATCATCAACGTGGCAGCCGGCACGGCCAGCACGGACGCGGTCAACGTGAGCCAGTTGCAGGGCATTGCGGACGCCATCGGTGGCGGCACGACCATCAACAACGACGGCACAATCACCAACCCGAGCTTCGTGATCAACGGTGGCGACACCTACAC
>NZ_JBGVSA010000045.1:0-16060 GCF_041807905.1 Uliginosibacterium sp. sgz301328
CGGCTCCGGCGACATCGAAAGCACGTTCCATGATCAGCGCGCTGACATGCAGGACACACTTGTTGCTCAATGCCTAGGCGCGTAACCCTGCTGAGTAGACGCGACAGTCGGCCACATTGTGCACAGGCGCGCTCTTCGCGAAAATGCACTGAGCATGAATTGCAGGCCGGGCCGTAAGGCGTGATACGCCCGATGGCATAACTGAGAGCTCCGCACCGTGCACACGGAACGCTCTGCTCGCACCGACGACACAACGCTTCAGGCTCACTGACAGGAAGGCGAGCAGGGATATTGCAGCGAGGACAAAGCCTAGGTTTGAATACCCGCGCATAGCAACTCCCACAGTAGCCATGCCCTTTGTAAGTGCGATGGTATTTTGAGGTCAGTCTGCCGCACTCATCGCAGCGCACATCACTAATTGTGCCCATGTCTCAACTGCATGGCCACAAAGAGAGTTTCATATGGCGTGTCCATGCCTAACCTTGGACGACACCGCCGTGTCGGTACATTTCTTCAATGAATTTTCGAACATAAGCCTTCTTTGCCTCTATCGCGGAATGAGCGCGAGCCCAGCCAAGGTGCTTGCGGACGAAGTCCCCATGTTCGGAACTGTTTGCAAAGGCCCGTGTCGCGTTACCTAAAACATAGAGGTTTATCAATGCGGCTCTTAGCGGGACCGGCAAGTAATCGAAAGCTATGACATCCGGGTTGGTAGAGTAGATCATTGCTTTGCGAGGACTAAGGGAGACAACATAGAGAAACTGCGTAAGAAAGCCCCCCTGACGGAAGCAGGGATAATCGCTAGTGATCAGGCAATCCGTGTCAAAAACGTACTCAATCGCTTTTGCGTGAAGCAGCCCATCAGAAAATGGTTGGCCCAAGATGGGCCTCCTTTCATTTTGAACGAATAGCCCGAACGCCACCACGCCAGTCGAGGGCGAGTCTTCAATGTAGTCAATTACCTCGTCGATACTGCTGCAAGAGAGCCCCGAGCCTTCCTTCAGTTTGTTGCGCATTCTGTCGAGGTCGTCGCTAACGTCCATCTGCGAAAGTATTTCTGGGTGACGAGCTTCAAGGCATACCAAATAGATTGCCAGCTCCCGCATTTCCTCCTTATTTAGCGCGCCGAACGGGACGCTACGAATGCGCGCAACTATCTTGTGCCCTAACTCATCCAATTGAGGAGTGACAATAGTTGACTCGATCTCAAACTCGCCATCTGGAAGACGTATCTTGTACAAGTCATCTTGCGAACCGGAGCGTCGTATGGCGACCTCCTTGCATTCAAACTTGTTTGCTTCGGAAACAACTCGAAATCTATACAGCCTGTCAGAAGCTCCAGATATAGCCCAAGCCTTCAGGAAGTGCTGTGGTACATAGTGGTGATTAACTGGCACACCCATCACGTTGGTTCCTCGATTACTTTCTTGCGGAGCTGTGTCGTCTATCCCTGCGCCACATCCATGGCGCAACAGGATCCTCATCCATCCATAAGCCTCGTCTTGAATAGCGTGCCTCGTCTTGCAAGACGTAGAAGCTACGGTCAGTTACGTATTGATCATAAACCCACGCCATCCCGCGTCGAACCTGTTCAGCATTGACATCTATACCTTTGCATTCAACGCGTGCAACCTGGCGGGGAGTGTCTGTCACAGCGTATTTCTTTGCTTGGCCTATCACATGTATCTTTGCTTCGACGCCAAAGCACAATTCCGAAAGCGACTGCTTTGAACGTTGACCGAAAGGCTGATTCTTCTCCGGAGCATCAATCTCAGACAGGCGCACGCGGATCTGCTGACGATCATGCAATACCGTAACCGTGTCTCCGTCGGACACACCAACCACAGGAGCGGAAAAGGTCTCCGCCGCTATTGCCCCCACGCTGCACAACGCAACAAGGCCAACAAGGAACTGTCTAAGCACGTCGTGCCTTCTAAGTATCCGATGCAAGAGCGGTGCGCCTATGCAACGCTTTCATCATTCGATCGACCTCCCTTTGCGAACGAGGACGAAACTGACCTATGCCCGATGAGAACCGCTTGGGTGCCGTTCGCGTAACGCGTCTGTCCGGCAGTGCTTCTGCAATTCTCAATAGCGGGGAGCCGCACGGAACTCCGTCAGGAAACAATGCTTGTCTGCTCAAACCGGTATTCGACAGTTCGGATAGCAGCCGATCAAATGACATGGACATTAATTTGCCGACACAATCGAGTAGGCCTGTTCGCTGGCGTAAGGTTAGTTTTTCAAGAGGAACGAATCCGAGGTCGTGCAATGCCTCCGAATTGATCCTCGATGCAAAAACCTCCATCGCTGCTGTTTGCGGACGTAGTGTTCGACGTACCAAGCCGACATAGAACGCCATGATTGCGAACCATGCTCGCACGGAGGTCGCCGCTCCCAAATAGGTAGCTTGACCGACTTTAATCGTATTGTCGGTAGCGATCTGTAGCTGTCGGGCGCTTGGGAGCTCATTGTGCCAAGGCGCCCCCCGCCACAAGCTCTCGCGACATGCCGTACAGGAGTCCACTCGATCCGAAGCCTTTGCTCGATGAGGCTCCAGCGAGGCACCGCAATGTGGGCACGTTTCCAGTAGCTGACATCCGTGGCGCACACAAATGCAATGCCAAGCAAAGCGCCACTGAAGCCGAAAGAACGGATCCTTGTCCTCCGCCAGGCACACCGGGCAGTATTGCATTCGACCGACACGCCGACGATTTCGGGGACCCACCGACAGTATCCACGGCCAGGATTGATTTGCGGGGGGATCGGCCAGCAATACGCGTCGAGCAACGGGAAGCAAAGTCGCTTGTCCCAGCAGCGCTGGTGCTGCGCCACTCAAAGCCCCTAGAACCTCAAGTAGTGCAGCTCGGGGCTGCCGATCCAGGTCCATCGCCCATACACGCTGCATAGGCCAAACAACACCCACGAAAGCGAGCGGATCACATCCATTTGCTAGCGCAGTCCGAATGAGCCATGAGGACAGGATCTCATCGGGCTGCAACGACGTTGGTACCGCCCAACTCGCAGCTAACCGAAAAGCTCCCGGATGCCACGAGTAGGACGAATCCATTTGTTCTTCTCAATGATATCGGTAGTAATCTTATCGACGCCGCACACAATGGCCTCTTTGGCGCATTCGACTAAAAGGCGATGCAGATTTCCGATGTTTCCTTCGGAGATGCTGTGCAGTTTGCTCGCCAACTCGGGCACATGAAGTCGGGAAGGATGTTTGAGAGGTAGCACCTTCTCAAAACTGGCAAGCAGTCGCTGAAAATCTTTATCGAGACTCCAAGTTGGCAGTGACGCCACATCAAACCGACTCGCGTGCTGTGGATCTGTATGCAGCACACGAACAGCTTCACGCGTTCCGACACCGACGATCGGAATACACAGCTCGTTGCACAGCAACTTAAGAGCATTCATCACTTCACGCTGTTTGATGGCCGTCCCGGCTAGTAATGAATGAAGCTCGTCAATGATAAGCATCCGGACTTGGCAGGCACGCATCAGGTGAATCACCTGGTAGCGAAGCTTGGCAACTTGGTCTGTGGCTCGATAGGGCGTCCAGAAGCGTTCAAGGATAGAGATGTACAGCGCTTTTTCGTCAGCAGTGCTTGGTGCCTCAGCGAGAATGACTGGCCGAACTGGATTGCTGTTCTCATCAACGAAAGACTTTCCACAGAGATCGCCGAAGCGACGAATCAAGGTCGTCTTACCATTGTTGGAATCACCGACAATCAGAAGGTTGGGCATGCGTGGCCGCTGCGGCTTGTTCAGCAAACCCTGCATCACATCTAGGATCTCGGTCGCCCGCGTATATCCGATCCAGCGAGGCAGATCCATCGCGGCGATGCGCTCTTCATTCGATAGCGCCATGACAGCTGCGAAATCTTGGTGCAGATGATCGTAGTTATTCATCATGGCCTTACGCGATATCGTCAAAGGCTTCTACATCATCATCCAAGAGTCCAGCAAAGGGCCGACTCGGCGCAACAGGAGAGAGAGGCGCCGCTTTGGTGACGCCCGCTGGAGTAGCAGGAGAAATCCCTTTCTCGTGCTCCCTCCTGCGCTGGCTCATACGCCGAGCTTTCTTTGACTTCTCCTTGGCCTCTTCGACTTTGTCACGGAGCTCGGTGATCGCACGGAGAACCTGGCTTTCGTTGACCGACTGCATACCATCTTTGCGGGCAGTCATTTTCGCCTGCGAGAACTCCCATATGCTCATGGATGGCAATGCCTGGTTTGCAAACGGCACTTTGAAATAGAGCTTGCTATCCGGCTCGTAGAACCAGATGGTACTGATGTCACGAGGATCTCGTCGGAACGTGAACAGCCGCTTTCTTTTTGGCGATTTCTCGTCTGACGCGTTGATCCATGACCTAAGTACGTCAGCATAATAATTGAGGCCATCGATGGTTACCCCATCCGCTTGAATGGTCCGCTCAAACGATGGCAGAAAGTCGAGCAAGAGCGCATGGCGGTCACTTGGTCGAGGTGGCAGCCCGCGCCCGGAAGCCTCCGCATTACCGAACATCCCGATCTCCCACTTCTTGGCTGGTGTCATCCCGATAGCAGAGTGCATGCGCTGGTGGTAGACCTTGCAAATCAGAGTCACGAGCCATTCCTCGAACTCCGATTTCGTCATGACTGCATTCTTCTCCGAGTCGTAGCCTTCTCTGGCTTTGATGTTGGAGAAGGTCGTGCCGGGCAAGTCGTGAATCTCGTGAAGCAACGTCCCGAGCATCCGCTCTATGTGGCCGCCGTAACGCGGTTGCGCACCGGGTCGGAACTCAAGGTCAATGTTGTGCATCAAGCAAGAACGTTTGAAGTTTCCCGACCGAAAATCAGCTCCGTTGTCCGTATGGATCTTGTCCATCACACCCCACACGTCCCAGCGTGCATCAACGCCATGAACGGCAAGCCATTCGTCTTTGGGCAGGATGGCGTGCGCAACGCACATCGCAACCGATGTCTCGCTTGGGGGGTCGAATGACAGGTAGTACCCAACCACCATACGGCTGTGTACGTCGATGGCAAGGGTGATCCATGGCCTCCCGATAGGCTTTCGATGAATGTCATCAACCAAGATGATGTCTGCAGGCGTGTGGTCGATCTGGACGACTTGCAGCGGGTAGCCTGCATGGGGGAAAGTCCCCGCAGCGGGCATGAACTTGTTCTTGGCTCGCTCTTTGAAGCCTCGGCTCGATAGCCGCACTCGTTCGCTGAGAGCGCTCACACGGGCACGCACCGTGTTTGCATGCGGAGCTTCCACTCCGCGCTGTTCGCAACGACGCATAACCTCCAGGACGACCTTCTGTGGTTTTGACCGTTGATGCGTCAAGTAGGTGTCCTTGATGACCTCTTGAATTATCGCCTCTGCATGTTTCGAGATCCGCGAGTTGCCAGGTTTCCAGCCACGCTTGCGAGGGATAAGCGCAGCTACAACCCCTAAGCTGCGGAAGCGCAATAGCCATCGGTAAAGCGTTGCGGGATCAACTCCCGCGTCCTTTGCTCGCTCCTCCACTGCACGCCGACCGGAGTCTTGGGCGTCAATCAGCGGCTTGATCGCAGCGTATCGTTGCTCCGCGATCCTCCAATCTTCGTCCGCAATGTCTTCTGTGTCCGCTGAAGCGACACGTTGCAGCTCGGCGCTCGCATCTGTAACCGGCTTGAGTTCCTGAATACGCAAGGCCCGGCTTCTTCCGCTTTCGACCTCGACCCCAACCACGGTATCAAAGTCCAGAATTTCGGTAAGCCTCAAGACGACTCCCGCTTGCGATACCAGCTTTCCAGGAGATAGGTCTAGCTTCTGACGATTAAGCGCGATCCCAGAAGCCGTTTCAGCGTTGTCGTTATCCATGGCGAGAAACCCAAAGTACGGTGTCGTTTCTGAGAGGGAGGGTCATGTCGCACTCCATCAAACCCAGCGCGAGCATGTGCCAGAGATGAGAGACGCCGACTGCGGCGTCCGCGCGCCCACTGAAGTGACGGCCGAGGAGGTACTGAAAGGGGGCTTGGCCCATTTCTCGTAGATTCGTGAGAATCCACTGCGTCTCTTCGGAGGGAAACTGCATCCGCTGGTAGCGCCGCAAGAACATGATGTTCTCGAAGACTTGATCACGAATCCGCGATTCGTCATGAATTCGAAAGTCCCAGCCCTGCTCTCGTGCGTATCGCAGCGCAGCCTTGAACTTTGGCTTCATATCAGGCCAGCTCTTCTGAATTTCTTGGCGTGGCTTCACCTCGACGAGCAGAGGTTTGAGGCCTTCGCCCCACGGGTAGTCGCCGGAGCGGAAATAGACGAGGAAGTCTGGCGTGTGCAGATAGGTTCGACCATTAAGTGCAATAAATGGGATTTGAACCGGCTGCGGAATGACCTCCAGCACCAAGGGGCTGAATTCTTTCCTAACCAGAAAGTCACGCTCTAGCGTGGATTCGTAAGGGATAGACTGTTCCCCACGGAACGCCAATGCCCCGGAAACACTGCGTCGGGTCACGCCGATCTTCCGCATTTGCCGTGGAACTTGAACCACATCGCAGCTATTTGTAGTCAACTGGGGCCTCGTCGCGTCTATTTCTATGATTTCTATCGCGCTAATAAGTGGAATTCTGGAGCTATCTCGTTGTTTTGTAGATCGCAGTGTCGCACTTATTTCTATATATCACAGCGGCATGAATCCGCGTCCGGGCGAGATTTCGCTTGCTCACAACGGAGTGCTTTTTCTGGATGAACTTCCGGAGTTCGACCGGCGCGTGCTCGAAGCCCTGCGAGAGCCGCTGGAGAACGGCCACATCACCGTGTCGCGCGTCGCACACAGCGTCGATTACCCTGCGCGATTCCAGCTCGTCGCGGCAATGAACCCCTGCCCCTGTGGTTATCTTGGGCACCCGACGCGCGCCTGTCGCTGTACGCCCGACCGCGTGGCGCGCTACCGGGCCAAACTCTCGGGGCCGCTGCTCGACCGCATCGATCTGTGCATGGAAGTCTCGCCGCTCAATGCCGAAGCATTGCAGATGGCGCCGGATGGCGAACGTTCGTCAGAGGTCCGCCGGCGCGTCGTCACCGCTGCGGCACTCCAGCATGAACGGCAAGCCAAGCCCAACGCCCACCTCGATGCCGCCGGCGTCGAAGCGCATTGCGCGCTTGATGAGCCGGCTTCCGCGCTGCTGCGGCAGGCAATCGAACGCCTCGGGTTGTCGGGTCGTGCCTATCACCGCACGTTGAAAGTGGCCCGCACCATTGCCGATCTGGCTGGCGCAGCACGCATCGCTGTCCCGCACGTGGCCGAAGCGCTGCAGTACCGCCGCGGTCTGCCGGAGCACTAAGGCGCTCCGCGCAAAAAAAACGCCCCGGCCAATCGGCCGAGGCGCGTTACCGCGGAGGAAACCTGCCCGCATCGGAACCATCTGTTGCCCGGCCAGAACTCCGGGGAGGGAAGGAGCTGGGCCCGAGGCCACGGTCGCAATGCGGACGTTGGTGCGGTAGACAGTTTCCGGGCGGACACAGGCCGGGTCCAATACCGAATGGGCATGCCGACATACCGGTTTGGTGGGCGCGCGGACAGTGGCCGCAGGGCGACCCCGGCTGATACGCTTCGGCCGACGCATGGGGCAGGCACTGATCCTGTCGGCGCCGTTTCTCGCGCACACTGGCACGCCCGCCTGAGCAGCGCACACGATTCTCGAAAGGTCTCGTCCTTGGATGTCCGTAGACTGAAGTACTTCATTGCCGTAGCCGAGGAACGCAACATCAGTCGCGCCGCGGCCCGCCTTCACATCTCGCAACCGCCGCTGACGCGTCACATCCAGTCGCTGGAAGAAGACCTCGGCGTGCGCCTGTTCAGCCGCACCAACTGGGGCGTGGAATTGACGCAGGCCGGCGCGCTGCTGCTGGAACACGCCCGCAACATCAACGCGCACATCGAGCTGGCGTCGGAGCAGATCCAGCGTGTCGCGCAAGGCTTGCTCGGGCGCATCGACATCGGCGTGTTCGGCTCGTCCATGCTGGACATCGTGCCGCGCATCCTCAACGACTTTTCGGCCAGCCATCCGGATGTCACGGTGGTCCTGCAGGCCGGCCCCAAGGGCCAGCAGATCGAGGCGCTGCACCACGGCCGCATCATGGCGGCGTTCGATCGGTACCTGCCCGATTCGGCCGAAATCGCCGTCGAACTGGTCAGCCGCGAGCGCGTGATGGTTGCTCTCAACACGCGCAACGCGCTGGCCTCGGAGCCGCGCATCCACGTAGAGCAGTTGCGCGGCGAAACGCTCATCGGCGAACTCGATTCGAGCGTCTTCCGCAGCACGCAGCTCATGTTCGAGCACTATGGATTCCAGCCCACTCTTGGGCAGCGCGCCGTCGACATGATTTCGGCCACGGTCATGGTGGCAGGCGGTTTTGGCACGGCGCTGGTGCCGGAGTCGGTCCTCAGCCTGCACTTGCCGAACGTGGTGTACCGGCCATTGGAGTCGGAAATCGACGTCTCGCTCGACCTGCATTGCGCCTACCGGCGCGACGAGACGAATCCCCTGTTGGCGGAAATGCTCAAGACGGCGCGCGCGCATCGCGCGGCCAACGATCTGACCTGGCAGCTACGCGGCTGACGGGCGGCGCTGCGGCCGGCGCACGGCGGTCGCCACGAGCAGCGCGAACACGATGAGCGCGATCGTATTGCCGACTCCGCCCCAGTGGCGCCATCCATAATCGCCGCCCAGGCCGGCGCCGACACGAACGATCAGTGTCGCGTGCAGCAATGCCAGCGGCAGATAGAAAACCGGTCGCCAGGCAAAGCGCAGCCTCGTGAGCGCCGGGACGATCACGGGCGCATGGCCGAACACCATCGAGAAGACGAATCCCAGCAACAGGGAATGCAGCGCGGCGTCACGCAACACCGCACCATTGTCGAACGCGCCCGCCACGCCGAGTGCTGCCGCGACCAGCAACCATGCGTATCCCGACAACAGGCACACGGCCATGAAACGCGTCAGGCCGGGCGTGCGCACGGTGCGGCGAGCAATGTCATGACGCAGCAGCCATATCGCCAGTAGCGCGAGCGTGGCTGCGAAGGCCCGCAGTCCAAGCGCCGATACGGCCGCCGCCAGTCCTGTCGAAGCCAGCAGCACGACGATGCCAAAAAACGTGCGTCGCGCCGCCGGCGAAGTCGGTACGAGGCGAGACAGCTCCAGCCGCTCGCCGGCGATGGTCAGAATGAGGAAAGCCGCCCACAGCGGCGTGGCAGCGGCGACGCTGCCCGTCGCCCACCACACGCCATTGCCCGCCAGCCACGCCAGCGCGCCGGCACACAATGTGGCAAGGTGCGCTGCGCGCTCGCGCCGCCAGACCGAAGCGCACGCCAGCGTCATGGCGAGTGAGCCGGCCGTCATCAACGCGATGCCGACAGCGGTGGCGTGCGCGACGAGCGCCAGCCCGCCGACGCCGGACGCCAGCGGCGCGACGTAGGGCCAGGGCCGCGCCAGCGCAACGGCGCGCTCCAGCCCGATCAACGTGCCGAAAAAACCGCCCACCATCAGCGCGCCGTGGACGACGATGAGCTGGATGACCCACAGCGGCATGACCCAGCCCAGTCGAGCCAGGCCGGACATGACGCCGCACACCAGCGATACCACGGCTGGCAGGGCCAGCAGCCAGCGCAGGCGGGCGGCGTTGTGCATCTCAGTGCCCGCCGCAGCAGCGCGAATTGATGTCGGCCGTGGTCAGCTCGCCCGTCTTGCCGATGCGGACCTGCCACACGTCCGGGCCGTTCTCCACGTAGTCCCACGTGAACAGACCGGTCGATTCCGCCTGGAACTGGTAATACAGCGGGCGTGGGTCGTGATCGTTGGTCAAGAGTAGCGACTGGCCCGGCGGCAGGTTCTGGAAGATCGAAAAGATCAGCGGATGGCGGAAACGCGGTGCGACGGCACGCACGTCGAGCGTGACGGCGGAAGTTTGGCTCATGTGATGTGGCTCCTGCGGATAAAGACGTTAGGGCTCAGAGGCCCCAACCAAAATGGGCACGCGCCGCATCGGTCATGCGGGCGGGCGACCATGGGGGATCCCACACCAGCGCGAGGTCGACCGGCTGCGACGGCGGCAGGCATGACCGCGCGGCCTGCTCGGCCTCCTCGGCGATGCTCTCGCCCATTGGGCAGGCGGGCGAAGTCATCGTCAGATCGATCTGAATGACGCCGTCCTTCTCTTCGATGCGGTACACGAGTCCGAGATCGACGATGTTCATGCCGACTTCAGGGTCGATCACGGTACGTAGCGCCTCGCGCAGACGGTCGGTAAGTTCGCTCATGGTGTAAGATGCATTTGAATTACATCTTCAATATATCCGCGTCGCCGCGCTAAAGCAATACCGGAAATACATCTTATGAAACTAACGGCCTTCACCGACTACACCCTGCGTGTGCTCATGTACCTCGCGCTGCGCCCCGGCGAGCTGGCCACCATTACCGAGATGGCCGCCGCCTACGGCATTTCCGAGAACCACCTCATGAAAGTCGTCCACCAGCTCGCCCGCAACGGCACCATCGAATCGGTGCGGGGAAAAGGCGGCGGCGTGCGGCTCGTGCGGCAGGCGGGCGAAATCAATCTGGGTGCCGTCATCCGCGAGGCCGAAGGTGCCGCCCCCATCGTCGAGTGCTTCGCCGACCGCGACGCCTGCTGCATCACCCCACGCTGCAAACTGGCCGGCGTGCTGGCCGGCGCCTTCGCCGCCCTCTACGCCCATCTGGATGCCTACACACTGGCCGACCTGATCGATGAACCGGCCCCCTTGGCCCGCCTGCTGCATATCGAGCCAAACCGGTGAGCATTCATTCCAGTTGCATGACAACACGCCGGGTAATCGATTAACTTAAATTCGTCACAACACGAAGCTGCGGCGCAGCAATACACTGAATTCGTGACGGATTTTGCGTCTTTGTCGGCAAGGTAATGGTTTACCTTATTTGCGGCATCGAAGCGTGTATCCAAACATTCATGCGACGCCGTTGCCCGGCGAGGATGCCGGGCAGGATCTGCCCCGCGCAGTGAAAGGAGCGGCGTTGCCGACGACCGATCGGTCGCGGCTTCCAATCACTGACAAGAAGGGAAGCAGACCATGAAGACACACACCCGCAGTGCCATCGCCTGTTGCATCCTCTCGCTCGCCAGCTTTGCCGCGTACGCCTCGACCGACGCGCAGAACACCGACATCCGCAATGGCGGCTCGATCAGCACCGGCACCGACCCCACGGCGGATTCACCGACCTTTTCGGTGGTCAATCAATCGGCCAGCCGCGCCGAGTTCCGCTTCAAGACTTTCACGAGCGGCACCCACACGCTGGAAGGGACGGTCAAGCTGGTCAAGCTCAATGGCGGCAACACCAGCCTGGCGCAGACCTTCTCCGAAACCGGCGGCGACCCGGTCAGCCAGCTCGCCATCGACAGCAGTGGGTACTTCTATGAAGTGCAGCGCAGCACGGGCGACACCACCAGCTCGCGCAGCTGCAACCTGCCCAAGCTCGCCGTGGGCGGCACCGCCAAGATCAAGCTCGTCTACAACGTCGACACCGGTACCAGCACGTCATACGTGAATGGCAGCAAGTGCAAGACGATCACCAAGTCGGGCTGGACGAAGCTCTATACCAAGATCGGTGCCTACCAGACGGCCAGCGGCACGGGCTCCGTCACAGTCCAGTGGACCAACTTCACGGTCCAGTAAAACGCAGGCCCCGCACCGGATGCCGGCCCGGCTACGCATGCGGGCCGGCGTCCCAAACGTTGCCCACACCACCTCCGTCGGACTATGTGTGAATTCGCATAGTCCCCCGCCAAATGCCCTAGGGGTATACGTCCTAACGGATTGCCGCCGTCAGAGCTTTCTGTAAGATCGCTGCTCAGGTCGTCTCGTTCGGGCGGTCCGGGCGAGGGCCTGGGGCTTATTGATCAATCAGCCCTGGGGAGCCATAGGCTCCCGATCGCAAACGGAGGTTGTCCATGAACAAGACGTTCATAGCTGCGGCTCTCTTTGCAGCAGGGCTGGGGGCGGCGCACGCCCAGGAAGTCGTCAAGATCGGCTCGTCCTCGCCGCTCACTGGCGCCCAGGCCCACCTCGGCAAAGACATGCAGAACGGCGCGCTGCTCGCCATCGAGGACTACAACGCCAAGGGCGTCACCATCGGCGGCAAGAAGGTGAAGTTCGAACTGGTCGGCGAAGACGATCAGGCCGACCCGAAGCAAGGCACGGCGGTCGCGCAGCGGCTGGTCGACGCGGGCGTGAAGGCCGTCATCGGCCACATGAATTCGGGCACCACCATTCCCGCATCGCGCATCTATAACCAGGCCGGCATCCCGATGGTGTCGCCGTCTGCGACCAACGTCACGCTGACCCAGCAGGGCTATGCCAACGTCTTCCGGACCATGGCGCACGACGGCAAGCAAGGCCCGGCCGGCGCCAAGTTCGCCCTGGACAAGCTCGGCAAGAAGGTCGCCATCATCGACGACCGCACCGCTTATGGGCAGGGGCTGGCCGATGAAGTCGAAAAGACCGTGAAGGCCTCCGGCGGCACCGTCACAGCGCATGAATTCACGACCGACAAGACGACCGACTTCATGTCGATTCTCACCAAGATCAAGGCGCAGAACCCGGACGTCATCTACTTCGGCGGCATGGACCCGCAGGGCGGCCCGATGCTCAAGCAGATCCGCCAGCTCGGCATGAACGCCAAGTTCATGATGGGTGACGGCGGCTGTACGCCGGAGCTGATCAAGCTCGCCGGCGCGGCCATGAGCAACCTCGCCTACTGTACGCAACCGGGCGTGCCGCTGGAGCAATTGCCGGACAGGAACTTCAAGGACCGCTTCAAGAAGCGCTTCAACGCCGACGTGCAGGCCTATTCGCCGTACGCCTATGACGCCACGTCCGCGATTATCGAAGCGATGAAGGCGGCCAACTCCTCCGAACCGGCCAAGTACCTGCCGGCGCTCAAGAAGGTCAGCTTCAAGGGCGTGACCGGGCAGGTGTCCTTCGACGACAAGGGCGATCTGAAAGAGGGCGCGATTTCGGTCTATCAGTTTGCCGACGGCAAGTGGGTCCCGATCAAATGACCACCGCCTGATGCCAATCAAATAGCGGGGTTGTGTGCAAGCACAGCCCCGTTTTTTTGGCTTGCCTCTTGCTAGAAAAAATCGAACGGCGCATGAGTGCCGCCCCGCGTGAGGAGACACGGTGGAAACCTTACTTCAGCAGATCGTCAACGGACTGGTCGTCGGCAGCGTCTACGCCCTCGTCGCCCTGGGCTACACGATGGTGTACGGCATCCTTGGCCTCATCAATTTTGCCCACGGCGACATCCTCATGGTCGGTGCCATGGTAGCGCTGCAGGCCATACTGTTCGCGCAGAAGACCTGGCCCCACCTGCCGCCCCTGATACACCTCGCCATCGGTCTGGGCGTTGCGGTCCCGGCCTGCATGCTGTTGGGATACACCATCGAGCGCACCGCCTACCGGCGGCTGCGCAACGCACCGCGGCTGGCGCCGCTGATTACCGCCATCGGCGTTTCGTTCCTGTTGCAGACGATCGCCATGATCATCTGGGGCCGCAACTACTACAGCTACCCGCAACTCATCTCGACGGTGCCGTACCAGCCGATCGAAGGCGTCTTCATCACGCCGGTACAGGTCACGATCCTCGTGGTATCGGCGCTGCTCATGGGCGCACTCATGCTGCTGGTCAATCGCACAAGAATGGGGCGCGCCATGCGCGCCACCGCCGAGAACCACCGCGTGGCGAGCCTGATGGGCGTGGATACCAACCGCATCATCGCCACCACCTTCGTCATCGGCTCGGCGCTGGCCGCCGTGGCGGGCGTGATGTTCTCGTCCAACTACGGCATCGCGCACTACTCGATGGGCTTCACGCCGGGGCTCAAGGCCTTCACCGCCGCGGTGCTGGGCGGCATCGGCAACCTGCCGGGCGCGATGCTCGGCGGCATCGTGCTGGGCCTGGTCGAATCGATCGGCGCCGGGTACATCGACAAATGGAGCTTCGGTTTCCTCAACTCCAGCTACCAGGACATCTTCGCCTTCATGATCCTCGGCGCCGTGCTGATCTTTCGACCCACCGGCCTGCTCGGCGAACGCGTCGCCGACCGCGCGTAGCCCCGGAGCCGCTCATGGACGAACTCGCACAATCGATTCCCTGGCTCGGCCAACGCCACCCCAGGTCCGCGCGCGCCGCCGTCATCGCACTGCTGGTGCTCGCACCCTTCATCGCACTCATGCTCGGCCGCACCTGGGTGCGCGTGCTCGACTTCGCGATGCTCTACATCATGCTCGCCATCGGCCTGAACCTCGTGGTGGGCTTCGCCGGCCTGCTCGACCTGGGCTACATCGCGTTCTACGCGGTCGGCGCATACACCTGGGCCTTTCTCGCCAGCCCGCACTTCGGCGTGCATCTGCCGTTCTGGGTGGTGCTGCCGCTGGGCGCATGCTTCGCAGCAGTGGCGGGCATCCTGCTCGGCTTCCCGGTACTGCGGCTGCGCGGCGATTATCTCGCCATCGTCACGCTCGGCTTCGGTGAGATCGTGCGCATCTTCCTCAACAACCTGAACACGCCGATCAACATCACCAACGGCCCGCAGGGCATCAACATGCTCGACTCGCTGCACCTGTTCGGCTGGGATCTGTCGCGCAACGTGCAGATCACCGAAACGGTCAGCATCAATTCACTGGTGCTGTACTACTACGCCTTCGCGTTCTTCGTGGTCGGCTCGATCATTCTGATCCAGCGGCTGCAGGTCTCGCGCATCGGACGGGCATGGGCGGCGATCCGCGACGATGAGCTCGCCGCCAAGGCGGTGGGCGTGAATGTGCGCAACATGAAGCTGCTCGCCTTTGCCATGGGCGCCACTTTCGGCGGCGTGGCAGGCGGCCTGTTCAGCGCCTTCCAGGGCTTCGTCAGCCCGGAGAGCTTCTCGCTGATGGAATCCATCGCCGTGCTGACGATGATCGTGTTCGGCGGCATGGGCAACCTGGCGGGCGTAATCGTCGGCGCGCTGCTGCTGGCGATCCTGCCCGAAGTGCTGCGCTCGGTGGCCGTGCCGCTGCAACGCACGCTGTTCGGCGAAGTCATCCTCGACCCGGAAATCCTGCGCATGCTGCTGCTCTCGCTGGCGATGATCTTCATGATGCTGCTGCGCCCCGCCGGCATTTTGCCCGCGCACTCGCGCTACTCGCGCAAGCAATGGATTCCGCAGGGCGGCCCGGGGGAAGCCCGATGAAGCTGCTCGAAGCGCAAGGCATCTCCAAGCACTTCGGCGGCGTGCAGGCGCTGACCGACGTGTCGCTGTCGATCGAAGCGGGCGAAATCTACGGACTCATCGGCCCCAACGGCGCCGGCAAGACAACCTTCTTCAACGTGCTCACCGGCGCCTACGTGCAGGACGGCGGCCGCTTCATCTTCGAAGGCGGCCCCATGCCGGTCGGCAAGCCGCACCACACGGTGGAGCGCGGCATCGCCCGCACTTTTCAGAACATCCGGCTGTTCCGCGAGCTGACTGCGCTGGAGAACGTCATGGTCGGGCGCCACATCCGCACCTTCTGCGGGCTGCCGGGCATCCTCATGCAGACGCGCAAGGTACGCGACGAAGAGCGCATCATCACCGAGCGCGCGTTCGAACTGCTGCAGTACGTGGGCATCGATCGCTTTGCCAACGTGCTGGCACGCAACCTGTCGTATGGCGACCAGCGCCGGCTGGAAATCGCCCGCGCGCTGGCCACCGAGCCGCGCCTGCTCGCGCTGGACGAACCGGCCGCCGGCATGAACGCGACCGAAACCGCGCAACTGCGCACGCTCATCGACAAGATCCGCCACGACAGCGTCACCGTGCTGCTCATCGAGCACGACGTGAAGCTCGTCATGGGGCTGTGCGATCGGGTGGCGGTGCTCGACTTCGGCAAGAAGATCGCCGAAGACATACCCGCCGCCGTCCAGCGCAACAACGCTGTGATCTCGGCCTACCTCGGAGGCGCGCACCATGCCGCATGACAACGCGCCCACCCTCGCCCTG
>NZ_JBGVSA010000046.1:0-1518 GCF_041807905.1 Uliginosibacterium sp. sgz301328
CGCCGCTTCGATGGTGAGCGCATGGCTGATCACACTGGCGGACATCCCCGGGCAGGTCATCGAGATCATGCAGCCGTTCATGGGCAACCGCATCCTGCTGATGTTCGTGCTGATGATCCTGGTGTTCGTGGTCGGCACGGCACTTGATCTCGCGCCCACGGTGCTGATCCTCACCCCGGTGCTGATGCCGCTGGTGAAGGAAGCCGGCATCGACCCGTACTACTTCGGGATCATGTTCATGATGAACAACGCCATCGGCCTGATCACTCCGCCCGTCGGCACGGTCCTCAACGTGGTCTCCAGCGTCGCCCGCGTCAAGCTCGACAGCGTCATCAAGGGGATGGTGCCCTTCCTGATCGCCGAAACGCTGGTGATGTTCCTGCTGGTGATCTTCCCGCAACTCGTCACAGTTCCTGCGTCCTGGATGCGCTGAGCACCAGGAACGTTCGATGCAACCCGTCATGCAATCGGCATTACGCCATAGAGGAGACAGACAAATGAAAGTCAAAGGAATCCAGGTTCTGAGCGCACTATGCGTCAGCCTGCTTGCAGCCATGCCGCTGACGAGCCAGGCACAGACCAAGCTGCGTTTTGGCTATGAAACGCCGCGCAGCGACTCGCAGCACATCGCTGCGCAGAAATTCAATGAACTGCTCAAAGCCAAGACCGGTGGCAAGCTGGAGCTGCAACTCTTCCCGGACAGCGCGCTGGGCAATGCGCAGGCACTGATCAACGGCGTTCGCGGCGGCACGATCGATCTCGAAATGTCCGGTTCGAACAACTTCACCGGCCTCGTGCCTGTGCTGAATGTGCTGGACGTTCCCTTCCTGTTCAAGGACGACGCCCACGTCGTACGGGTACTCGACGGCAAGACCGGCGATGACCTTCTGGCCACCCTCGATGCGCAAGGCATGAAAGGCCTGGCGTTCTGGGACAATGGCTGGCGCAACGTCACCAACTCCAAGCACCCGGTACGTACGCCGGCCGATGTGAAAGGCCTCAAGATCCGAACCAGCGCGAGCCCGATGAACATCGAGGCCTTCCGTCTGCTGGGCGCCAACCCGATCTCGATGCCGGTGTCCGAGCTCTACACGGCACTCGAAACCAAGGCCGTGGATGCGCAGGAGCACCCCCTTGGCGTGCTGTGGTCGACCAAGTTCTACGAGGTACAGAAGTACCTGAGCCTCACCCGCCACGCATATAGCCCGTTGATCGTGGTGATGAACAAGGCAAAGTTCGACGCCCTCTCGCCTGACCTGCAGAAGGCGCTGGTCGAATCCGCGCGTGAAGCTGCTCAATACCAGCGCCAGCTCAACGCGCAGAACCTGCGCACCATCATCGACGGTGTGAAGAAGTCCGGCATGCAGGTGGTCGAAGACCTCGACACCAAGCCGTTCATGGAAGCCACCAAGAGCGTGAAGGACACCTTCAACAAGCAATACGGCGACACCTACACGAAGCAGATCGACGCCCAGCGTTAAGCCACGTCGCGGCCACGCCGGTGCGCCTTGCGCACCG
>NZ_JBGVSA010000046.1:1528-15102 GCF_041807905.1 Uliginosibacterium sp. sgz301328
CCGACAGGAGGATGCGCCATGGAATTCACCACCGCGTATCGCATGAACACGCTGCCACAGTTGCAGCAGCAGGCAGCGGCTTGACCGATGCCTTTTTTTGACCAACCGTGGTCCGGCCACTATGCCACCCGGACTGCTTTCGAGGACAGGCACACCATGTATTTCGGTCATATCGACTCAGTCGCCGACGCCGACAAGGTCTACCCCGCCGCCATCGCTAAGGCGCTGCGCTACCTGGCCACGACCGATCTGGCAGCACTTGCCCCGGGCAAGTACTCGATCCAGGGCGATGACATCTACGTACAAGTCATCGACACACCAACGCGCGATCTGTCGGAAACGCGCCCCGAATTCCATCACGAGTACATCGACGTGCATTGCCTCGTCCATGGCAAGGAGCGCATCGGCTTCGCCACCGACACGCATGACCACAAGGTCGTCGAATCGCTGCCCGAGCGCGACCTCTATTTCTACGACAGTGCGGGCCCGCACGAGAATTTCCTGACCATGACGCCAGGCAGCTTCGCGGTGTTCTTCCCGTGGGACGTGCACCGCCCGGCAGTGGCCGACGGAGAGCCCATGGCGATCCGCAAGATTGTCATCAAAGTCGCCATGCGCGCGCTGGAGCAGCGGTCATGAAACCGGTCCGCTGGGGAATGATCGGCTGTGGCGCGGTCACCGAGGTCAAGAGCGGTCCCGCTCTCTACAAGGCCGACGGCTCCACGCTCGTTGCTGTGACGGCGGCCGATCTTGCGCAGGCGCATGACTGGGCGCGTCGTCACGGGGTTGCCACGGTGCACGACAAGGCCGCCGACCTGATCGCCGATCCCGAGGTGGACATCGTCTACATCGCCACACCGCCCGCCTCGCACATGCAGTACGCGCTCGACTGCGCGCAGGCTGGCAAGCCCGCATACATCGAGAAGCCAATGGCGCAGACGCATGCCGACTGCATGACCATCATCGACGCCTTCTCGCAGGCGCGTGTACCCGCCTTCGTCGCCTACTACCGGCGCGGCATGGAACGCTTCCAGGCCATCAAGCGCTTGCTCGACGAAGGTGCCATCGGCACGGTTCGCAGCGTATCGGTCACGCAACTCAAGCGGCCCGAGGCCGAGGACTTCCATCGCGATGCCCTGCCCTGGCGCCTGCGCCCGGAGATCGCCGGCGGCGGCAAGTTCCTCGACATGGGCATTCACACCATCGACTTCCTCGACTACGCGTGCGGCCCCATCGCCGAAGTCCACGGCATCGCCTCCAACCAGGCGGGGCTGTACGAGGTGGAAGACATCGTCACCGCCACGTGGCGCTTTGCCAACGGCGTGCACGGCACGGGCACGTGGTGCTACGCCTGCGCTGAAGAACGCGATGAAGTGAGCTTCATCGGCGAGCGCGGTCGCCTGTCATTCGCCTTCTTTGCACAGACGCCATTGCGCCTGGAAACCGAAACGGACGTGCGCGAAATCACCTACGCCGACCCGGCGCACGTGCAGCAGCCCTTCGTGCAGAGCATCGTCGATGAGTTGCTCGGTCGCGGCCGCTGCCCGGGCGATTTACACAGCGCGGCGCGAGCCAGCGCCATCACCGATGAAATCCTGCGGGCATATCGCCGCGAGCGGGGCTTCGACACTCAATACGGATGGAAATAAGGAGAACCACATGGCACTTCGCATCAGTTTCGACGACATGGTCGCCGAGTTCACCCGAGTCCTCATCAAGAAGGGGTTCGCGGCGGACGCCGCCGCCGAATCGGCACGCCTGTTCGCCGAGAACAGCGCCGACGGCATCTATTCGCACGGCGTGCTGCGCTTTCCGCGCGTGATCGAATACATCGACAAGGGCTACATCGACCCCAAGGCCAGCGCCGTCAAGGTCGACGGCTCGGGCGCATTCGAGCGCTGGGACGGCAAGCTCGGCATGGGTAACCTCAATGCCAGCCGCGCCATGGACCGCGCCATTGAACTGGCCCGCGAATATGGCATCGGCTGCGTGGCGATGCGCAATACCAACCACTGGATGCGTGGCGGCACCTTTGGCTGGCAGGCTGCCAATGCCGGTTGCGTCGGCATCTGCTGGACCAACACCCAGCCCAACATGCCGGCCTGGGGCGCACGCGACCGCCGCATCGGCAACAATCCGCTGATATTCGCCGTGCCGCGCAAGGAAGGCCCCCTGGTGGCGGACCTGGCGATGGCGCAGTTCTCGTACGGCAAGATGGAAGACTGCAAGCTCAAGGGGCAGATGCTGCCTGTGCCCGGTGGCTACGACACCCAGGGCAACATCAGTTGCGACCCGGCCGAAATCGAAAAGACCTGGCGCGTCCTGCCCATCGGCTACTGGAAGGGCTCAAGCCTGTCGATCCTGATGGACCTCATCGCCACCGTCCTGTCGGGCGGCAACTCGGTCTACCAGGTCGGCAAGCTGGGCTCGGACGAATACGCGCTCTCACAGGTGCTCATCGCCATCGATGCCGAAGGCATTGCCGGCAATGCGTTCATCTCGTCGGCCATTAATGAAGTCATCGGCGATATCAAAGCCTCCGAGAAAGTCACCGAGGGTAGCGAGATCTTCTATCCCGGCGAAATCGAAAAACGTACGCGCGAAGACAACCTCCGCAACGGCATCCCCGTCGACGAAGGTGTGTGGGCACGCATCCGCGCCATGTAAACAAGAGCCGGGGCGCGTCATCACACAGCGCCCCGGCGACAGGACCCACCATGACAGACACCGTCAATAGCATTTACCTCGAAGCACCCGGCAAGATCGCCATGGTGCGCACACCCATGCCGCAGAAGGCTGCCGATCAGGCGCTCATCCGCGTCGAATCGGTCGGCATCTGCGGCTCGGACATCGGCGCCTACCGTGGAGCGAATCCGCTCGTCACCTACCCGCGCATCATCGGCCACGAAGTCGTCGGCACGCTTATCGAAGGCGGCTCCGGGCTGCCCGCGGACATCAGCGTGGGCGACCGCGTGATCGTCGACCCCTACATCTACTGCGGGCACTGCTACCCGTGCAGCATCGGTCGCACCAACTGCTGTGAAAACCTCAAAGTCATCGGCGTGCATGTCGACGGTGGCATGCGCGAGCTCTTCGCCCACCCCGCCCACCTGCTGCACAAGGTGCCGACAGGACTCACCGCATCGCAGATTCCGCTGGCCGAGCCGCTGACCATCGCGCTACACGCGTTGCACCGTACGCAGACCAAGGCGGGCGAACATGTCGCCATCATTGGCGCTGGCGCAATCGGGCTGCTCGCCGCCCTGGCCGCGCTCACCTATGGCGCACACCCGATCCTCATCGACATCGTCGAGGCGCGATTGGCCTCGGCGCGGGCCAAGGGCGTGCAGCACACCATCGACGCTTCCAAGGAAGACGTACGGGCGCGTCTGCGCGAAATCACGAACGGGCGCATGGCCGAAGTCGTCATCGAGGCGTCGGGTTCCAACAAGGCCATCCGCGATTCGCTCGACTATGTATCGTTCGCCGGTCGCATCGCATTCACCGGTTGGCCCAAGCAAGAAACACCGCTGCCGACCAACCTCATCACGCTCAAGGAAATCGACATTCGCGGCTCGCGCACCAGCGCCGGAGAATTCCGCGAAGCGCTGCAATTGCTGTCGAGCGGCACCGTGGTGGCCGACGACGTGATCAGCAAGGTGATTGCCTTCGATGAGATTCCGCAGGCCGTGCGCGAACTGTCGGATTCGCCGGAGCGCCATCTCAAGATCAACGCGATACTCTAAGCCTCACACGCTCCCGCGAGCCGCCGCCACGCTCGCGGGCTTCATGAGGAGACACGCTCAATGAAATACAGTCTGGACAGCCTTTTCGGCGTAATGGGCCAGGTCATCGTCGTCACTGGCGCGAGCCGTGGCATTGGCCAGGAACTCGCCGTCGCGCTCGGCGAACTGGGCGCTCGCGTCGTCGCCACGGCAAGCTCGGCCGAATCGCTCGCCGAAACCCGCGCGGTCTTCGCAGAACGGGGGTTGGTCGGGCTTTTCGCGCCCGCAGACGTATCGCGTGAAGACGAAGTCATCGCCCTGGCCGAACGCGCCATCGAATCATTCGGCCGCATCGACGGGCTCGTCAACATGGCGGGCATCACCCATATCAGCAGCCTGTTCGACTTCGATCTCGATGACTTCCAGCGCGTGCTGGACGTGAACCTGATGGGAACGGTCATCTGCTGCAAGATCTTCGGCCAGCACATGGTCGCGCAGGGCGGCGGGCGCATCGTCAATATCTCGTCGGTACGGGGCTTGCAGGGCAAGGCCAACTATGGCGCCTATGCCGCGAGCAAAGGCGCGGTGAATACCTTCACAAAATCGCTGGCGGTGGAACTGGCCCCGCACAACGTCAACGTGAATGCCATCGCACCGATCTTCACGCTCACCGACATCAATCGCGCATCAATGGCCGATCCGAAGCATCGCGAATGGGTGCTGAGCCGCATCCCGAAAGGGCGTTTGTGCGAGAAGCATGAACTCGTCAGCCCGGCGGTCTTCCTGCTCTCACCTGGATCGCAATTCGTCACGGGTGAGATTCTCTATGTGGACGGAGGGTGGACGGCGGCTTGAAAACGCATGTTGGTGCGGTTTGAGCCTTTTCTTGCTTTGGCTTTGGCTCTGGCTTTGCAGGCTTGGTCTCGACTGCTGATGCTGGATGGCTGGGAGTTCGTCCCGGCGGACGAATGGCTGTGACGGGGCACGGGGAAGAACGGCCCCATCTTGCGTAAGATTTTCGCCCATCAATGGTCGCAATTACTGCTGATGCTGGGCCGCAGGGACGAACTCCCGGCCAACTCGCTCATGCAGTGGGGATGAACCAAGAACAGCGAAGAACAGCGCGCCAGAAAGGGCCCTATTGCAGGCGTCTCAGCGCCCCAACTTTCAAACCGCCAAGAACCTCTCCACCAATCTCACCCAATAACTGGCCCCCAATGGCAGGATGCCGTCATTGAAGTCATACCGCGCGTTGTGCAGGGTGCATCCCCCATCACCCGGCCCATTGCCGATCCACACATAGCAACCGGGACGCTTTTCGAGGAAGTAAGCGAAGTCTTCCGCGCCCATGCTTGGTCGATGGGCCCAGCTCACCTGGCTGGCGCCGACGAGCGACTCCGCCGCTTCGCGGCACACCGCAGCTTCGTCGGCGGTGTTGATGGTCGGTGGATAGCCGTCAAGGATGGTGACGTCGATGGTGACGCCGAACGATTGCGCAACGCCGTCTGCCACCTGCCGCAAGCGCTCGCGCGCGGCCATGCGCAGTTGCGGAGTCAGCGTGCGCAGAGTGCCGGAAAGATGGGCTTCGGTCGGAATGGCGTTATAGGCCTCGCCCGCGTGGAACTGGGTGATCGACACCACCATGGCTTCGAGCGGATCGACCGTGCGTGAGACGATGGACTGCGCCGCGACGACGAGTTGCGCGCCGGCCTGCACGGGGTCGACGCCCAGATGTGGCATGGCGGCGTGAGCGCCGCGCCCGCGGACGACGATATCGAAGCGGTCGGTCGCCGCCATCACCGCACCGGGCGTGACGCCGAAGCTCCCGGCCGGCATGCCGGGCCAGTTATGCATGCCAAAAATGGCGTCCACCGGGAATCGCTCGAAGAAGTCGTCTTCGATCATCGCCGGGGCGCCTCCCTCTCCCTCCTCGGCCGGCTGGAAGACAAACACGACGGTGCCGTCGAAATTGCGCGTGGCAGCCAGGTATTGGGCCGCACCCAACAACATGGTGGTGTGGCCATCGTGCCCGCAGGCGTGCATGCAGCCATCATGGCGCGAGCGATGGGCGAATTCGTTGATTTCGTGGATCGGCAGCGCATCCATGTCGGCACGCAGGCCGATGCAACGCCCCGGATTGCGTCCGCGCAGGACGCCAACGACGCCGGTTCGGCCGACGCCGCGATGTGTTTCGATGCCGCAGCGTTCCAGTTCATCGGCCACGAGCGCGGCCGTGCGATGTTCTTCAAATGCCAGTTCGGGATGGGCATGGATATCGCGCCGGATGGCCGTCAGGGCATCTGCGCGCGCGGCGATGTCCGCGATGATCGACATGGTGACCTCTCTCTGGTGTGGGTACGCGGCCCGCTCCGCTGGCCCGCCGGGCGCCGCGCCGCGCACTTGCATGGGGGTACATCTTAACCTCGGCTGCGCGATCCGGCACCGAGGGATGCCTCAATCGCGAGCATAAGGCGTGTTGATTACGGTCCGGCAAGCGCCACGCGATTGCGCTTGGCTGTCACGCGTGCAAAACACTCCCGCGCGGCGGGGACTTTTGGCAGAATCCGCCAATGCCTGCCAGACAGACTCTCGAAGTGCTGCCCCGGTTCCTTCGTGCCTTGGCCCTTGCCGCGGGTGTGGCATCGAGCATCCCGGCACTGGCCGCGCACGCCTATTCGCAGTTCGGCGATATCAAGTACCCCCCCGGATTCGACCATTTCGAATGGGCCAATCCGAAGGCGCCCAAGGGCGGCGCCATCTCGCTGGTCGCGCCCACGCGCATCACCAACTACGACAAGTACAACCCTTTCACGCTCAAGGGCACCGCGCCGCCCGGCATCGGCGCTCTGTTCGATTCGCTGCTGGTCGGCACCATGGACGAACCGACCACCGCATACGGTTTGCTGGCCGAAGACGTCGAAGTGCCGGCGGACCACACGTCGGTCACATTCCGGCTCAACCCCAAAGCGCGCTTTTCCGATGGCAAGCCGGTGCTGGCGGCCGACGTGAAGCACACCTTCGACACGCTGATAAGCGACAAGGCGGCTCCGCAGTTCCGCATGATGCTGGCCGACGTGAAGCAGGCCGTGGTGCTGAATGAACGCACAATCCGCTTTGACTTCGCGCGATCGAGCGCTGAACTGCCGTTGATCATTGGCAGCCTGTCGATCTTTTCGCGCGATTGGGGGGCGGGCAAGGATTTCGACAAAGTGGTGATGGACAAGCCTATCGCCAGCGGTCCGTACAAGATCGGTCGCGAAGACTTCGGCCGCGAGATCACCTACCAGCGGCGCGACGACTATTGGGCACGCGACCTCAACGTGCAGCGCGGCCTGAACAATTTCGACCGCATCACCTACAAGATCTACAAAGACAACGTCGCACAGACCGAAGCCTTCAAGGCGGGCGAGTTCGACTACATCCAGGTGTTCATCGCACGCGAATGGGCGCGCACCTATATCGGCGGCAAGTTCGATACGGGCGAACTGATCCGGCGCGAACTGCCCAATGGCAATGCCGGAGACTTCCAGGGTTTTCTCATCAACACGCGGCGCCCGCAACTGGCCGACCCGCGTGTGCGGGAGGCGCTCGTCCTCGCCATGGATTTCGAATGGATGAACCGTCAGTTGTTCTACGGCGCATACACACGCGTACGCGGTTTTTTTTCGAACAGTGACTTCGAAGCCAAGGGCATGCCCGGGCCGGACGAGTTGGCCGTGCTCGAACCGCTGCGCAAGCAACTCAAACCCGAAGTCTTTACAAAGCCGGTGCCCCTACCGCCAAACACAGACCCGCCCAACAGCCTGCGCGGCAATCTCCGGTTGGCCAAGCAGTTGCTGGCGGATGCAGGCTGGACATATCGTGACGGTGCGCTGCGCAACGCCAAGGGCCAGGCTTTTACGCTGGAGTTTCTCGATTCCGAAGGCGGCATGAGCCGCGTGGTCACCCCCTACGCGCAAGCATTGACCAAACTGGGCATCCAGACGTCCTACCGCATGGCCGACTTCGCACTGCTGCAGAAACGGCTGGACGTATTCGATTTTGACCTGACGAGCATCCGCACCGTAGGCTCCGAGGCACCCGGCAGCGAATTGATCGATCGTTATTCATCGCAAGCGGCCAAGACGGAAGGCTCCGGCAATCTTGCCGGCGTATCCGACCCGGCGGTGGATGCCCTGCTCCGCGAAGCCGTGGCCGTCAAGACGCGACCCGCGCTGGTTGCCCACTTGCGTGCGCTGGATCGCGTGCTGCGCTGGGGCCATTACTTCGTGCCGCACTGGTACCAGAGTTCATTCCGCATCGCCTATCGCGCCGGCAAGTTCGGTCAGCCCGCCGTCATGCCAAGGTATTTCCAGCCCGAGAATTGGGTTGTTTCCACATGGTGGGCGCTGTCCGCCGGGGAGAAATGATCGATGTGGGCCTACATTCTCAAACGCCTGCTGTTGATGATCCCTACGCTGTTCGGCGTGATCCTCATCACCTTTACGGTGATCCAGTTCGTGCCGGGCGGGCCGGTCGAACAGATGGTGTACCAACTGCGCGGCCGCAGCGGCGGGGGTGAAGCCGCAGCGGTGGGCGGAGCCGGCTATCGCGGTCGCCAGGGCGTGGATGCAGCCCGCATCGAAGAAATCAAAAAGCTCTACGGGTTCGACAAACCCGCGCACGAGCGCTTCGTTGAGATGCTCGGCCGTTTCGCTCGCTTCGACCTGGGCACCAGCTTCTATCACAACAAGGATGTGTGGCAGCTCATCCGCGAGAAACTCCCGGTATCGATCAGCCTCGGGCTGTGGACCTTCTTCCTCGTCTATCTCGTGTCGGTGCCCTTGGGCATCTACAAGGCAGTGCGAGCGGGATCGCGCTTCGACACGGCAAGCACCATTGTGGTGCTTCTCGGCTATGCAATCCCCAGTTTTGTGCTTGGCGTGGTGCTGCTGGTGCTGTTCGGCGGCGGCAGCTTCGTGCAGTGGTTTCCGCTTCGCGGACTGGTGTCGTCAGATTGGGCGGATCTTTCGCTGTGGCACAAGATCACCGACTATCTCTGGCACATCACGCTGCCCGTCACCGCAATGGTCCTGGGCGGCTTCGCTATGATCACCATCCTCACCAAGAATTCGGTGCTGGAGGAAATCCGCAAGCAATACGTGCTTACCGCTCGCGCCAAGGGCCTGGATGAAGGCACCATCATGTGGCGACACGTGTTCCGCAACGCGATGATCCCCATCATGACCGGATTCCCGGCTGCCTTCATTGGCGCCTTTTTCACGGGCTCGCTGCTCATCGAAACCCTTTTCTCGCTCGACGGGCTCGGCCTGCTCTCGTATGAGTCCGTCATCCGCCGCGATTACCCGGTCGTATTGGGCAGCCTGTTCCTGTTCACGCTGATCGGCCTGATCACCACTCTGCTGCGCGACCTGTCATACCTGTGGGTCGATCCGCGAGTGAAATTCGATCGTTAGAACCTTGAAGACAATGAAACGTCATAGCCATCCCTCATGACGACCGTTCCGACCGCCATCGTCCGCAAGATCGGCCAGAGCCCCGGGCGCCGGGCGTGGCTGCGTTTCCGCAGCAACCGGCTCGGTTACTGGAGTCTCATCATTTTCACTGTGCTGTTCGTGCTGAGCCTGCTGGCTGAAGTGCTCTCGAACGAAAAGCCACTGCTCGCGCGTTACGAGGGGCGTTGGTACTTCCCTATCGTCCAGACGCTGCCTGAAACGACCTTCGGCGGTGATTTCCCCACGCCGACTGATTACCTCGACCCGTTCATCCGCGCACAACTAGCCAAGGGCGACAACTTCGCGCTCTATCCGCCCAACCCGTACAGCTACAACACCATCAATTACTTCACCCGCAGCCCCAACCCCGCGCCACCCAGTTCGCAGAACTGGCTCGGCACGGACGATCGCGGGCGCGACGTCCTGGCACGGCTGCTGTATGGCTTTCGCCTGTCGGTGCTGTTCGCCATCGTGGTCACGCTGGTCACGACCGGTTTCGGCATCCTGTACGGCTCCATCCAGGGCTATTTCGCCGGCTGGACCGACATCGGCATGGAGCGCTTTTCGGAGGTATGGGGCTCGATGCCCACGCTGTACATGCTGATCATCCTGTCGGCGCTGTTCTCCCCGCAGCTATGGCTGCTGATCCTACTGCTGTCGATCTTCGGCTGGCTGGGCACTGCCGCCTACGTGCGCGCAGAATTCCTCAAGAACCGGGGACTGGACTACGTTCGCGCCGCCCGCGCGCTAGGCCAGAGCCACTGGACGATCATCCGGCGCCACGTACTGCCCAACAGCCTCACCCCCGTCATCACGCTGCTACCCTTCGACATGGTGGCGGCCATCGGCGCGCTGACCAGTCTCGACTTCCTTGGACTGGGAGTGCCACCGGACACACCGAGCCTCGGCGAACTGCTCAGCCAGGGCAAGAACAACCTCGACGCGTGGTGGATTTCGCTCTCCACCTTCATGGTGCTGGTGGTGACGCTCCTGCTGCTGGTGCTGATCGGAGACGCCCTGCGCGACGCGCTCGACCCGCGCAAGGCCTTGTCGGAGGTGGAGTCATGAGCCTCCTCGAAGTCCGCGACCTGTCGGTCAGCTTCGGCCCGCGCGAAGTCGTCAGCCGCGTTTCGTTCTCGCTCGACGCGGGGGAAAAGCTCGCACTCGTCGGCGAATCGGGCTCGGGCAAGACGGTCAGCGCGTTCTCACTGATCCGCCTGATCGAATCGGCCCGCGTGTCAGGCTCGGTGCGCTTTGACGACAAGGACGTGCTGACCCTGCCCCCAGCCCAGTTGCGCAGCCTGCGGGGCAGCGACATCGCCGTGGTGTTCCAGGAACCGATGACTGCCCTGAACCCGGTGCTGACCGTCGGCGCGCAGATCGCTGAAGCACTGCAACTGCATGAAGGCCTTTCGGCCGGGGCCGCCCAGGCAAAGGCGATCGAAGCGCTCTCGCGCGTCGGCCTGCCCGAGCCAGGGCGCCGTGCCGCGAGCTATCCACATCAGTTGTCCGGCGGACAGCGCCAGCGCGCCATGATCGCCATGGCCCTGGCCTGCGGTCCCAAATTGCTGATCGCCGACGAACCGACCACCGCGCTGGATGTGACCACGCGCTACCAGATCCTCGACCTGCTCGAAGACCTGCGCCGCACCACCGGCATGGCGATCCTGCTGATCACGCACGACCTCAACCTCGTGCGGCGCTTTGCTGACCGCGTCGCCGTAATGGAGCGCGGACAGCTCGTCGAGCAAGGCGCGACGACGACCATTCTCGACGCGCCCCAGCACCCTTACACGCGCAAGCTGGTCAACAGCCGCCCGGAGCGCGCCGTTGATCGGCCCGGCGAAGGCACGGTGGTGGATGCCCGCTCGGTCAGCGTCACCTATCCGACCCGTCTGCCCGGCATCCGTGGCTGGTTCGTCAAGGGCCGGTTCACGGCAGTCCGCGATGTGAGCTTCCGGCTGGCTCCGGGTGAGACGCTCGGCGTGATCGGTGAGTCGGGCTCCGGTAAGACCACGCTGGCCATGGCCATGCTCGACCTGGTGCGCGCCGAGGGTGACATCCGTATCGACGGCCGTGCCTGGAAAGGCCTGTCGCGCCCCGACGTGCGCGCGCTGCGCCGGCGCGTGCAAGTGGTGTTCCAGGACCCGCTCTCTTCGCTCTCGCCGCGCATGACGGTCGAAGACATCGTGGGCGAGGGCCTGCGCGTTCACGAACCGTCGCTCGACCGCGAGGCACGCCGCCAACGCATCATCCAGGCACTCGCCGACGTAGGGCTGTCCGAGAACGGCCAGATCGAACCACTGCTCGAACGCTATCCGCATGAGTTTTCCGGCGGCCAGCGCCAGCGCATTGCCATCGCCCGCGCACTGGTCATCCGCCCGGAAGTCGTCGTACTGGACGAACCCACCAGCGCGCTGGACGTGACCATCCAGAAACAAGTGCTGCGGCTGCTCGCCGAACTGCAGCGCAAATACCGGCTGGCCTATCTGCTCGTCACGCATGACATCGACGTCGTGCGCGCCATGGCGCACCGGGTGATCGTGATGAAGGACAGTGCCGTGGTCGAGGCGGGCGATGTCGACAGCATCGTCAGTCAGCCGCAATCGCCCTATACGCGCGCGTTGATCGAAGCCGGCGCGGGTCTCGCCTAAGCCGGAGCGCGCCCGGCACGAATGAAATCAATACAGGGCCAGCTCTTTCTTGCCATGCGCGACCAAGGGCGTATCCTCGCGCGTGGCGCCGCGGCCGGCCATGACAACCACCGCCAGTCATCAGGCGCCGCCTGAGAGGACAAGCATGAGTCAATATCTAGCGCTTCCCGAGCTTCCCCTGATCGCCATCCTGCGCGGCCTGCCGCCCGCCGACGCAGCCGCCACCGGCGCCCTGCTCTACGACATCGGCTACCGCGTGATCGAAGTACCGCTCAACCGGCCCGGCGCCGCGGAAAGCCTGGCGATCCTGAAAAAAACCCTGCCTGCCGACGTCCTGCTCGGCGCCGGCACGGTGCTCGCACCGGAACAAGTCGCACAGGCAGCCGAACTCGGCTGCCAACTGATCGTCTCGCCGGACTGCAACCCTGAAGTCATTCGCGCCACCGTGGCGGCCGGTCTGTGGTCGCTGCCGGGCATCTCGTCGCCCACCGAAGCCTTCGTGGCGCTGCGCGCCGGCGCCCACGGGCTCAAGGCCTTCCCGGCCGAAGCCATCCTGCCACCCGTGATCCACGCATGGCGCAGCGTGCTGCCGATGGAGGTCCCGTTGATCCCGGTCGGTGGCATCACGCGGCTCGGCATGGCCGACCATGTGCACGCGGGTGCCAGCGGCTTTGGCATCGACAGCACCCTGTATTCGCCCGACCGCAGCGTCGATGAACTGACCAAGCGCGCCCGCGCCTTTGTCGACGCGTGGCGGCAGATCGAACACTGATCCGCCGTTCTTCCGGGGCAACACACCGCGCTGCCCCAACGCCTCACAACAACACGACACGCCCCCAAATGACCGCCAACGCCATCGATACCGTCGTCTTCGATCTCGGTAACGTGATGATCCCGTGGGACCCTCGCGTGCTCTACCGCAAGCTGCTGCAGGACGAAGCAGCCGTCGACGCCTTCCTGCGCGACATCTGCCCGCCGGCCTGGAACGCCCACCAGGACCGCGGCCGCCCCATCGCACAGGGCGTCGCCGAACACGTGGCCCAGCACCCGGAGCACGAAGCGCTCATCCGCGCGTACTACGACCGCTGGAACGAGACGATCGGCGAAGCCATCGAGGGTTCCGTGGCGCTGATGCGGGAGCTCAAGGCAAAGGGGCTCCATGTTTTCGCGCTGACCAACTGGTCGGGAGAGACCTTCCCTCGCGCTCGCGTGCGGTTTCCGTTCCTCGCCGAGTTCGAGGGCATCGTCGTCTCGGGCGACGAGATGATGATCAAGCCGGAGCCCGAGATCTATCAGGTGCTGTTCGAGCGCTACGGCATCGAACCGACGCGGGCAGTATTCATCGATGACAGCATCGCCAATGTGGAAGCGGCGCGGGCGCAGGGGATGAAGGGGATTCATTTCCGCAATCCGGAGGCTTTGCGGGTTGAATTGCGGGAGCTTGGTTTGCCGGTTTGATGGCGGTTTCGCTTGGCGTGGGCGTTGAAACGCCCTTTCTTGCCTGTAGCTTTGGCTCTTCGGGCTTGGTCTTGACTGCTAATTTCCACGCCGGAAGTTTCCCCAAACGGGACTTACGCTCCGGCGTGGCGGCTTCCCTGAAAAGCCCTTTCTTGCTGGGGCTTCGGCCCATCGAGTGTGGTCTCGATTGCCCACGCCCGACGGCCGGGAGTTCGTCCCGGCGGCCGAGTCACTTTCTTGTT
>NZ_JBGVSA010000047.1:0-15011 GCF_041807905.1 Uliginosibacterium sp. sgz301328
CGGATTGGAGTGGCCGGCCATGTCGGTCGGGCGCCACCAGCGGCCGTCCGAGAGCCTCACCCATACCGGAGCGGCATCATAACGTCGCCACGGACTGATACCCGCTTCGAGCGCGGCCCCGTACACGATGGGCTTGAAGGTCGAACCCGGTTGGCGCGCCGCCTGCACCACGTGGTCGAACTGATCCTGATCGAAATCGCGGCTCCCTACCCACGCGCGCACCTCGGCATTCTGCGGGTCCATGGCGAGGAAGCCGGCCTCCAGGCGCGTCTTCGCCGCCCGCACGCGCTGCATCAAGGCGGCGTCGCCACGCAACTGCGCCAGTGCCTGCTGCGCCGTAAAACCATCGCGCACGGCGGCGCGATACTGCGGCGTCTCGCGCACGAAGGCATCGAGCAGATCCGGCCGTTGCTGCCAGAAGTACGCGAACGGCTCGGTGCGCGGGCGGAGCTTTTCGTACAGCTCGGTCGTGTTCGAGATCACACCGCTCTCGGCTCGGCCCCATTCGACATCGGCCACCGCCTGCAAGGCTTCTGTCTGCCGGGCGACGACCGCCTCGGCTTCGGCCTGCATACGGGTATCGAGCGTCGTCTCGACGACCAACCCTTCGGTGCGCAGATCGCGTCCGTTGCGCTGCGCCCAGTCCGCCAGCCAGCGACGCGCCCAGTTGGTGAAATGCGGCGCCACGTCGGGCGCTTCGCGTGGACGATTGAACGTCACGTTCAAGGGTTGCCGCGCCAACGCCTCGTAGTGCTGCGGCGTGAGTTGTCCATCCCGCACCATCTGCTGGAGCACAACGTTGCGCCTTGTGAGCGAACGCTCCGGCTGCAGGAAAGGGTTGTAGTAGTAGGTGCCCTTGAGCATGCCGACGAGCGTGGCCGCCTCGGCCGGGCCCAACTGCGCCGCCGACCTGCTGAAGTAGGTGCGCGCCGCCATCTCGATGCCCACCACGTTGTAGAGGAAGGGCACCGTATTGAGATAGGTCTCGAGGATTTCGTCCTTGCTCATCGCGCGCTCGATCTTCAGCGCAGTGATGAGTTCGCGCAGCTTGCGCTGCACGCTGCGCTCGCGGCCGATCTCATCCGGGAACAGGTTGCGCGCCAGTTGCTGCGTGATCGTGGAACCGCCCTGCGTTTCGCCATTGAGCGTGTTCCAGGCAGCCATCAGCGTGCGAGCGACGTCTATGCCGGAATGCTGATAGAAATGCTGGTCCTCGGTGGCGATGAGTGCCTGCACCACATACGGAGAAATCCTCGACAGGGGCACCGGCGCCTGTTGCCAACGACCGATGCTCGCCAGCACGACGCCATCGCGGCTGACGATCATGCTCGGTTTCGCCGAACGCACCGCCGCGATGGCAGCGACACTTGGCGTGGTAGCACCGAGCGCCAGCACGTACGAGCCGCCGAGGCTCAGGCCAACCAGCAACAGCGCGAAGACGAACGCCCCCAACGGGAGCCCGATGCGCACGATAAGGCTACGCCTGCCGGTCGGCGGCATCGCCACTGCACTTGCCATCTGCGGATCGTGCTGGGCCATGGTTCTTCGCGAGTCGGGCAACGCAAAGAAAACCCGTTGGCGGCGTACGTGCTGCCGGAATCGTCAACGAGTGGGAGTACTGAACGCATGCGGCTGCATGTCGCCACACAGAGACACTCGCGCAGACGCGCGCGTGCCCCGCTTCACCTCATTTCTTGTTTTAGCAGTCGGCAAGCGCGCGCGCCCTGCCCATAAGTTCGGCCGCGCGTGACGGGCATCACGCCCGCGCATCGCCCCAGCGCAGCGGGCAGCGGTCGTCCCCCACGAAGGTAGTGTTGCCCGCGCGATCCACACAATACTGGGGCGACACGATCATCTCCTTGAACTTCATTCCCTCGCCGATACGGGTGTATTCGAACAACACACTGCTATCGACGCGACTGCCGCGACGCAGGTGACTGCCGTGCCCGATCCACGTGGGCCCGATCACCGTGGTGCCCGGCTCGATGTGCACGCTCGACCCGAGGTACACCGGCCCTTCGATGCGCACGTTGTCCCAATCGACATTGGTATTGATTCCCACCCACACACCCGGGCGGACCTCCTTGCCCGGCATGTCCATCTGCGCCACCTCGCCGCGCAGCACCCGCTGGAGCACCGACCAGTAGTCGGTCACGCGGCCGATGTCGATCCAGTTGAAGAAGCGTTTCTGCGCATAGAACGGCACGCCCTTTTCGACCAGATCCGGGAACAGTTGCCCGCCGATGTCATACGCACCGTTCTGGGGAATCATGTACACCACCGCCGGCTCGAAAATGTAGATGCCCGTGCTGGCCAGCGTGGAGCGCGCATCGGCGGGCTTGGGCTTCTCCTGGAATGACACGATGCGGCCTTCCGGGTCCGCTTCGACGATGCCGTAGTTGACGACCTCTTCGAGCGGCACATCCAGCGTCACCACGCTCGCCAGCGCCCCCTTCGACTTGTGCTCGTGGAGTGCCGCGCCGATGTCGAGATCGATGATCGCGTCGCCGCAGATCACCAGCGTCGTCTCGTCGAAGAAACCCGAAAAATCCTGGATGCGGCGCATGCCGCCGGCCGAGCCCAGCGGGCGCGGGAGAATGTCGCCGTTCTCATAGACGCCTTCGTACGAATACCCGATGGTCACGCCCCACCGATGGCCATCACCGAAATACTCCTCGATGCGCTTGTGGTGGTAGGCCACGTTCACCATGATCTCGCGGATACCGTATCGCGCCAGATGTTCGATGAGGTATTCCATCACCGGCTTGCCGAGGATCGGAATCATCGGCTTGGGCAGATCCTTGGTAAGCGGTCTTACACGCGTGCCCTGGCCTGCCGCCAGGATGATTGCCTTTGCCATCGTTTCTCTCCCTGTGGTTCAACGAATCACTGCCATATTGGGTGCCTCACACCGAACCGTCTGTAGGCGCACGCCGCATGCGCGGCAGCCACGCCCGCGACACGCCCTCCACCACGCTGCGCCCCATGCTGATGCCTGGGCGTTCGATGCACAGGTGCAGCACCCACGCCAGCGCATAGATGATCGGCGTGGCAATGACGAAGCACAGGCCGAAGCGCTCCCACTCGGCGAGGTTGCGATACCCGGCCCGCAACGCGAAGTTGCCGGCCACCGGCATCAACACCAGCAGATGGACCAGGTAGACCGCGTACGACGTATCGCCGAGGAACACCGCCGGCCGGGAACTGCACACCCGGACCACGGCGGCGCGCACCTTGTCGACGCCGGGTATGCGCCAGAGGCTGCCGTTGTCGAACAGATAGAAGAAGCCCACCACCATCAGCAAGCGCGCGAGCGCTTCGGTCAGCCCCGTACCGAGATAAGTGCCGAAGCAGATCAGCACCGCCACCACGAACGGCGTGCGCATCGAGCCCGTCACGCGTGCGGATGCGGCCCACATGCCGATGAAGAACATGTACAGCTTGATCGGCAGGAAGGCCGGCATCGCAAAGCCCTCGAAGTAACCGGGAATCAGCGCCCGCAATGCCAGGCACGCTCCGATCGACAGCAGCCCGGCCGCCACGATCCCGATGCGCTGGCACAGCAGGATCAGGAACGGGAAGACAAAGTAGAACTGCATCTCCAGCCCGATCGACCAGTCCGGCAACGGTGTGCGGAAGGCGTAATGCGGCACCATCCCGAACAGGAAGCTCAAGTGCATGAAGACATTGCCGAAGCCCATGTCGAGGTAGCGCTCCGGCAAGGTCACGGCCGGCTCGTACAGCGCCCCCAGGATCTCGCGCATGTTCCACAGGTATGCGCCTGCGGCCAGCGACACGAACAGCATCACGTAGTACAGCGGCGCGATGCGGAAAAAACGCCGCAGCCAGAAGCGGCTCCACGACGAACGCGCCTCCCACGGTTCACGATCACGCCGCAGCATGTACTGGTGCGTCATCAAAAAGCCCGAAATGAGCATGAACAGATCCACCGCCAGGCCGCCCCATGACAGCACCGGCGTGTAGCGCAGCCCCGACAGCATCTGCACGTGCGCGAGCAGCACCCAGAACGATGCGATGCCACGCAGCCCGTCGAGCACCGGCACGTGACGCGCCACTTGCGCATCGGCCGGGATGGTCGGGTTGAGTTGTTTTATCCAGGTCATATACCGATCCCTTCTTGGAATTCCGGATTCCGCCTCACGCCGCGGCGGCGGCCGTGCGGCGGCGAACCACTTCGCCCATGAAGCGCGCCACCCTGCGCATCAGCGCGCGATCGAGCAGCCACAACAGCGCCGGATAGGCCAGCGCACCGGCAGCGATCATCACCGGCAGGCGATGCGCTGCCGGCCACGCCGCCAGCTCGTGCTGCACGCCCAGCACGATCGCGCCCATGCCCACCGCGCACATCAACAGGCGCGGTACGCCACGCCACTGATCGGCCAGGCCCAGCCCCGTCGTGCGGCGAAGAATGAACATGTCGACCGGCGTACTCACGAACAAGCGCCCGGCCCACGCCACGGCTGCCCACCACAACGACTCGCGTCCGAACAGCCACATCGCGGCGACGACGAAGATCAGTTGCAGGCTGATGCCGATCAGTGGCATCGACGGGCGTCCCGCGGCATTCATCAGCGGCATGGCGAACATGCGGGAGAAGTACTGGTAGGTGAGCAACGCCATCGCCGCGAACAAAGGTGCGGCCACCAACCAGCGAGCGCCGAACGCCACCGTCACCACCTCGGGGGCGCACACCGCCAGCCCGGTAAACAAGGGGAACATCAGCGCGCACGAGAACTGCACGGCGGACGCATACGCAGCGCGCAAGGCCGGCGCGTCCCCCTGCAATCGCGAGAACAGCGGCAGGGACAACTGCGACACCGCGCCGGCAAACAGATCGCGCAGCACGTCGACACTGCGGAAGGCGAGGTTGAAGTAACCCGTCACCTCGCTGCCCAGGAAAGCGCCGAGCATCAACGTGAACACCCGCTGGATGCTCCCCGCGATGAGCTGATAGGCCGTCGTGAACACACCGAAGGACAGCAGTTCCCTGCACTCGGTCCAGTAAAAACGGAGCCGCGGCCTGTCGGATGCCAGCGCCCACAGCACGGCCGACGAGAACGCCACCATCAGCACCTGCTGCGCCACGATCGACCACACGCCCGCACCGGCAATCGCCAGCCCGATACCGACCAGCCCGCCGGACAGGCGCCCGCCGAGCGAGCGAATCGCCAGCGGCCGGAATTCCATCGCGCGGCGCTGCCATGCGATCAGCACACTGCCAAAGCCCATGCACGGCAGCGACAGCCCCATCCACTGCAACACCGGCGCCATCGCCGGCTCGCCCAGGGCGGCTGCCATCGCGCCGGCGCCGAACCAGCACAACGCACCGAGCACGATGCCCAGCACCAGGTAGCCGCAGAACGCCGTATCGAAATGCCGCCTGGTGGCGTCCTTCCGCTGTACCAGCGCATCGTGGAAGAGAATTTCCACCGGAATGTTCAGGATCTGCACGATCGACAGCGCCATCGCCGTCACGCCCAGTTCCGTCGGCGACAGAAAGCGCGCATACACCACCAGCGAAATCAGCGACACGCCGCACAGCCCGAAACTCTCCAGCGTCGTCCACACCAGCGAGCGCGCAACGCGGCCACGGTGAGCGCTCATGTCAGCCTCCATTCGCAATGCAGGCATCCGGGCTTTTCACGGCACCGCGACACGCAACGCCGCTCGACGTGGACCTCCCCTTCTGCGTCGCCGCGCAGCGCAAGGGACCGGCCGCAGGCGGGCGACGCGGTGGGGTCGCTTTCTTGCCCGCCGGGGCGAGTCCCGGCCAAGGTCATGGGCGGACGTGGCACTCCAACCATCGCATGACGCCATTCGCAATCGGATCCGCTGTGAGACATCGCCCTCTTCCTCAATGCGCCGGCGTAACGCTCTTCACGTCACGCAACCACAAGTCGTAATACCGCCCCAGCTTGCCGTACGAGTTGTCTGCAAAGCGCACCGGCTTCTTCAGGAGCGCGGCGAAGATGCAGCCGTGCATGCGGCTGGTGACCACCTCGCGATGCGCCTCGAACACGTTACGCATTTCGCCCACCAGCCCATCGCAGAAGCGGTACCACGCGCGTCCCATGCCGAACTGCTGGGCGGTCATGCCTTCAAGTCGCATGCCTTTGCAGATCATGCGATACGAGTGCTTGCGCGCATCGCTGATCAGGTCGTCCCAGTCGAAGGAACTGTCGCGTCCGCTCTGGCCGGGCACCGCTTCGATGTCGCGGCGGATCAGGTACAAGGTGTCGCGCAACGCGTCCGGCGGCACGTAATGGTCGTCCCACAACTGGTGCGCCATGTCGGGCATGAGCACCACGCGGCGCGAGAACGCACCGTACAGGTCCTCCAGCGACGCCTCGTCGCGCACCAGCAGCGTCAGGTCCGGATGCTGGCGGAAGATCGCCGCCGAGCGCTGGCGTTCGGCCTCGGACATGAACTGCACATTCATCGGAAAGACCACGATCTTATGGTCGGGGAAGTTGGCGATGATCGACTCGCGCATGTGCTGGTGATCGGGATAGAGATCGCCGAAATTGCCCCCGCCCTGCAGCACGATGGTGGCGTCGCGCGGAATGCGTCGTCCCATCGCCGGCGAGTAATTCACGCCCGACGCGCGCATGACGACGTTGTAGCCGTAGTCGGCGAAGAACTTCTCCGTGCCCTGCATGATCAGCAGATCGCCCACGTTCAGGTACATCGGGTAATCGAGGTAGACCACCGGCCTGTCCTGCGGCACATAACGGGTAATGTCGGCCAGCCGGTCCTTGATGGCGCGCATCGCTTCGGCGTCCGAGCCGCGGTCGCGCATGAGCGTTTCTTCCTGTTTTGTCTTGAACATGGTCATCCTTGATGTGGCAGGCGGATCAGTTGGCGTTGCAGCTTCTGCACCATGCCGTCGTTGCGCCATGGCTCGCGCGCTTCGATGTACGACATGGCCGCCGAATTGAGGCGATAGGCGCGGCGCACCGGTTCGGGGTCCCGCGCGAAGGCCCGGCACATCGGGATCGCCGCGCGGATGCCGCGCACCGCCTCCCACGCAATGCCGTTGGAAAAACCCTTCATCACGTACGCGCAGGCGGCCAAGGCCAGCTTGCCCAGCGGCGCGCCGTACTTGTATTTGGAATAAAGGCTGTTGCGCACCGTGTAGAAGTAGCGCCCCTTGCCCCAGAAGACCCGATGCTCGGGCGAGACCTTGTGACGGATCGCCACGTCGGGCACATAGTCGATACGCATGCCGAGATTGATCATCCGGTAGGCCAGATCGATTTCCTCACAGCAGAAGAACAGACGCTCGTCGTAGCCACCCACGGATTCGAACGCGCTGCGACGGATGCAGTGCCCTGCGCCGATGAAGCGCGTGGTCGAAAAGCGCGCCTCGGGGCGGTTGCCGGGTCCCGGGTAGTCCCATGACGTATCGTCGTTGCTGCCCGTGAAGAAGTTGTCGATGCGAAATCCGATGGCGGCCAGTCGATGGTCGCGGTCCATCACCTCGACCGCGCGCGCCAGTTGATGCGGATCGCTGAACTCCGCGTCGCTGTCGAGCGCCACCACGTACGGCGCATCGCCCATGGCCGTGGCGGCATTGCGCCCGCCCGCCACGCCGAGATTGCGGCCGAGCTTGCGCAGCACGGCGCGCGGCTTGTCGGCAAGGAAAGCCTCGAGCCGCGCGAGGTTGTCGGGCTCGCTGCCCTGGTCGACGATGAGAATGCGGTGCTCCACGCCAACCTGCTCATGGGCGCTGGCGATGGCGGCGATGGTGTCATCGACGCGGTTCCACGACAGGACGATCACATCGACTTGCACGCTGGACTGGGTCATGAAAACGGGCTCCTCAAGCAGGTTGCGAACTCTGTGCAGAGAACGGACGTCGGCCATGGCGCAGGCACAGCGCGAGGAACACTCCGATATCCATGGTGTAGCGGCGGGCCAGCCGCGTCGGCTCCAGCGTCAGCCGGTAGAACCATTCCATGTGCAGCCGCCGCACCCATTCAGGCGCACGCGCCTTGTCGCCGCACATGAAATCGAACAACGCACCCACGCCCATCAGCAGGCGGGCGCCGATTTCGTCGGCGTGGTCGAGAATCCACTGCTCCTGCATCGGGTTGCCCATGGCAACGAGCACCACATCGGGACGCAGCGCATTGATGCGTGCGATGAGGTCGGGCGCGCGCATGCCTTCGTAACCGTCGATGGCGCCGACCACGGCCTGCCCCGTCGCCTGCGACAGCGCCTTGCCCGCCCGCGCCGCCACGCCCGGGCGTGCGCCGAGCAGTACGATGCGCACGCGGCGAGGAAAGGACTTGAGGAAGGCCGGCACAAAATCCGTACCGTTGAGGTTCTCGATGAAGCGCGTGCGATGCACCAGCATCGACGCGATATCCAGCCCGATGCCGTCGTTCACAATCACCACCTCGGGCGATGCCATGCGCGGCAGCAGCGGCTGGCATTGCACGACGAAATTGGTGTTGGCGAAGAACAGCACGCGGCGCTGCCCGTCGGCGTCCGCCTCGACGAGCGCGTCCCTGAGCGTGCGCGCGGTGTGTGCCGCGATGGGGAATCCTCCGAGCCAGGTGCTGGGTACGGTGTTCATGCGCGCCTCCCTTCGATGCGCGAGACGATGCCGTTGTACGTCTGCGCGATGGACGACCATGACAGCGACTGCGCGTAGGCCATGCCAGCCTCGCGCGCGCTGCGCGTGGCCTCGGGATGGGCGACGGCTTCGAGCGTGGCGTCGGCCAGCTCGCGAATGCTGTCGCGCATCACGCACAGCCCCTCAAAGAAATCCGCTTCGGTCTGCGGGCGCGTGGTCACCAGCAGCGCGCCGTTGCCCATCGCCGCCAGCGCAGAACCGCGCCGGCGCGTCACGCCGTCCGGAAACGGCAAGAGCGCGACGCGCGTGCTCGACAACCAGTCGGCCACCTCGTCGCCGCTGCGGTTGAGCAGCAGCTCGACGCCCATGTCGCGCAGCGTCGCCAGCGTCCCGTCGGTAAACGCCTCGAAGCCTGGAACGGTCTGTCCGATCAGAGCGAGCTTGAGCGCGGCGGCGCGCTTGCCCATCGCGCGCAGCACGTCGACGAATTCTTCCAGACCCTTGCCGGGGCGGATCAGTCCGAAGTACGCCACGTCGATGCGCGGTGCCTGCGGCGCGCGCATGGGGATGTTGCTGCCGATGGGCACTACGCTCGACTTGCCGCGGATCCACGGTGCGGCCCGGCACGCGGCATCGCGCTCGGCGTCGGCGGTGAACACGATGTGATCGGCGAACACGAAGAACAGGTACGCCAGCAGCTTGCCGGCCGTCCCCTTGCGCGAGTATTCGTGGAGCGTGACGATCTTGCGGCTTGCCAGCGGCATCGCGCACAGCAGGTAGGGCGACACGCGGCCGCTGTAACCCTGCGTCGGATGCTGCATCACAATGACATCCGCGGCGCGACGCAGGCGCGAGAAATGCGACAACACGCTGGTCACGCGCCAGTCGCGGCGGTAGTAGCTCGCGGCATCGATGCCCTGCTCGCGCATGGCGCCGAGCAGTTCTGCCGAGTAGTCACCGACGCCGCACACATCAGGCGGAAAGGAGCCGGTGACCACCAAAACTCGGGAACTCATTTTCGGTCTCCTGCAGTCACGGGTTTGAGGTATTTGCGCAGTACCGCTAGCTGCGGCGCATCCACGCCGCCGCGCGGCTGGATGCTCATGGCGTAGTCCGGCGCCCACCACGCGCCAGCCGCCCAATAGGTCCAGCCACGCCACACGCTCGAATCGCTCACCTGCGCGAGCATGGCGTCGAGCGCAGCGAGGCAGTCGGCATCGCCAGGTGTGCCAAATTCACCCAGAAAGAGCTGCTTGCCGTTGTCGCGCGCCCATTTCGTGACGGCATCGAAGGTGGCTGCGGCGCGCGCGGCGGGCACGCACTTGTTGTGCGTGCCGGAATAGTCGCTGTCGGCGTACTGATGCACCTCGATGACCAGTGGCGCGCCCGCCATACCCGCGAACGCGCGGGCGTTGGAAATGCCGCCGAACTCGCTCGTCCATTCGTGCGCGCCGCTCCAGCGGCCGCCCGACACCAGAATCAGGTTGCGCGCCCCGCCCTCGCGCAGCGCCGTGACGGCGGCGCGGGCTGCCGTCGCCCAACGATCGATGGGAATGAGGTTGGGCTCGTTCATCAGGCCGAAAGCCACGCCCGAGGCATCCGGGAACGCGCGGGCGATACGCAGCCACAGGTCGCTGAACGCAGCGACGGGCACGGCGTCGCTGCCCAGTTGCTGGCGTTTGTAGACGCCGTAGTTGTGCACATCGACGATCACGCACAACCCCGCCGCATTTGCCTCGCGCACGGTATCGGTCAGGCGCTTGAGTTCTGCTTCGTCAAGCGACTGGTTCAGCTCGGGCTGGAGACGCTCCCAGCGGATCGGCACGCGCACCACGTTCATGCCTTGCGCCGCGAAATACGTCATGTCGGTGCGCTGCGGATAGGTGTAATCCTTGTTCGCCACGCCGGGCTGCTTGAGCGGATTGAACTCCGCGCCTGCAATGTTCACGCCGCGCAGGGGCGCAGTGCCGAGGCAATCAGCCGCTGCGTGAGCGAACGTGACCACGCCAATGCAGGCGCACGCGGCGATGAAACGACGCGCTGAGTCACGAAGACGTGCTGATTCACCGCGCACCGGCCAACTCCTCGTAGACATCGACGTAGCCATCGGCGACTGCGCTCCAGCTATAGCGCTCGACGAAGCGCTGCGTGTTCCGGCGACGCAGCAGGTGATCGAAGTCGCCCCTGCCGTGCAAGGTGAGCAAGGGCGACACATCGCCACCCGCGGCCAGCACGATGCCCTGCCCCGACTGCTCGACAAGGCTGCGGAACGGCGGGATGTCGCTCAGGACCGGAATCAGTCCCGCACTCATCGCCTCGATGGGCGCAATACCAAAACCCTCGTGCCGCGACAGGCAGATGAAGTAGCTGGCACGCCCGATCAGCGCCGACAGTTCGGCATCGGTCGGGTTGGGCGCCAGCTCCACGGCGTCCGCAAGATCGCGCTGCGCGATGGCCGCCGACAGCGTGTCGACGGTGTGGTCATACTCGCGCCCGGCGATGATCAGTCGCCACGCGCCGTCGCGCGCGCGCAGCGCGGCGAGGAAATCGAGCGCTTCGACGATGCCCTTGTTGGCCGACCAGCGACCGAAGTAGATCAGCGTCGGCACCAGTTGGCGCGAACCCTTGTCGCGGTACTTTTCGACGTTGACGCCGTTCTCGATCACCGACAGGCGATCTCCGGGCACGATCCGCCGGAAGATGTCGCCGTCGTTGGCGCTGGTGGCGATGATGCGGTCGTAGGCCAGCGACGAGGTGCGCGTGACGGTGCGGAAGTAGATCTGCTTGAGCTTCGATGCAAAGCGGGTGTGAAAGAACCCGCCATGAGTAGACGCCACCAGCGGCCGACGATGGATCGCCTTGGTCGCGGCAAGGTAGTCAAAGAAGAAATCCACGCCGTGCACATGAACCACGTCGGCGTCGCGCACATAGCGCAACACTTGCGGGCAGAGCGGATAGCGCTCCGAGCCTACGTACGGCAGGCGCACCACGGGCACGCCGTCGACCATGTCTTCGTGCGGCAGCGCATTGGCAGCGTTGCGGAACACGCGGTCGAGCGTAATCACCACGGGCTGCTGTTCGCGCGCGGCGGAGTACGCGCTGATGTTGCGCACGACGTCCTCCATTCCGCCCACCGATGGGTGATATTGCCGGACGACGTGTGCCACTCTGATTGGCATGCGGTTTGTCTCCATATTGTTCATTTCAATGCGCTCCGAACGCGAGGCCGTCCGGGCGACGCGGTTGGCGGGCGAACGCCCCGACACCTTCGCGTGCCATGCAGCAGCCGAGCAGGAACCACGTGATCCCTGCCGTCTTGAGTGCGAAGAGCGACTGCCCGCTCACGCACAGGATCAGCGACAGGTACAAGGACAGATAGGCGCGATAGCGCACACCGCGTTCATCGGCCATGCGCAGGAAGCAGAAGCAGAACCACACGAACAGGCAGGCCAGCAGCCCGAAGCGGGAAATGACATAGGCGTAGCCCATGTCGCCGAAGGTGTTCATGGGCTGTTCCCATCCGGCGACCAGGCCGGCGGAAAAATCGAGCAGCGCCTTGCCGCTCCAGGCCAGACGGCCCATGAAGTTGTCGCCCGATGCCTCCGGCATGAGCGCGCCGATGGCCAGGTTGCCGGCCAGCGCGATGAAGGGGAAGGTGTAGGCAAGCGCATGCTCCACACCAGCCAGCATGAAGCGCATCACCACCAGCAGCGCAACGGCCACCAGCCCGTAACGGGAGTCCGCCATGGCGATCAGCACGCAGGCCGCGATGAAGAACAGCGTTCCGGTGCGCGCCTCGTCCCGCCCTTTCGAGAGCCCCCAGGCCGCAATGATCACCGCGAAGTTGCCCAGCGAAACCGGTTCGAGGAACACCGACGACACCCGATGGCTGCCGAACACCATCGGCAGGATGGTGCGGCCGATCTCGTCCGGGCGGACGCCGTTCAGTTGCAGCCGTGACTCATTGACGAAGTCCGCGCTCTCGGTGAGGCGGCCGAGATTCACGTAGTACGCATAGATGTTGAAGTACTCGGTGAACGTATCGAGAAACAGCAGTTCGAACAGTCCCACCGCGATCACGACGGCCACGATCATGGCAATCATGCGGTCGGCGCTGCGCACGTTGCTGAAGTTCATCCCCGCCCACAGGAAGAGAATCGGGATCGCGATGTCGCGCACGGCCTTGAAGTCCACCTGGCCCCGCATCAACGCCAGCACGCACTGGTTGGCGGCGATCACGGCCACCACCAGTACGACGCCGGGCGGAATGCGCCGCATGGCGAGCGGAATGCACGCTGCGAAAATCACCAGTTCGGTGGCGGCGAACAGCGTCGGCGTGACCGGATGCAGCTTGGTGCTGACCAGGCACAGCACCGCCTGGTACATCACGCTACCCATCAGCGCGAAGAACATCAGCGCGGTCATCGTGCGGCTGACGCGGGCTTCCTGCTGCGTGGCGGCCAGGTCATGGACAGCGTCCATCATGCGGTCCTCCCCAGCAAGGCCGGCGGCATGCGCCGCAACGCCCACGCCAGCGGCACCGTCAGGCACAGCGTCAGCACGGTGACGCCGATGGCCCACACCGGCGTGTATTGATCTTCCACCGGCACCAGTCCCAGCGCGCTGGCCGTGCCGCTCAACACACTGAACACCAGCATGTGGGTGGGGAAGATGATCAGCGTGTTATCCGACAGCCAGCGCGCCACGCGCGAGGCCGGCACCCGGTGCGCCCCGATCGTCACCAGCATTACCGCCAGCGTTGCGATGGGCACGTACAACAAGGGCTCGGCGCCGAACAGCATCTCGGCCAGATCGGCGTGACCGTTGGCGAACGACAGCAATATCCACGTCACCATCATGCACAGCAGTGCCGGCGCCCCGACACGCGCGAGACGCGCCAGCATCCACAGGTTGTCGCGGGCGTACTGGCCCATGGCATAGAACGGCAACGCCACCCACAGCGTGTCCAGCCCCAGGGGCAGCCGGTATTCCGGGTCGCTTGCCAGCGCGCACACGCCCACCGCCACCGCTACCGAAGCGATCACCGTGCCGCGCGAGGACAGCACCTTGCGGATCAGGTGATACGCCAGCGCGGTCACCAGCAGTCCGGGGAAGAACCACAGCGGTGGGTTGATGTAGAGATCGCTGCCGAGTCCAGAGAACAATCCGGCCAGCGGGTCGTGCCACGTAAGGTTCTCGAAACGCTCGGCCTTGTAGCCGATGTCGCGCGTGAGCAGCCAGTACAGGTACGAGATGCCGAAGAAGAAAACATACGGCACCGCCAGCGCACGCAGCAGGCGCACGCCAGCCGTGTTCACCGGATCGGCCAGCCGCGCCGGTTTGAGCAGGTAACCTGACAGGAAGAAAAACAACGGCATATGAAATCCGTAGATCAGGTTGAGCATGCCCGCCGGCATGCCTTTGCTATGTCCGAGCAACACCAGCACGATGCCCAGTGCCTTGGCGTTGTCGACAAACTTGTAGCGTGTCACGGGGCCGGCCTTGCCGACGGCGCGGGCACGCATGCGCGCGCCCGCTTCCAGTAGTTCGCTGTGCATCGAGTTCTTCCCTCTCCATTACTTCACCTGGGGATGTGGTCTCGTCCGTCAGCAAATTGGCCCTTGTTCTCCAGCCGATATTCGCTCCTGCTTCCGAGTGCTCCGCACCGCTCGTGGCGGCGATCCGGCGCGTTGTTATGCGCCGGCTCCTGGTCTCCAGCTCTCACCTGGTTTTCGGGTCGCCCCGCATGTCTTGGCATGGGGGTCATGGATATCTGGTGCTGCGCGGGCTTCCTTTTGAATGCCCTTTCTTGCGTGCGCCGTCGTTCATCGACAGTTGTCTCGACTGCGTAGGTACGTTGGCCGGGAGTTCGCCCCGGCGGGCGAGTAACTTCTTTGTTATCGACAAAGAAGTCACCAAGAAAACGACCCCACAGCGTCGTCGGCCCGTGGCCGATCCCCTGCGCTGCGCGGTCGAGAAGGCGGCTGCGGAACTCGTCGCTACGCTCCTCAGACAGTCCTCGCCGACCCCGCTGCGCGGGGCAACCTTCTCGCCCTGTGCTGCTCGGCGACGCTGAATGGGGAGCCCACGTCAGCCAGCCCAGTTGTTCGGGCGGCGGACAACGGCCCCTCTTTCCAGATACCCGCGATTTGGCGAGCACTTACAGCAATCGAACGTCGTTGTTGATCGAATGACACGTCAGATCGAAAACGGCGGGTCATGCGTCGCTCTTCCGCCCTACTCGCTACTCGTATGTGGCGATACTCTCGATGAGGTGGCTTTAGCTCCACGCACATCACGGTGCGAGCTATGGGTGGCCCCATTTGAGCCGCCGAGCAACGCAGACAAGTCAGGTCGCGGCGTAGCCGTCGGCGAGGACTGTCTGAGGAGCGCAGCGACGAGTTCCGCA
>NZ_JBGVSA010000048.1:0-14694 GCF_041807905.1 Uliginosibacterium sp. sgz301328
GGCGGCGGCACCGATGGCGATCAGTACGAGCAGGACGCACAGCGCGACGAACACGCCGGAAGGCGTCGGACGCCAGCGCGCACGAGCGGGCGCCACGACGGAGGAGCCGGATGTCGTCACGCTGCGGCCCCGTTGCGGTGAGAGGAATCGACGCATCGGCACATCAGCGTGCGGCCGTCTTGCCGGTGATGCCGGCTTCGAGCTGGCGCACCGCTTCGGGCAGGCGCGGGCCGAAACCGAGCAGCAACAGGTCGTCCATGACGATCACCCGGCGCGCCTTGGCGGCGGGCGTGACAGCCAGCCCCGGTTGCGCGAGGAAGGCGTCGATGCTGCCGCTGGCGGCCACCGACATGGTGGTGGTGACGATCACGTCCGGGCGCAGGGCGGCAGCGGCTTCGGCCGAGAAGGGTTTGTAGCCGGTCTGCGAGGCGAGCACATTGGTAGCGCCGACGATCCGCAGCATGGCGGCGGCAGCGGTGTCGTCGCCCGCGGCTTCGAGCTTGCCCGTGTGGCTGCTGACCAACAGCACGCGCGGGTGCTGCGCGGGCGGTTTGATGGCGGCCAGTTCGGTGTGGATGCGGTCGACCAGCGCCTTGCCGCGCGCCGCATCGCCGAGCGCTTCGGCCACGCCGATGATGCGTTGGTCGAGTGCTTCGATGGTCGGCGCTGACGGGAGGATGACGACCTTGCTGCCGAGACGACGCAGTTGTTCGAGCGCCTGCGGCGGGCCGCTTTGATCGGATGCGAGCACCAGGTCGGGCTTGAGGCTGGCAACGCCTTCGACCGAGAACGCGCGGTAGTAACCGACCTTTGGCAGCTTGGCGGCTGCGGTCGGATAAATGCTGGAAGCATCTGCGCCGACCATGCGGTCGCCGGCATCCAGCGCATAGACGATTTCGGTGACCGGGCCGCCCAGCCCGATGATGCGCGCGGGGGGCGCGGCGTGGGCGATGCCGGTGGCCAATGTCAGGCCGCACAGGGCAGTACGCAGAATGTTCATATCGTTCCTCTTCCTCGCTTGTCCGCGAATGTCGTGTCCCTCAGAGCGCGTCGACGCGAGCCGGACTGACTGGGTACAGAAGACTGCCGACGCAGGGCGCGCCTTTGCGAAGCTCGCGCCGGCTTCAACGATTTCACGCGGCCAGCGGCTGCGCGCACAACGACGTCATCAGTTCGCGCCACGCCGGCAGCTCCGGCTTGCCGGGCTTACGCTCGCCGAAGAACTGCACGATCATTTCGCCATTGGCGTCATAGAGCTCGAGTGAGGTCACCCAGCCGTCGCTGGTGGGTTTGTTCACCACCCAGCTCGATGCCACGGCTTCGGTGTTCAAATGCAGATTGAATTTCTCGTCCAGCACGTTGTACCAAGGGCCTGTGCGCACGAGCTTTTTCACTGGCCCCGTGTGGATTTGCACGATGCCGCGGTTGGCGACGAAGCACATGATCGGCAGTTCTGTTTCTGCCGCACGTGCAAGCGTGCTTTCCACCGCGTCGCCGGCCACGCGTTGAGCGAGGTCTTCTCCGGCTGCACGCAGCGCACCCATGCGCGACACCTTGAACTGGCGCAGCATGGTGAAGAAGTCGTGGGTGTCTTTCAGGCTCAGCCAATGCGCGCGCAGTGCGGCTGCATCGTCGGCGTTTTCGGCTTCGATGGCGGGTGCAATGGCCTCGCGCATGACGGCGGTCTTTTCGGGCACGCCCAACTTGGCGACGAAGGCGTCCCACGCGGCCGCGTCGGAGTGCTCCGTGCGATACACCTTGTGCACGGCTTCACCGGTCTTGTCGAAGAACTGGATGCTGTGCCGGCCGTTTTCGATGACGGCGTAAAAGTACTTCCAGCTACCGAAGAACATGCGCAGATCGATGTCCGGCCCCAACACGATCCCCACCGGTCCTTCGGCCTGGATGTTGGTGTAGGCGCCGTGGCGTTCGTGTACGCACCAGTCATTGCGCGACAGAGCCATGACTTGCCCCAGCGTACCCAGTTCGCGGAACAGCGCCTGCGCGGTGCCGGTCAGTTCGATCGATTCCACGCCGCAGTTGGCGGCGACGAGTTCGGCTTCTGTGGCGCCCAGGCGTTGGGCGCGTTCGCGGATGCGCAGCTTCGGTTCCTGCTCACACAGGGCAGCGTGGCGTGCGCGTAGGGATTCGATGTTGTCGTTCATTTTTTGTGATTGATCCGTTGGGTGTTGCGAGAGGTCAGCGACCCGTGAGCCGCCGACCGTGTCATGCGCGCAGCGTGATCAGGGCTGGACGTTGAATTCGATCGTCCAGGTCTGCGTGCCGTTGTAGGCAGGTGTCGCTGCTGCGTAGTTGATGCTCAGCACGTGCATGCGGGCGTACGTGTTGCCTTCGCCGCCGCGCACCAGCGTGGCCGCATCCGGGTTCGCCTTGAGCATGTGCTGGGTGACGCCCACCGCTGCACCCGCTGCATCGGTCGGGTAGTACGAATACCAACCGTAGTTCAGCGCGTTCGGGTAAGAGCCGGTGTAGGCCGGGCTCAGTTGTGAGCCGATGGCGTCCTTCTTCCAGGCGCTGGCGGCCGAAGGCAGGGACAGGTCGGATGCCGTCAGGTCGGCCAGGAAGTCAGCCGGCTTGGCGGCGACGATGGTCGTTTCGTTGGCCGTGCCGCTCGGGTACAGGCTGGCCGGTGTCTTGGCGAGGAAGCCGCCGACCTTGCCGGAGCCCGACGTGCCGCCGTTGAGCTTGACGTTGTAGCGGTTGAAGGCAATGTGCCAGTTGCCGTTGACGTCGGTCGTGGTGTTGTTGGCGAGGTCGTAATAGACCCACGCGGAGCCGCTGGCATCAATGGTTTTGGTATTGACCGTAGCCGGCGAGGCACGATCGATCCAGCGGATGGTCGGGTAGCCGGATGCCGTGCCGCTGGGGCCGCCGTAGTAGCCGATCACTTGCAGGGCGAACACTGGCGCGCTGGTATCGGTGATGGCCTTGGTGTTGTCGGTGGTGATCAGGTATGTGCGATAGCTCGGGTAGAGCAGGTGCGTGCCGGCCAGGCCGTATTCGAAGATGCCCGAAGCGATACCGTTGGTGCCCGAGAACACGTTGCTGGCAGCGTCCTTCATCCACGCAGCGGCAGGGATCGCGCCGTTGACGGGGTCGGTGGTGGCGTTTTGCCAGGTCAGCAATTGCGCCCAGGTGTAGTCGAACGGCGAGCCAAGCGCCGCACCGTTGCCGGTGCCGCTCTCACCGCTGTTGGTGAAGAACGATGCCGTGCGGCCGCCGCTGGTCATCTTCACGTCCCATGCGGTGCCTGAACAATCGGCGACTTCGGCCTTGGCGTTGAAGTCGTAGCAGATCGAGCCCGAAGACGGCAGGACGAAGGTCCACGTGGCGGTCTGCGAGAAGCTGCCGGTCGACGTCGAACTCGACGAGGAGCTGGAGGACGATGAGCTCGACGACGAAGACGAATTGCCCGCCGATGACGAAGACGAGCTGGTGCTCGACGACGATGCACTGCTCGACGAGCCACCACTGTCTCCATCACCGCCCCCGCCGCCGCAGGCCGCGAGTGCGAGCGCGAGCATGGCCGTGCTCAGCGCAAAAACCGGTTTGCGAATCATTTGGAATTCCTCTCCTGTTGTTTCCTGTCGCATTAACGAGAAGCGTCGAAGCTGTACTTCGCGCCGAGATAGATGAAGCGCCCCGCCACGGGCCCGAAGTCATTGGCGTCTGAAAAATCGCGTTGCTTGTTGAACATGTTGTTCACGCCGACGAAACCGGTGAAACCGGCGCCGAGCTTCTGGTTGATCACCAGATCGAATGTGGTCCATGCCGGCGAACGGGCATCGGTGGTCGAGTCGACCAGTTCGCTGCTCTGGTAGCGGCCGCGCAACGACACTTCGGTCGACGGCAGTGCCTGCCACGTGAAGCCAAGGCGCGCGATGTTGCGCGGACGACGGGTGAGTTCGGTGTCGGCGTCCAGGTCCTTGGCGTCGGTGAAGGTCCAGGCCGCGTTGACGTCGAGCGTGTCGGTGGCTTGCCAGCGCACGGCGGTTTCCAGCCCCTGCGTGCGGGCGCGGGCAACGTTGCGATACGTGTAGACGGCGATGCCATTGGTCACCGTGTAGTTGTCCATGTCGGTCTGGATCAGGTCGCGCACGCGGTTGTAGAAGAGGTTGGCGTCGACCGTCACGCGATTGCGCCAAGTCATCGTGCCGCCGAGCTGGAAGCTGTTGGACGACTCGGGCTTGAGGTCCGGGTTGCCGAGCACGATGTAGCCTAGCGAGCTGTGATCGAAGAGGTAATGGCGTTCCTTCAGGTTCGGCACGCGGTAGCCCTGGCCGAAGTTGGCGCGCCACACGCTCTTCCAGTCGTCATTGATCGGCAGATTGGCGCGTACGCCGATCTTGGGCGCGAGGTGACTGCCAAAGTCAGAGTCGTCCTGGCCGCGCAGGCCGACGACCATCTCCCACGTGTCGTTGAAGATCACGTCGTTCTGCGCATACAACTCGTGTGCGGTGCGTTCGGCGTTGCCGAGCAGTTCCGAATTGTTGTCGACGCTCTGGTTGAGCCGCTCCACGTGATAGTCGCCGCCGAACTGCCACAACTGGCGATTCCAGGCCGGCAGGTCGAACTGCAGCGAGACGTGTTCGGTACGCTGGTTCGACAGACGATTGGCGGTGCGAAAGTCGTTGGAGTATTCCTGCGAGTTGCTTTCGTAGCCTTCGGTCATGCCGACGAGCCGCGCCTGCACGCCGGTGTCGAATTTCCATTGCGCGCCGTATTCGAAGCGGTCGCGGGTGATGTCCTCAGTCTTGCGCTGCGGAACGTAGTTGGGCGGCGCGTAGTACTGGTAGCGCTGCTCATCGTTTTCGCGATAGGTGCTGGCATCGATCCAGAGGCGGCCATTCTTGCCGGGCAGCCATTCCAGGCGCCCGGCGTATTGCTGGCGGCGGATGGCATCGCCCTGGCGAGCCCAGCCGTCCGGGTCGGTCGAAAAGCCTTTGTCGTCGAGCGCGTCGGCTGAAACCCGCGCGCGCCATTGGTCGCCGCCGCCTTCCACGCGGAAGTTGCCGTGCGTGTTGCCGATGTCGCCGTCAACGTTCTGTCTGCCGTAACTGCCCAGATCGACCGTTGCCGATCCCGCAATGCCTGCCTTGATCGGTCGCGTGATGACGTTGATGACCCCACCCATCGCCGAGCTGCCGTATTGCGCTGAGCTGGCGCCCTTGACCACTTCGATGTGGTCGACCTCGGTCAGCAGGTATTGCGACAGATCGACCGTCGAGCCGGTGCTGGCGGAAATCGGCAGGCCGTCGATCAGCACCAGCACCTGATCGCTCGTCATCCCTTGCAGCGATACCTCGAAGCCCGACTTGCCGTGGATTTCGCGCAACTGCACGCCGGGGACGTTTTCCAGCGCATCTTTCAGCGTGCGCGCGTGGGTGCGGTCGATTTCCTGCCGGTCGACCACTTCAGTGCGGACCGGCGTGTCGTCGGCAGTCTTCTCGGAGCGCGTGCCGGTAACGACGACAGTAGGGAGAGTGGATTCCTGTGCTTGGGCGGACGCCGGAACGAGCCAGGGGAGAAGCAGCGCGCCACAAAGAAGAGAGGGAACGCGAGGGGCAAGGTAGCGATGCTGGCGTGACACGGCTTTGTTGTCCGCGGAAGAGAATGTAGACGCAAATAATAATAACTCGCATTAAGAATTACAATTCTTTCAAAATTCATGTCCACGACGATTCACCATTCCCCGAACGAGGTGGCCCGGCTGCGGATTGGTGCCACCGCGTCCGCTCCATTGTTGGCTCTGCTGCGGCAAGGAACCGTGGCAGAGTTCGTCAGAGCGCGGGAGCGAGGCGCGCCGCGAAGATCGGCAGGGCGGCACGCAGCTTGATGGGGCGGGGAGCGCCGCGATAAAATCGCGCGCTTGCCACGCCGCTGCGGTGGCGAGGGAACAGGACGGGCCCGGCACGCGTTGTTCGGCCCGTTTTTGCTTTTGAGCCACTGACGCTGAGGCAGGCACTGGGCCTGCCTTTTCGGGCGAAGAAGGGCCGCACGCAGGCGACCCGCTTTCTTTGCAAAGCCCTGACAATCCTGTAATAACGAGGTGTCGGGGCCGCGCCGCCCCTCGACCCCATATCACATGTCGCTTTTCGCTCTCGGACTGAACCATCACACCGCGCCGCTCGCCATTCGCGAGCAGGTGGCGTTTCAGCCCGAGCGCCTCGTGCAGGCATTGGTCGAACTGGTGCGCACCGCGCCCGTGCGCGAAGCGGCCATCGTGTCCACCTGCAATCGCACCGAACTCTATTGCTCGACTGATTCGCCGGAAGCCGCTGCCGATTGGCTGGCACAGCACCATCGCCTGCCATTGCGAGACATTGCGCCCTATCTGTACACCTACCCGCAGCATGACGCCGTGCGTCACATCTTCCGCGTGGCCAGCGGGCTCGATTCAATGGTGCTGGGCGAGCCACAGATCCTCGGCCAATTGAAAGAGGCCGCGCGCCTGGCCGAGTCCGCCGGTACGCTGGGCAGCCTGCTGCACAAACTCTTCCAGCACAGCTTTGCGGTTGCCAAGGAAGTCCGCTCCACCACCGCCATCGGCGCCAACATCGTTTCGATGGCGGCGGCCGGCGTGCATCTGTCCGAACGCATCTTCGAGAGCATGGGCGACACGCGGGTGCTGTTCATCGGCGCGGGCGAGATGATCGCCCTGTGCGCCGCGCACTTCGCCGGCACTCACCCGGCCTACATGAGCGTGGCCAACCGCACGCGCGAGCGCGGCGAAGCGTTGGCCTCGCGCATCGGGGCCGACGTGCTGCCGCTGGAAGCCATCGGCGACGTGCTGCACCGCTACGACGTCGTCGTGTCATGCACCGCCAGCCCGTTGCCGATCATCGGTCGGGGCGTGGCCGAACGTGCCATTCGCGCGCGGCGTCGCCGGCCGATGGTGATGGTCGATCTGGCCGTGCCGCGCGACATCGAGGCCGAAGTGGGCGATCTGCCCGATGTATTCCTCTACACCGTCGACGACCTCGCGCAGATCGTCAGCGCCGGAATGGAGTCGCGCCAGGCCGCCGTGGAAGACGCCGAAGGCATCATCGATACCAGCGTCACGGGTTTCTTCCAGTGGCTCGAACGCCGCGACGCCGTGCCGACCATCCGGGCGCTGCGTGAACATGGCGAGGCGATTCGCCAGCAAGAGGTCGCCCGCGCCCTGCGCATGCTCTCGCGTGGCGAAGATCCGCAAGCCGTGCTGGCGGCGCTGTCCAGCGGACTGACCAATAAGCTCCTGCACGAACCCACTCAGTTCCTCGCGCGCGCCCATGGCGACCAGGTGCTGCGTGCGGCCGACACCATTCAACAGATATTCGATCTGGCGCCGGACGCCGACGAGACCGCCGGGCCCGACAAGACATGAAATCCAGCATCCGCAACAAGCTCGAACAACTCGCGTTCCGCCTCGAAGAACTCGACGGTGTGCTTGCCACCGAGGCGGCGACGGCCGACATGGATCAGTACCGCAAGCTGACCCGCGAGCACGCGGAAATCGGCCCCGTGGTGCACCTCTACAAGAACTTCCAGCTCGCCGAGGCCGACGAAGTGAGCGCGGCAGAAATGCTGGCCGATCCTGAGATGAAGGAGTTTGCTGCGGCAGAACTCGATTCCGCGCGCCAAGCGCAGGCCCGCATCGAACAAGAACTGCAGATCGCGCTGCTGCCGCGCGACCCCAACGATGAACGTAACCTGTTCCTCGAAGTCCGCGCCGGCACGGGTGGCGACGAGGCCGCGCTGTTCGCCGCCGACCTGCTGCGCATGTATACGCGTTTTGCTGAACGCCAGGGCTGGCGCGTGGAGATCGTCTCAGCCAGCGAATCCGATCTGGGCGGCTACAAGGAAGTCATCGCGCGCATCGTCGGCCAGGGCGCGTACTCCAAGCTCAAGTTCGAATCCGGCGGCCACCGCGTGCAACGTGTCCCGGTGACCGAAACGCAGGGCCGCATCCACACATCCGCCTGCACCGTGGCCGTGATGCCCGAAGCCGACGAACTGGCGGAAATCCAGATCAATCCGGCTGAACTGCGCATCGATACCTTCCGTGCCAGCGGCGCGGGCGGTCAGCACATCAACAAGACCGACTCGGCCGTGCGCATCACGCACTTGCCGACCGGCATCGTCGTCGAATGCCAGGACGACCGCTCGCAGCACCGCAACAAGGCGCAGGCCATGAGCGTGCTGGCCGCGCGCCTGAAGGACGCACAACTGCGCGAGCAACAGCAGAAGGAAGCGGCCACGCGCAAGAGCCTCGTTGGCAGCGGCGACCGCTCCGAGCGCATCCGCACCTACAACTTTCCGCAGGGGCGGATCACCGATCACCGCATCAATCTCACGTTGTACAAGCTCGACGCCGCCATGGACGGCGACATCGGCGAGCTGATCGATGGCCTGATCACCGAACACCAGACCGAACTGCTGGCGCAACTGACCGAAGAAAACTGACGCCTACCGCACAGGAGGGGACATGGATTTCACGACACTCGGTGAAGCACTGGCCTTTGCACGCGCGCGCATCGACGTGGTGGACGCCAAGGTGCTGCTGCGCTACGCGGCCGACGTGACCGCCTCGACCCTGGCCGCGTACCCCGAGCGCGCGCTGAACTGCGAGCAGGCCATGCGTTTTGCCGAATGGGTGGGGCGGCGCGAGTACGGCGAGCCGGTGGCGCACATCATTGGCGAGCGCGAGTTCTTCGGCCGCATGTTCCACGTCACCGCAGACACACTGATTCCGCGCCCGGACACCGAGATCGCCATCGAGCGTGCGCTGGAGTGCCTGCACAACGTCGCCTCGCCGGACGTGCTGGATCTGGGCACGGGCAGCGGCGTGATCGCCATCACGCTGGCACTGGAGTGTCCAAGCGCCGATGTGACCGCCATCGACGCCAGTGCCGCCGCGCTCACGGTGGCCAAACAGAACGCCAGCGCACTCGGCGCGCGTCTGCGCAGCCTGGCCGGGAGTTGGTTCGAACCGGTGAAGGGCGAACGCTTCCATCTCATCGTTTCCAATCCGCCTTACATCGAAGAGCAAGACGTACATCTCTCGCGAGGCGATGTGCGCTTCGAGCCGCGTACGGCGCTCGCCAGCGGCGCAGATGGCCTCGACGATATCCGCCATATCGTGCGCCAGGCCCCCGCGCATCTGGCTACCGGCGGCTGGCTCGTGCTCGAACATGGTTACGACCAGGCCAGCCGGGTGCGCGCCTTGCTGGTGCATGCAGGCTTTGTCGATGTGTCTTCGCGCCGCGATCTGGCCGGCATCGAACGCGTCACCTCCGGGCGAATCGACACTCGCTGATCCTCCTCCGGCCGGGCGATCCGGCCACGACCATGGAACGTGAAAAGGTGCCGCGCCACGCACGGGCGATTTGCGCACGCTTTATGCATCGTGGTGTTACCTCGCGCGGTCGACCTCGCGGACATCGCCGACTATCTTTCAAAATGGTGCAGTGTTCGCCACCCTTTCCCCCGGGAGCGCGCCATGAAACGACCGCCGTTGTACAGCCGCAGCAGCCCGCCGCCGGCGCCCGTCGCGCAAGCCGCTCCCTTGGAAGCCGCGCCGACGCCGCCGAAGGCGCGTCGTTTCGCACGCGTGCGACGCCACGCTGGGCAACTGGCACTGGCCTTCCTGCTGCTCGCGGCATTCGCCTGGATGGCGCACCTGAGTCTACAGCCGCGTCCGCACGTGCTCACGCAGAAAGAAATCGATCAGGCTGTCCTGCACACCCTGGCAACCAAGGATCTGCCCTCGCAGGCCGCGCGTGCCGCAGCCGCGGTCGGGCCGTCCGTCGTGCGCGTGGTGAGCTATGGGCCCGTCAAGGGCGATGCCCGCCACGCGGCGCGCAAGAAGGGCAAGGACGCCATGTCGGGGAGTTCCCGCAAGGGGGCGACGAAGGGCGACGACGCAGCCAATGGTGAGGACAAGGACGAGCCGCAAGGACTCGGCACGGGCGTGGTGATCGTCGACAACGGCACCATCCTGACCAGCCTGCACGTGGTTGCCAGCGCGCATTCAGTGAAGGTCATCTTCGCTGACGGTCTGGAGTCGCCCGCCGATGTGACGGGCGTGCAGCCTGAAAACGATCTGGCGGTGCTCAAGGCGCGCAAGATTCCCGACGACCTGCAGCCGGCCACGCTGCGCTCCACGGGCGACCTGGCGCCGGGCGACGAGGTGGTCGCGGTCGGCCATCCATTCGGCATTGGCCCGTCGGTGTCCGCTGGCGTGATCTCGGGCTTCAAGCGCGAGTTCCAGTCGCCCGAAGGCGAACGCTTGCTTACCAATCTGATCCAGTTCGACGCGGCGGCCAATCCGGGCAACTCGGGCGGGCCGCTGGTGACCATGGATGGCGCGGTGGTCGGCATCGTCGCCGCCATTCTCAATCCGAGCGCGCGCACCTTTGCCGGCATCGGTTTTGCCGTACCCATCGAAAACGCGGCGGCCGCGGTCGGCATGTCGCCTTTCTGAGCATCCTGCGATTCACCCCCAAAGACACGGAGAGAGACCCATGGACAGCTGCGATTCGCGCACGGCACAAGTCGCCACCCTGATGGAGCGCATCCTCTATGAAGTCAAACGGGTGGTGGTCGGGCAGGACTATTTCCTGGAACGCGTGATGGTGGCGATGCTGGCGCAGGGGCACCTGCTGGTCGAAGGCGTGCCGGGCCTGGCCAAGACGCTTACCGTCAAGACGCTGGCGCGCACGCTGCATGGCACATTCAAGCGCATTCAATTCACGCCCGACCTGGTGCCGTCCGACCTGGTCGGCACGCGCATCTACAACCAGAAGACCGGTGAGTTCGCGACCTCGCTCGGTCCGGTGTTTGCCAACCTGCTGCTGGCCGACGAAATCAACCGCGCGCCGGCCAAGGTGCAGAGTGCGTTGCTGGAGGTGATGCAGGAGCGTCAGGTCACGATCGCGGGCGAGACCCATCGCGTGCCTGAACCGTACCTCGTGATGGCCACGCAGAACCCCATCGAGACCGAGGGCACCTATCCCTTGCCCGAGGCGCAGGTCGATCGGTTCATGATGAAAGTGCTGGTCGACTACCCGAGCGAAGAAGAGGAGTTCGTCATCGTCGAGCGCGTGACCGGGCCGGCGGTACAGGTGACGGCAGTCACGACCGCCGAAGAGCTGGCGCAATTGCAGGCAGTCTGTCGCGAGGTCTACGTCGATCCGGCGATCATGCAGTACGCCGTGCGGCTGGTGTCCGCCACTCGCCAGCCCGAGAAGTACGGGCTCAAGGATTTCGCCAAGTACCTGACCTTCGGCGCGAGCCCGCGCGCCAGCATCGGGATGATCGAAGGCGCGCGCGCGCTGGCGCTGATGCGCGGGCGCAGTTACGTGTTGCCCGAAGACGTGATCGACATCGTGCCCGACGTCATGCGCCATCGCATGTCCTTGTCGTACGAGGCGCTGGCCGAAGGCTTGTCCGCCGACGATCTGGTCGGGCGCATCCAGAAGGCGGTAGCGCCCCCCGATCGCCAGCAACTCAGGCAGGTAGCATGAGCGGCCGCGCCGAACAACTCCTCACGCGGCTGGAATGGACGGTCGTGCGACGGCTCGACGGCCTGCTGCAGGGCGACTACCGCACGCTGATGCGCGGGGCCGGGCTGGACCTGGCCGACCTGCGCGAATACCAGTATCACGACGACGTGCGCCATATCGACTGGAACGTCACCGCGCGCCTGCAGATTCCGCACGTGCGGCAGTTCACCGAAGATCGTGAAATGGCTGCGTGGTTTCTGGTCGACCTTTCTCCTTCAGTCGACTTCGGTTCGCGCGACGTGCGCAAGCGCACACTGTCTGGCGAATTCGTCGGCGTGCTGGCGCGCCTGCTCACGCGCCATGGCAACCGCGTCGGCGCCTTGCTGTACGGCGCGGGCGTGGACACGGTGATTCCGCCGGGCAACAGCCGCCGCCACGTGCTGCGCCTGCTGCACAGCCTGGTGACGCGGCCGACCCTGCTGCGGCCCGGCGTCACCGACCTCAAGGCCTTGCTCGACGCGGCGCTGCGCACCATTCACCAGCGCGGCAGCATCTTTGTGATTTCGGATTTCATCAGTCAGCCGGGCTGGGAAAAACCGCTCGGCCAACTCGTCCAGCGACATGACGTGCTCGCGGTACGCGTGGTCGACCCGCTGGAACGTTCACTGCCTGATCTGGGCATGCTGGTGATGCATGACCCGGAGACCGGGGAACAGATCACGGTCGATACGCAGAACGCCGGATTCCGGCGCCGCTTTGCCGAACTGGCGAAGGCGCGCGACGTCGAAATACGCGAGGCCTTCGTGAAGGCCGGCGTCGACGCGCTGGAACTCGTCACCGACGGTGACCTGGTCGACGCCGTCGTGCGTTTCGTCGAATTACGCAAGCGGCGCATGGCGCTCTCCAGCGGAGGCTTGCCGCAGCATCTGCGCGCTACGGGGTAGGGCGGCGCGCGCCCAGGGAGCACAACAACAAGGCGCGTTCTGCGCCGCACATGAATGCTTTGTCGTTGTTGGTCGGCGTGGGGATGACTCCATGCCCTATCGAGGAGCATCGGAAAATGGTTTTCCTGTGGCCCGAGCTGCTGTGGCTCCTGTTGTTGGTTCCTCTGCTCATACTGGCTTACTTGTGGTTGCTACGCAGGCGCAAGAAACTGGTTGTCGATTACGCCAACCTGTCTCTGGTGAAGGCGGCGATGGGGCGCGGGCAGCGCTGGCGTCGTCATGTGCCGCCGGTGCTGTTCCTGCTGGCGCTCGTATCGATGCTGGTCGCCACGGCCCGGCCGACGGCTGTCATCACGCTGCCGTCGCAGCAGCAGACGATCATCCTGGCGATGGATGTTTCCGGCAGCATGCGCGCGCAGGACGTAGCGCCCGACCGCATTACCGCGTCGCAGAACGCCGCCAAGGCCTTCGTCAAGAACCTGCCGCCCAACGTGCGCGTGGGTGTCGTGTCCTTCGCCGGCTCGGCCGCTGTCGTCCAGCCGCCGACGCGCAGTCATGACGATGTCGTGGCGGCGATCGATCGATTCCAGTTGCAGCGTGGCACGGCGCTGGGCAGCGGACTCATTCTGTCGCTGGCGACCTTGTTCCCCGACGAGGGCATCGATATCTCGGGCATCACGGAGGGACGGGGCGACGACCGTTATGGGCGCGCGATCGGCAGCGAGACCAACAAACCCAAAGTGGAGCGCCAGCCCGTCGCGCCCGGTTCGTATGCTTCGGCAGCCATCATCCTGCTGACGGATGGGCAGCGCACGCACGGCCCCGATCCGGTCGAAGCCGCGCGCATGGCGGCCGACCATGGCGTGCGCGTCTATACCGTGGGATTCGGTACGGTCGAAGGCGAAGTCACCAGTTTTGAAGGCTGGTCGATGCGCGTGCGGCTCGACGAGGACACGCTCAAGGCCGTGGCGGGGCTCACGCAAGCGGAGTATTTCCACGCCGCGAGCGCCGACGATCTCAAGCAGGTCTACCAGAAGCTCCACTCGCGCATCACAGTAGAGACGAAGGAAACCGAAATCACCGCGCTATTCGCCGCCCTGGCCGCCGTGCTGGCGACGATCGCCGCTGCGTTGTCGGTGCTGTGGTTTGGACGGGTGGTATAGAGGCTTCTCGACCTCTGTCATTCAGACGCAGGTGTCGAGCACGTGCGGGGTGGTCGTGGCGACATCTGCGCTGGAATGGGAGCGGCAGGCTTAGGACGCCCAGTAGCGCACGATGTGAAAGAACACCGGGGCAGCAAAGCATACCGAGTCGAAGCGATCGAGCATGCCGCCGCGACCTTCAAGGCTGTTGCCCCAATCCTTCACGCCGCGATCGCGCTTTATCGCCGCCATCACCAGACCGCCCAGGCTGCCCATGACGGTCACCGCCAGCGCTGCCAGCGCGGCCTGGCCCGGTGAAAATGGCGTGGCCCACCACAGCATGGCGCCGAGCACCGTGCTGCTCACGATACCGCCGACCAGCCCTTCGATCGTCCGGTATGCAGAGAGCCCGGGCGACATCTTGTGGCGACCGAAGAGCTTGCCGCACAGGTATTGCATGAGGTCCCCCGATTGCACGATGAGCACCAGGAAGATCACCAGCAACAGGTTGCGCCCTTCATAGCCTGGAATGCGCAATACCAACAGCGCGGGGAACTGTGAGATGCAGTACACGCAGATCATCAGGCCCCACTGGGTCTGTGCAGCGCGGTCGATGAAGCGGGTGGTGTCATGCCCGAAGCAGGCGAGGATTGGCAGGGCCAGGAATGCGTACACCGGCACGAAAATCGTCGCCGCGCTCCACCACTCATGCCATACGAATACGTATTGCAGCGGCAGGACGACGAAGAAACTCACCACCAGCGGCCAGTGGTCGCCGCGCTGCGTCGGCGCCAGCGTGATGAACTCGCGCAGCGTGTAGAACGACAGCAAGCCGAACAGGATCACGACGCCCGTGTGCCCGCCCAGGAAGGCAACGCCGGTGACAATGGCGATGATCCACCATGTGCGTGCGCGTGCGTTGAGGTTGCGGACCAACCGATGGTCGGTGCCAAGACGGCGACCCAGTACGGGGCCAAGAATGCTGGCGAGCAGTAGCACGACTCCGATACCGGCAAACAGCAACAGCGTGATGTGACGCGTGGTGATGGCGTCGCCACCGAAAATCGCAAACGGCAGGGTCATGCTGGCGTCAGGGCGAGG
>NZ_JBGVSA010000049.1:0-14576 GCF_041807905.1 Uliginosibacterium sp. sgz301328
CGCCGGGACGAACTCCCGGCCATCGGGCGCAAGCAGTCGAGACGACCTCTGCCCAGCAACACACCCGACAGGAAAGGGCTTCGCCCATGCGCCGAGATACTCGGCGCGCATCTCAATAACCATTGAGCACCGACCCCACCACCACCGCCCCCGACTGACTGATGCCATTCGTCAAGGACCGCACCGCATTCACCGGCGTCGCATTCTTGCGCGCCACCACCACCGCCGCCCCCGCCCGCAATGACGCGACGTACGCATCCGCCGACAGCGCCGCGGCCGGGGTGTCGAGAACGATCACATCGAACGAGTCGGCCGCTTCGTCCAGCACCGCGCGGAATTGCTCGCGTTCGATCAGTTCCTGCGGATTCGGGGGAATCGGTCCAGCGGGCAGCACGGACAGACCCAACAGATCATTGATGCGCACCACCGCTTCAGAAACGTCGGCGCGGCGCGCCAGCAGGCTGGAGAGGCCGACGCGGTTTTCCAGCTTGAACATCTTGTGCATCGACGGATTGCGCAGGTCCGCGTCGACCAGCAGCGTGCGTTCGCCCAGTTGCGAGAACACGACGGCCAGATTCGCGGCGATGAAGCTGCGTCCCTCGTAGCGTTGCGCACTGGTGATGGCGATCATCTTTCGGCCGCGCTCCGGGTCGAGCCAGCGCATCATCAACTGGCTGCGCAGCGCGCGCATCTGCTCCACCACGCTCGAATTCGGGCGGAACGCGGCGACGAGTTTGTCCGACAGGCGCGTGTCGCCCGGTATGACGTAGGGGTGGTCGAACTGACGCGCCAGCGCGTAGCGGATGTCCTCCGCCTTGAGCAAGCCGAGCTTGAGGCCCGCCTCGCCGAAACGCAGATTGCGTTGCTGCTGTTCTTCGATGATGAAGTCGACTTCCTGCGGCGAGAGACGGCCGGCCTCCATCAGGATCGCGCCGATCGAGCGGCCCCGCGGGACCAGCGGCGTGCTGCCGGCGATGTTCATGTCCATGGGCGTTTCCTCCCGGGCGGCGCGCCCCAGCGGGGTGGCCACTGCACGTGGCGTTGCGGGCATCGGTTTCATGCGGGTTCCCTTTCCTGCATCCATGCGTTCATCAGGCATGCGAATGCGTCAGCAGCCACTGGCGGCGATTGGTCGGCGCTGCGCCGACGTTGGCCAGCACCGGTACGTTGAGTACGTCCAGCAGATCGTCGTCGCTGCGCACGCGGCGATTGGTCAGCTCCAGCAGGATGGCCAGTGCGATGCCGAGGAAGCCGCCCAGCGCGATGCCGACGATGCCATTGAGCAGGAAGCGCGGGCTTGACGGGCGCAGCGGTACGGTGGCGGCGGTCAGGATGACGGCGTTGGTCTGCTGCGTCTGGCTCTCGAGGTTGGTCTGCGCCAGCCGTTGCGTGACGAGGTCATAGGCTTTCTGTGCGGCATCCACGTCGCGCTGCAGGACGGCGATGTCATCCCGCTGCTGCTTGAGCGAGAGCACGCGCTGGCGTTGCGCTTCGAGCGCGCCGCGCACTTCGGCTTCGCGCGAGAGGTTCACCTGGTTGGCCGTGCCGAGCGAGGTGGCGATCTTGTTGGTCTCTTGCGAGATGCGTGCGCGCAACGAGGCGATTTCTCCCTCGACTCGCTGCATCTCGGGATGATTGGGGCCGAGTCGCGTGGCGAGGTCATCGCGGCGCGCTTCGGCACGCGACAGATCGCCCTTGAGGCCGCTGATCAGCGGGTTCTGGAGCACTTCGGGCAGCGTGTCACGATTGCCCGACGCCTGCGCCTGCCGCGATTGGCTGTCCGCGCGCAGCGCCTGGACAGCGACGAGCTGCGAGGACAGCTCCGACAGCCGTGCGTTCTCGATGTCGTACTGGTCGTTGGAGCCGACGATGCCCTTGGCGCGCTGCACGTCGGAGAGCTTCTTCTGCGCCGATTCGAGATTGGCACGCAGCACACGGGTGCGGTCTTCGAACCAGCCGGCGTACTGCCGTGCGGGCTCGACCTTCAGGTCGATGGCCGTATCGAGATATGCCTGCGCCACGCCATTGGCCAGCGTCGCAGCCATCTTCGGGTCGTTCCACGTCACCGCCACCGTCAGCACGTTGCTGTTCCGGCCGGGCGCCACGACCAGACGCTGGAGCAGCAGTTGGGCGATCCATACGTTGATGTCCCCCTCGCCTTCGGTCGATTTCTGCCACGCCCTCTGGAAGCGAGCATCGTCGGCCAGCCGGAGGTTTTTCACGGCGCGCAGCGCGACGCGTTCGCTGGAGATGATGTCGACCTGCGTTGCCATGTAGCTGGCCTGCGCCTGCGTGGGCATGAGCGCCCCCACGATCGGGTCCTGCTTGGCGTCGACCACAACCGAGGTGGCGGCTGTGTATTGACGCGTCATCATCAGGGTGACGGCGCACACGATGAGCGTGACGATGATGGTCGCGCCGAACACCACGCCGCGCCGGGCGGCCAGGATGCGGAAAAGTTGCTGAAGGCTCATGGCGCAGGACTCCTTAGAAGAGGCTTTCCTTGACGTACAGAATGTCGTCGGGCTGCAGCGTGTCGTTCATCTTTGGTTGCAGCACCGCGACCTTGCCGCTGGTGTCCTTGCGATGGAGCTGCATGCCGCGCGTGGTCCCGCGCGGGGTCACGCCGCCGCCGGCGGCAAGCGCCTGCATGACGGTCATGCCTCGTTCCAGCCGCAACATGCCGGGGTGCTGCACTTCGCCATAGATATAGAAGGCCGGCGCGCGATGCACGTAGATGGTGTCGCCGGAGGACAGCACGACGTCGTCATCGGTCCGCCCGTTGAGGAACATGCTGGCCACGTCGATCTGTCGCGAGAACGGCTTGCCGTCGCGCACGCCGGTGACGACGACGATGTCGCCGCCGCTGGGCGCCACGCCGCCGGCCGTGGCGATCATGTCGGTCAGCCGCACGCCGGTGGTTTCGAGCGGATAGCGGCCCGGCTTGTTGACCTGCCCGAGCACGGCGACCTGGTTGCCCTGGTTCTGCGTGACCAACAGCGTCACCTGCGGTTGCTTCACGTAATTGCCGTCACGCAGCAGCGTGGCGATCTTCTTTTCAGCATCCGCCAGCGACAGGCCGCCGACCTGCACGTTGCCGATCAGAGGGAAGGTGATCGCGCCCGCTTCGGACACACGCGTCTCGGTGGTGAGATCCGGGTTCTGGAAGACCGTGACGCGCACGATGTCCCCTGCCCCGAGCACATAATCACGCGCGATCTGTGCCGGCGTGGGCGCCGCGGGCGACACCGGCGGCACGGCCTGTGTCGCCGCCTGCTCGACCGGCGCCTGCATCAGCGGGCCCCGCGGAATGGTCTGCGTCTGCGCCAACGCGGGCGCTGCGATCATCACCGCAGCGCTCGCGGCGATCACTCGGTTTCGTACTGTGGCCTGGATGCTCATCGTGCCTCCTCGGGGGTTCTGTCGAATCGTTATGGGTGTCATGCTGTCGCTACTCGCTTGCCACATGCCGCTGTCCATCGAAGCTGTCGGCGGCACTGGCGCCGCGTGCCGCGACGATCAAGGGCGAGGCCGCACCGGCCGTGGTCGAGCGTGCAAATTCGCCGAGCTTTTCGATGCGCGCCGAAGCCCGCAGTTCGTTGACTTCCTGCTCCGCGCGTTCCAGGCGGCGTTGATTGGTGAGGTATTGCGTGATCAGCGGCGTGGCGGTGGCGAGATCGAGCGGCTCCACGCGCGACGAACTCAACTGCACGATCTCTACGTCGTCGCCGTCGACCGTTACCGCCAATTGCCCGTCGCGCATGCGCGCCAGTCGCGGCAGTGCATCCATGGGAATCAGTTCGGCCGGTTTCTGCGTGGCGCTGTCGACGAACTCCATGCCGTTGTGCTGCAGCCACGGCATCAGGTCTGGCAACCCGCGGGCGCGCGCGACCTGGCCCTGGATTTCGGCCGCGCGTTCCCGCATGCCCGGCAGGTTGAGCACGCGGAAGCTGTATATGCGACGCCGCGAAAAAAGGTCCGGGTGCTGCTGGTAGTACTGGCGCACTTCCTGTCGCGAAGGTGCCTTGATGTCGTTGGAGATGTCTTCGAGGTACGCCCGACGCAGGATGTCGCGGCGTGCGGCATCCATCTCGCGCGCCACCTGCGGATCGCGGTCGACCTTCTTCTCGATGGCGCGCTGCACCACGATCTGTTCGTCGATCAGGCGATCGAGCACCTTGCCGGCCTGGGCCGGGTCGCCCTGGGGCGCACTGGGGTCGCCCAGCGCGTCGATGAAGCGATCGCGCGTGATCGGGTCGCCGTTCACCGTGGCAATGGTGGCAGCGGCCTGTGTGCTGCCATCGGCCACGGCGGCCGGGCGCGAGCAGGCACATGCCAGCACGGCGCAAGCACCAGCGACCAGCCCGATGACGGGCTTGCCGATCGCTCTCTGCGGGGGCCCCGCTCGGGTCGATCCGTTCGGGGCCAGACAATCGATGTGTTCGTTCAGCATACGGATTCCTGTCCGGCGCGGTCATGCCGCTAACACGCCCCGCGCGCAATGGGCGCACGGGACCCGCTCCGCGGGAAAGCGCATGTATCGCTTCCCCGCCCTCACCGTATGTTGTGGAGTCGTCCGAGGAGGCTGTCGCCTCCCGCGCGCTGCGCACCGTCGGACCTGGCGGCCCTGCCGGACGACAAGTGCGGCCCTCAGGGCCGCGCGGCGAAACGTCAGTTGTTGAGCCGACGCATCACCGTAAAGAGGATCATGCCGAGTCCAGCCAGGACGCTGGCATAGAGACCATGTCCGCCCGGCACGCGCGAAGGTGCTTCGAAGGAATCGTACGATGCAGCCACCAGCCGGCCGTCGTCGGCATAGCGCGAAGCGCCTGGAGAGCGCGCATCGCGGCCCAGCGTGGCCACCGAGACATCGGCCGGGTTACCCAGGCGCGCCAGACTGACCTGGACGCTATGGGCGGCCGAGGCTTCGGCGAAGGACCCCGTGGTCGATGCAAACGCCCCGCGTCGCAGGTCGTTGTCAAGGCGGCCACCGCTCTCTGCGGCGAGCAGCGGGGCGCTGCCCGTGGCCAACACGAACATTGCTGTGACGAAAGTGACTCTCATGATTCAACTCCTTCATCCAGACCGTGTTGCGAGTCGTCGCCCGACAATGCAGATGTCATGCGCGACGGTTTGCAAAAGCAAAACTCTGCAAACTCTCGTTGCTGCAATGCAACACTAGTCCAGCCAGATACACGATTCGATTAGATGTTTTCGATCTTTCGATCAGCCAAATTTATGCGTGCGCGATGCGCTGTTGTTTTTGGCGAATAGGGTTCATGAACCGACAAATCCGCCTGTCTCCATCACGCCCTGATGCCCTTCGGTACTGGTGCTCTCGCCGTCCTTCGCGGGCTTTCCCCCACTGACAAGCAAGATCAGAACCTATAACGGACGTTGGCATACGCCACGACGTCGTCGTAGTTGTCCTCGTGCCGCGTCGAGTTGCGATGCGCGCTGGACAGACTGGCCTGCACGAGCCAGCGCGGCGTCACCTGCCAGTCGGCATTGATGCCCAGCGTCCATACGTTTTCGCGTCGCTGATCGACATTCAGGCCGACGACCTGGTTGCCCTCGTAGTCGCGCTTGCGCCAGTCGACCACGGCGCCCCACGCCAGCTTGGGCGTGGCCTGCCAACTGGGCCGGAATGCCGCCCCCGTCGTGCGCGCATAGGTGGCCGAACCGTCGTTGATGGCGCCCAGGTCACGGTAGATCTGGAATTTCAGCGCCGTGATGGTGGTGACGTTCCACGTGTAATTGAGCTGCCCCGTCCAACCGGAGAAGTCGCGCTCCGACAGGTGGTCGTGGTCGCGTTGCAGCCAGGCGACATACCCGTCGAAGGTCGAGATGCCCGTGGGTTCGTAGAGTGCCGACAGGCGCCACTCGCGCTGCTTGAAACTGTTGTCGGCGGTCGGCGACAGGCCCAGCGACGGATCGGGCAGGATCACGTTCGGGTAGTCGTACTTCGATTGCCGATAGCGCAGGTCGAGCCAGTTGTCGGTGCGCGGGGCATAGCGCAGCCCCGCCTCGCCTGCAAAGCTGTCGTTATCGCCGCCCTTGGCGTCATCCAGGCTGTTGCGACTGCGTGCGGCGATCACGCCGCCCACGATCATCCAGGGTCCCCCGACGCGCACCGCAGCGTCGCCGATGATCCGGTTGTCGGTGACGATGTTCAGTCGCCGATCGAGACGGTCGGCCATATCCACCGGCGCGCGGTAGTTCTGGTACTTGATGCTCGCCGTGCTGTCGCTACCGAATCCCGTCGTCCATCCGGCGCGGATGGTTTCGCTTTCGTAATCGAGTTGATCGAAGCTCGCGTAGCGCGCGATGGTCCCGCCCAGAAGCGCATAGATGCGCTGGCGGCCGAACTGCTTGTTGAAGTCGATGCCCGCCGAAGTCAGCGAGACCCAGTCGTCCTGGTGAGTCTCGCCGACCGGATTGGTGCCGTCGGCCAGCTTGAAGACGTTGCTCTCGTACTTGAGCCCCTGGCCGACGTAAACATGGAAGGCGTCGCCGTCGTCCAGCGATGGATCGATGGCCGCCTTTGCCGCCGCCTGCGTTTGCGCATGTGCGCTCCACGTCGCGGAAAGCAGTGTGAAAACTACACTGCGTTGCAACAATTTCAGGCCTGATATTGACGTTCGCATAATTATGGACAGGCTACCTCGTCCTCTCAGATGGGCTCGGACTTTCCTCTAGCAATCACCATGCCACTGATTTTTCGGCCCCCGCCGAAAAGCGGGCGCGGCGTCGGCACGATTTTTTCTTTACCTTAGCTGTTCGTCCCGCGCGCTTCAAACTTGCGCTGCATTGCAGCAGCCACCACAATGAAACCAAGGTTGCGATGCGTGAGGGACATCCGCGACCGGTCGCGATCGCAGTTCTTGCGGCACCGCACCAAATCGCGGCGAGTCACCATTAGCAAGACGAGTGCCCATTTGCATCGTCGGTTCGAATGACCCTAAAAGACAGCGGGATTCAAATGCTTGCGACCCTCGACCCCCAGAAGTACCGCAGTTTTTTCCGCGCCCGATTTTCGATTGCACGTGTCGTTGAAATATTTACCGACCCGCTGCTGATCGTTCTGTGCCTGTTGATCACGGCCACGTGGTATGGCGAACGGATCGAAGCCCACTACATCATCCTCGGGCTCATCGCGTTCTCGCTCACCTTCCCGGGCAACCTTCAGTTGAGCGATTCACCGGCGCGAATGACGCGCAAGACTGTCGTGGATTGGGTACTCGTCGCGGCGATGTTGCTGGTGTTCGGCTATGCCAGTGGGTATGAGCGCTTCTACCCCGATAAGGTGATCTTCACCTGGCTGGCTGCGACTTTGGTGGCCTTGCCGCTGAGCCATTACCTGATCCGCGCCAACATGCCGCGCGCACTGTCGGCCTCCGGCGTCAAGACGGCGGTGATCGTGGGCGGTAATGACCTGGGGGTGACGCTCGCCAACCAGCTCCTGACGAGCGATTACAGCGGAATCCGCCCGCTCGGCGTCTTTGACGACCGCACCATAGAACGCCTCAATCTCGGCACCCGCCTCCCGTTCCTCGGCCGCATGTCGGAGCTGGCCGAATTCGTCAAACACAAGCGCGTCGATCACATCTACATTGCGCTGCCCATGGCGAGTCAGCCACGCATCCTGTCGCTGCTCGACGAATTGAAGGACACGACGGCATCTGTTTACTTCGTGCCGGACATCTTCATGACCGATCTGATCCAGGGACGCATGGAGTGCGTCGCCGGCATGCCGGTCGTGGCCGTGTGCGAGACGCCCTTCACGGGCCTGGACGGGGCCGTCAAGCGGGTATCGGATCTCGTGCTGGCATCGATCATCCTCGTGATGATCTCGCCGCTGTTGCTGGCCTGCGCCATCGGCGTCAAACGCAGTTCGCCCGGCCCGATCATCTTCAAGCAGCGTCGCTATGGTCTGGATGGGCGCGAGATCCTGGTCTACAAGTTCCGTTCGATGTCCGTCACCGAGAACGGCGACGTGGTGAAACAGGCCACCAAGAACGATGCGCGCGTCACACCCTTCGGCGCCTTCATCCGCAGAACCTCGCTGGATGAGCTGCCACAGTTCATCAACGTGCTGCAGGGCCGCATGAGCATCGTCGGCCCGCGTCCGCACGCGGTGGCGCACAACGAGACGTACCGCAAGCTCATCAAGGGTTACATGGTCCGGCACAAGGTCAAGCCGGGTATTACCGGCTGGGCGCAGGTCAACGGCTGCCGGGGGGAGACCGACACCGTCGACAAGATGGAAGCGCGCATCCGCTACGACCTGGATTACCTGCGCAACTGGTCGCTCGGCCTCGACCTGTGGATCATCGTCAAGACTTTCCTCGTCGTCGCCGTCAAGGGCGACCAGCAGGCCTATTGAGGAAATGCCGCCCGGACTGGACCGGACGGCCTTACCCTAGGCGTTCTTGCCGCGCACCGTCCTGGGGCGGCGCGGTTTCCCGTCACCTGTGACCGGCACACTCAACGGTCCGTCTTTCGGACCGTCCCGGCCCCGTCCAGCCTGCGCTGCGGGAACACCGGCGATAGTTCGGGGTCTGGCCAATTTCCATTCAGCACTTTTTTTGCTTATTTTGTATTTTGACCATGGCGCGCCTCGCGGGAGCGGCGCGTACCCGTCCATCATAGTGGGAGGCGATCTTGCAAGAAGGTCAGGTGTTTCAACTGGAAGTACGCCCGAAAATCCCCGCCAAGCTGGTTCGGCTCGAAGAACTGGCCGGCAATCTCTGGTATAGCTGGGATCGCGCCACGCGCACCCTTTTCGCCCGGCTGCACCCGGCCCTCTGGAACGGAGTGGGCCACAGCCCGAAGGCAATGCTCAAACGCATCGATGAACACCGCCTGCTCGAAGCTGCGGCCGATCCGATGTATCTCAACAGCCTGAACCGCGTGCTGTCCGCGTATGACATCTATCACCAGGACGGGCCGCCGCGCGGCAAGGGCGCCGAGTTCAAGCCCGACGATCTGGTGGCGTATTTCTGCGCCGAATTCGGCTTTCATGCCAGTTTGCCGATCTATTCGGGCGGCCTGGGCATTCTGGCCGGCGACCACTGCAAGGCGGCCAGTGACGCGCGCCTGCCCTTCGTGGGCATCGGCCTGTTGTACCGGCAAGGATATTTCAGCCAGGTCTTCGATCAGGATGGCAACCAGCAGGCCGACTACACGGATTCCGAATTCGACGATCTGCCTGTCTCGCCCGTGCTCGATGCGGACGGCAAGGAGCTGCAGGTCACCGTGCCGATGCAGGATCGCGACATCCAGGCCAAGGTGTGGCAGGCCAAGATCGGCCATGTGCGCCTGTTCCTGCTGGACACCGACCTGCCCGCCAATTCCGAGCATGACCGCGACATTGCGCATCAGCTCTATGGCGGTGACCGGCAGACCCGCATCGAGCAGGAGATGGTCCTCGGCGTGGGCGGCGCGCGCGCCCTGGCCGCGGTCGGCCTGCGACCGACGGTATGGCATATCAATGAGGGCCATGCGGCCTTCCTGATCCTGGAGCGCATCCGCGCGCTGGTGAGCAATGGCCTGTCTTTCAAGGCCGCGCTCGAAGCGGTGGCTTCCAATACGGTGTTTACCACGCACACGCCGGTGCCGGCCGGGCACGATCACTTCGCGCGCGACATGGTGCTGCAATACCTGTCGCGCCACGCCCACGACATGGGCATCGATGCCGCCACGCTGCTGAGCCTGGGCAGCGTGAAGAGCATGGAAGACTTCAACATGACCGCGCTGGCGGTGCGCGGCTCGCGCTTCCAGAACGGCGTGTCGCGCATCCACGGTGACGTGTCGGCGCATATCCTGCGCGAATTCTGGCCCGAGATTCCCGAAGACGAGAACCCGGTGACCTATGTCACCAACGGGGTCCACGCACCGACCTTCCTCGCGTCGCAATGGCGCGAAGTGTTCGATCGCTACCTGGGCTTCGGCTGGAGCCAGCGCGTGACGGACGCGGCTACGTGGGAGCGCATCGACGCGATTCCCGACCATGTTTTCTGGGGTGTGCGGCAGGACCTCAAGGCGCAGCTCATGCACCTGGTGCGCCACCGTGTCAGCGTGCAGCACCATCGCAACCACGGCAGCGCGTCGCACCTCGATCGCATGCTCTCGCAGACCGACCCGACCGAACCGCGGGTGCTCACGGTCGGCTTTGGCCGCCGCTTTGCCACGTACAAGCGCGCGACGCTGCTGTTCTCGGATCTCGAACGCCTGCACAAGATCGTCAGCGACCCGGAACGTCCGGTACTGTTCCTCTTCGCCGGCAAGGCGCATCCGGCCGACAAGCCGGGGCAGGATTTCATCCGCACCATCCACAAGATCTCGCACATGCCGGAATTCCTCGGCAAGGTGCTGCTGGTGGAAGGCTATGACCTGCGGTTGGGGCGACGCATGGTCAGCGGCGTGGATGTCTGGCTCAACAACCCGATCTATCCGCTGGAAGCGTCCGGCACGTCGGGCATGAAGGCCGGCATGAATGGCGTACTCAACCTGTCGGTGCTCGACGGCTGGTGGGGAGAAGGCTTCGAAGGTGACAACGGCTGGGCGATCCGCCCCTCGCCGGACGGCACCGACCCGGAACGGCGCGATGCCGAAGAAGCGCAGACGCTCTACGAACTGTTGCAGGACCAGGTGCTGCCGCTCTACTACCGCACCAACAACATGGGTTATTCGCCCGACTGGATCAGCATGGCGAAGAAGTCGATCGCCTCGATCCTGCCCGCCTACAACGCCACGCGCATGCTCGAACAGTACATCGGCAAGTTCTACCTGCCGGCCAGCAAGAACGGGCGACGCTTCGAAGCCAATGATTTCGCCGCCGCGCGCGCGCTGGCCGACTGGAAGGGCAAGGTATGCAGCGCGTGGCCCAACGTTTCGCTACGCATGCTGAATCCGCCGGACAAGCGCCTGACCTATGGCGAGTCGGTGCACATGGACCTGGCCGTCAGGCTCGATGGCCTCGAACCGGAAGACGTCGTGGTCGAACTGCTCCTCACGCGAGGCCTGCGCGAGCAGATCGAACACCACGCCGCGCACCATACGCTCGAAGCCGCCGAGGATATCGGCAACGGCGAACGGCGCTACACGCTGGAACTGCGCCCGGAACAATGCGGCAAGCTCGATTTCCGCGTGCGTATCTACCCGCGCCACGCGCTGCTGTCGCACCCGCTGGAGATGGGGTTGATGAAATGGCTGTGAGCTGACCTGCCCCGCCCCGCCGCAATGGCGGGGCGGCACGAGAATTGCGCATGAAGCCCGCCACACACGGCGGCGAGGAGATTTCATGACGACGCAATACCGAATCTCGGAAGGCTCACCCTTCCCGCTGGGCGCCACGTGGGACAACCAGGGCGTCAATTTCGCGCTTTTCTCGGCCAACGCGACGAAGGTCGAGCTGTGCCTGTTCGATGACGAAGGCAAGCAGGAACTCCATCGCATCGAACTGCCGGAATTCACCGACGAGATCTGGCACGTATATGTGCACGACCTGCGGCCGGGCACCGTGTACGGCTACCGCGTGCACGGGCCGTACGAGCCGGATGCCGGCCACCGCTTCAATCCCAACAAGCTCGTCATGGACCCGTACGCGAAGGAACACATCGGCAAGTTGCGATGGGGGCCGGAACTGTTCTCGTATGAGATCGGCCACAAGGACAAGGACCTGAGCTTCGATGTGCGCGACAGCGCCCCGCTGCTGCCGAAGTGCCGCGTGGTGGACACGGAATTCGGCTGGGACGGTCCGTCGAAAGTGCGCGTACCGTGGGACCGTACGGTTTTTTATGAAGCCCACGTGCGCGGGTTCACCAAGCTGCACCCGGCCGTGCCCGAGAACGAACGCGGCACGTTCAAAGGCATGGCCCATCCGGCGGTCGTCGAGTACATCAAGAGCCTGGGCGTGACGTCCGTCGAGCTGATGCCGATCCAGACCTTCATCGATGACAGCTACCTGCTCGATCGCGGGCTGGTCAATTACTGGGGCTACAACACCATCGGCTTCTTCGCCGCCGACCCCCGGTACTTCGCGCAGGCAGACATCCGCGAACTCAAGCAACTGATCGACACCTACCACCGGGCGCACCTGGGCATCATCATGGACGTGGTCTACAACCACACGCCGGAGGGCAACGAACTGGGGCCGACACTGTCGTTCAAGGGCATCGACAACGCTTCGTACTACCGGCTGATGCCCGACAAGCCGCGCTACTACATCAATGACACCGGCACCGGCAACACGCTCAACCTGAGCAACGCGCGTGTGCTGCAGATGGTGATGGACAGCCTGCGCTACTGGGTGACCGAGATGAATGTCGATGGCTTCCGCTTCGATCTGGCGACCATCCTCGGACGCGAGCCACATGGCTTCGACATCAGCGGCGGCTTCCTGCGCAGTTGCCGGCAGGACCCGATACTGGCGAGCGCAAAGCTCATCGCGGAACCTTGGGACTGCGGCCCCGGCGGTTACCAGGTCGGTGGTTTTCCGCCGGGCTGGGCGGAATGGAACGACAAATTCCGCGATACCGTGCGCGCGTTCTGGAAAGGCGATGAAGGCAAGGTGCCGGAACTGGCCACACGGCTGACGGCTTCGGCCGATTGCTTCAATCAGGGCGGGCGGCGCCCCTGGGCGAGCGTCAACTTCATCACCGCGCACGACGGCTTCACCCTCAACGATCTGGTCTCGTACAACGACAAGCACAACGAGGCCAACGGCGAAAACAACCGCGACGGCCACAGCAACAACCATTCGTGGAACATGGGCGCGGAAGGCCCGACCGACAACGCGGACATCATCGAACTGCGCGAGCGGCAGAAGCGTAACTTCCTTGCCACCCTGCTGCTCTCGCAGGGCACGCCGATGCTGCTGGCGGGCGACGAATTCGGCCGCACGCAAGGCGGCAACAACAACGCCTACTGCCAGGACAATGAAACGAGCTGGGTGAGTTGGAATCTGGATGAACGCGGCGAAGCGCTCGCCAACTTCGTGCGCAAGCTCACACATCTGCGTTCAGCGCTGCCGGTATTGCGACGGGGCCGATTTCTCACCGGCGAATTCAACGAAACCATCGGCGTGCACGATGTACGCTGGCTCACGCCGGCCGGTGTCGATATCACGCAGGAACAATGGAACGACACCAGCATGCGCTGCTTCGGCATGGTACTGGACGGACGCGCGCAGGCTTCGGGCATCAAGCATCCAGCATCGGATGCCACCTTGTTATTGGTATTCAACGCCCACTATGACGTCGTCGAGTTCACCTTGCCTGAGATCCCGGGCGACCGCGCGTGGATCAACCTGATCGATACCAACGTACCGCAGCGCGAAGAACTGCCCCACTTCGTCAGTGGCGACAGGTACGCGGTGACGGGGCGCTCGGTCTTGCTGTTCGCCCTGCGCTCTCACAAGCTGGCCCGCGTCTATCACAATCTGGCCGAGGTATTGACCGACAACGACGAAGAGTGAAGTCGCCCCGCGGCACTTGCATTCGTCGCCCCGCGGTCCAAGATGACGGGTCCAATACACATTAGCGCGAGCCATGATTCCGTTTTCCGTCCTTGACCTTTCCCCCATCTGCGCAGACGGGACTGCGCGCGACGCACTGGCCAATACGCTCGATCTGGCACGCCACGCCGAGCGGCTCGGCTACGAGCGCTACTGGCTGGCCGAACACCACAACATGCCGGGCATCGCCAGCGCCGCCACGGCCGTGGTGATCGGCCACGTCGCAGGCGGCACCTCGCGCATCCGCGTGGGCGCAGGCGGCATCATGCTGCCCAACCATGCGCCACTGGTCATTGCCGAGCAGTTCGGCACGCTCGAATCGCTCTACCCCGGCCGTATCGATCTCGGCCTCGGCCGCGCGCCGGGCACCGATCAACGCGCCGCCCGCGCACTGCGCCGTAACCTGACCGACAGCGCCGATACCTTCCCGCAGGATGTCGTGGAGTTGCTGGATTACTTTCATGGCCAAGCCGACGGGCCTGACTCGGTGAAAGCCGTGCCGGGCCAGGGCTTGAATATTCCGGTCTGGTTGCTCGGCTCCAGCATGTTCAGTGCGCAACTGGCGGCGGCCCTCGGCCTGCCGTTCGCGTTTGCCTCGCACTTTGCGCCGGACTACCTCGAAGCCGCCTTGCAGATGTACCGCGCGCGCTTCACGCCTTCGCGCTGGCTCGACCGGCCCTATGCCATGGCCGGGCTGAACGTCTTTGCCGCCGAAACCGATGACGAAGCGCGCTTGTTGTTCACGTCGATCCAGCAGCAGTTCATCAACCTGCGGCGCGGCATGCCGGGCAAGCTCAATCGGCCTTCGCACGAGGCCGTCAGCCGCTGGTCGCCGGTCGAACGGGCGGGCGCCGACCACGCCTTGTCGCTGGCCGTGGTCGGCTCGGCCGATACGGTCGAACAAGGCATCCGGCGGTTCATCGATCGCACGGGGATCGACGAACTCATGGTGACCGCCCAGATCTTCGACCACGCCGCCCGCGTGCGCTCCTTCGAGATTGTCGCCTCGGTGCGCAATCGTCTCGCCTGACCCTGTTCCGGCTCGCCGCTGAGGCGA
>NZ_JBGVSA010000050.1:0-13502 GCF_041807905.1 Uliginosibacterium sp. sgz301328
AGTGCCAGATACCGACGCCCGTCCCGCCATAGGTATTGTTGGAAGCTGCCCCGCAGTTGGTGCCCGAGCAATCGGCGCTCAGCGCCGCAAGACCGCTGGCGATGCTGCTTGCGCTCGAGCTGCCCAGGCTGGAACTGCTGCCCGCGCTGGAAGTGCTGCTGCTCGCGCCAGCGCTGGTGGCGGTGCTGCTCGCCGCGCTGCTGCGGCTGGATGCTGCGCCGCTGGTATCCGAAATGCTCGAACCGTCGCTTCCCCCTCCGCCACCGCCGCCACAGGCAATGAGTGCACACGACACTGCCACCACAGCCAGACGGCCCAGCCACGCCCTGCCCTGATTCATACACGCTTTCTTCGCCACACCGTCCGCACGCACGGCGAACGGGCCTGTTGGGGATTGCCGGCCATACACGGGCCTGGCCGGCGACACTGCGCGGGACTCCATCGCGCAGTGGGCGAGCGTATATCAGATATGTCCTATCGTGCAGGACGACGCCATACGGTCGATAAAGAAATACCGACGGACGGACGATTTTTCATGCAGCAGGCATCACATCAGTGTGCGCCGGCTTTGGAGAACGCGTTCAACACGACGACGCCGGCCACGATCAAGCAGATTCCGACGATGGCCGCCGCGTCGAGCCGCTGTCCATACAACCACCACCCCGCCAGCGAGATGAGCGCGACTCCTACGCCCGACCATACGGCGTACGCCACCCCGACCGGCATGGTCCGCAGGGTCAGCGACAGGAAGTAAAAGGCGTGCCGTAGCCCACCACGACGACGAGCGACGGAACGAGTTTCGAGAAGCCTTCCGAGGCCTTGAGTGCCGAGGTGCCGATCACTTCGCTGAGGATGGCGACGGACAGGAACAACCACTGTTGCATGGGAATTCACCAGACAGGTTTGCGGGGGTCGGAATCGACTGACACCGACCCCGTGATTAGCGCCTGTCTATCCCGAGCACTCCTCGGCTCGGCGTGCAGGCGCCGGCCGCGTCCGGCCTGTCGCGCGCGCCAGCATGGCCCGCAAGGATGGCAGCCACCTTGTCATGAGCGTAATGCGGGAGGGCGGCGCCACCAGCACGATATCCGCCCCTTGCGCCCCCGCTTCGACACGCAGCCAGCCGCCTTCGCGGGATTCGAACGCAGCGCCGGTTTCAACGCGACGGCGCGTCGACAGGCCGGCGCCGTCCAGCCACCGCGTGCCGGCGTCGACGACGATGCTCGCGCTTTCTGCCACGATCAGCGCACCCGCCTCGACAGACAGTACGCAACTGCCCCCGGTTGCAATGCGGACACGTCGGGGCAAGGGGTATGAACTCATGATCCGCTCCTTTGGGAATCTGCCGCCACAAAGGCGCGGCGGGCAGATACAGCCTAAGGATCGATCGGACCGACCAACAGACACACAGAAGCCATTTGTAGGGCACATCAGACGCCGCCCGGCCAATCTGTTATGGTGCATTTCCATGGAATCTGTATCTGTATCGGTCGGCCCGCCGACGCGATCATCACAGCATGGACACGCCCCTCTACCTTCAGCTCGCCAGCCATTACCGTAGCGCCATCGAGGCCGGCACCCTCACGCCGGGCTGCCGCATGCCTTCGGTGCGTACACTCACGCAACTGCACGCCGTGAGCCTGTCGACGGCGCTGCAAGCCTGTCGCCATCTGGAAGACGCAGGCTGGCTCGAAGCCCGCCCCCGTTCGGGATACTTCGTCCGCCGGCCACGGCGCGTGACGATGGCGCCGCTCGTCGAGCCGGACCCTGCCCGCGCCCCCGACCCTGCGCAGTTCGTGGGCATCCACGACCGCGTTTCGGACTTCATCGCCAAGTGCGAGCTGTATCCGGTCAAGACCAACCTGGCCGTGGCTTTCGGCTCGCCCGACGCCTACCCGACCGACGCATTGCGTACGGCGGCGGCACGCGCGTTGCGCCGCCACCCGGACATCCTGGTCAGCCCGGTGCCTCCGCATGGCGACAAAACCTTCCGCGCCGTGCTGGCCCGGCGCGCGCTGGCCAGCGGTATGCAGCTCTCACCAGACGATGTGCTCGTCACCCACGGCTGCACCGAAGCCATCAACCTGGCGCTTCGCGCGGTGACCCAGCCGGGCGACACCGTCGCGGTCGAATCGCCCACGTACTATGGGCTGCTGCAGATTCTGGAAAGCCTCGGCCTGCGCAGTATTGAAATCCCGACCAGCCCGCAGCACGGCATCTCGGTCGACGCACTGGAACTGGCGTTGCGCACGCAACCGGGCATCCGCGCCGTGGTGGTGATACCGAACTTCCAGAATCCGCTCGGCAGCGTGATGCCGGACGAAGCCAAGGCACGGCTGGCCGCGTTGTGCCACGAACATGACGTTGCGCTGATCGAGGACGACACCTACGGCGCGCTGGCCGATGACGACCGTCCGCTGAAGGCGGTCAAGCATTGGGAGCGCGCAGGCAACGTGATCCACTGCGCCTCGCTTCACAAGATCCTGGCGCCGGGCATGCGACTGGGGTGGGTGAGCGGCGGACGCTGGCACGCGCGCATCCGCATGCTCAAGTACGCGCAAAGCCGCCCCAACGACGCGCTGGGCCAGATCACCGTGGCGGAATTCATGGGCTCGGCCGCCTACGACCGGCATCTGGTCCGCCTGCGCCGCCTGCTGCGCGAGCGGCGACAACGCATGGCCGAATCGATCGCCGAGCACTTCCCCGAAGGCACGCGGCTGGCGATGCCATCGGGCAGCATGTTGCTGTGGGTGCAGTTGCCGGGCACGCGATCGTCGCGCGACATCTTCGAGACGGCACTGAAGGCAGGCGTGCGGATCTCGCCGGGGCTGATGTTCTCGAATTCAGAACGCTATGACCATTTCATCCGCATCAGTTGCGGCGGGCAGTTCAGCGCGCAAACGGATGAAGCGCTGCGCCTGCTTGGACGCATCATGGCCGCGTGATCGATTACGCGGAAACGCCTATCGCCAGCACGGCGCGATAGCCCTGGGCGGGACTACCCGTCACATCCAGCATTTGCGTCACGGCGCCATCGGCGAACGCGAAGTCATCGACGACGCGCCGGACCGATGTGTTCTGCCCATGCGCCGCGTACTGAGGTGAGGCGTATACCGCGCGCGTCGCCTCATCCGGAAAAGCGAGCTGCGAGGTGGCGATGGCCCGCCCGCGCAGATCATCGTGCAGATACACCTGCACATGCACGTGCGTGACCCGCCCGGGATACCAACCGGGATAGATCGTGTCGAAACGCACGCCTCCCGCCGCGTCGCTGACTTGCACGCCACGCAGGAACGTCTGCCGCGCAACCGACACATCGCCTCGCCCTTCGTAGCCGGAATACGCACCCTCGCGGTCGCAATGCCACACGTACACCGCGGCCCCCGCAATCGGCGCGCACCCTCGCGTGACATCCAGCAGGCTCAAATGCAGCGCTAGAGGAACGCCGCTGCGCCCTTCAGTGATGTCCCGCCTGACGATTGCCCGATTGGACAGTGCTTCCAGCAAGGGAAACGGGCCGGCGGTTTCCTGTGCGATCAACACGCACCCTACCGACGGCGACGATGTCGCGGCCCTTGCCCTTGCAGATGGCAGAACCCCCGCCACGCTTAACGCGCCGAGCCTTACCAACGCTTCGCGGCGGCGGGGGTCGAGCGTATCGGCGAAATCTTCTGAGCGATCCATGATTGCCTCCACGAGAGCGCTGGTTTCGTGCAGGCATCGCGTCGGCTCACAGGTTCCACCGGTACGGGTTTGTCTGTAGCCGATGCGCGCCCCGCTGGATGCTAGCGTAGCGAGCACACGCAGCAATGAGGGTGTCCGTCGCGTTATGCGGACGCCATGACAGAGCGCGAAAAGCGCCACGAAGCACCAGTGTTTGGCTGTTCAATCCCTGCAGGAGAGAGAAATGTCGGCACCGCTTTTGGTAGCGTTCGCCAGCTCTGTGCTGGCGGTTCTTTATGGGCTATTGCTCAGTCGCTGGATTCTGGGGCTGCCTGCCGGCAGCCCACGCATGAGGGAAATCGCCGCCGCCATCCAGATGGGTGCCGCGGCCTACCTCAATCGGCAGTACATCACCATCGCCATCGTCGGCCTCGTCCTGCTCATCATCATCGGCGTGGCCATCGACTGGCCGACGGCGGCGGGCTTCGCGCTCGGAGCTGTGTTGTCGGGCGGCGCCGGATACATCGGCATGAACGTATCGGTGCTTGCCAATGTGCGTACCACCGAAGCCGCCAAGAAAGGACTCAACGAAGCCCTGACCGTCGCTTTCCGTGGCGGCGCCATCACCGGCATGCTGGTCGCCGGCCTGGCGCTGCTGGGCGTCACGGGTTACTACTTCGTGCTGTCATCGAACGCAGCGCCCGGCACGCCAGTGGCGACGGTACTCAAGCCGCTGATCGGGCTGGCTTTCGGCTCGTCGCTGATTTCGATCTTTGCGCGGCTGGGCGGTGGCATCTTCACCAAAGGCGCGGATGTCGGCGCCGACCTTGTCGGCAAGGTGGAAGCCGGCATCCCCGAGGATGACCCGCGCAACCCGGCGGTAATCGCCGACAACGTGGGCGATAACGTGGGCGATTGCGCGGGCATGGCGGCGGATCTGTTCGAGACCTATGCCGTGACGCTGATCGCAACGATGCTGCTCGGCGCCCTCACGCTGACCTCCGACCCGCAGGTCGGCGTGGTCTACCCGCTCACGTTGGGCGGCGTGGCGATCATCGCGTCGATCGTCGGCGCGTTCTTCGTGCGCATCGTGCCGGGCAAAAAGATCATGGCGGCGCTCTACCGGGGGCTGATCGTGGCAAGCCTCATCGCGCTCGTGGCCTTCTACTTCGTGACCAATTGGCTGGTGCCGGACGATGTGCTCAACAGGGAGCTCGGCATCCAGGGCGGCGCCGTCATCCGGGTGTTTGGGGCCAGCGTGGTGGGCCTGCTGCTCACCGGGTTGCTGGTATGGATTACCGAGTACTACACGGGCACCGACTATGCGCCGGTGCGACAAGTCGCCGCAGCGTCCGAAACCGGCCATGCCACCAACATCATCGCCGGCCTGGGCATTTCGATGAAGGCCACGGCCGGCCCGGTGATCTGCGTATGCATTGCGATCTGGGTCGCCCACGCGCTTGCTGGCCTCTACGGTATCGCGATCGCTGCGATGGCGATGCTGTCGATGACGGGCATCATCGTCGCACTCGACGCCTACGGCCCCATCACAGACAATGCCGGCGGCATTGCCGAGATGGCCGAGCTGCCGGAGTCCGTCCGCGCCGTCACCGATCCGCTCGACGCCGTCGGCAACACCACCAAGGCGGTGACCAAGGGCTACGCCATCGGCTCGGCCGGGCTGGCGGCACTGGTGCTGTTTGCCGACTACACGCACGCGCTGACCGCCAGCGGTCGGCAATTGTCATTCGATCTATCGAATCACCTCGTCATCATCGGCCTGATCATCGGCGGGCTGGTGCCCTACCTGTTCGGCGCCATGGCGATGGAAGCGGTCGGCCGCGCAGCGGGTTCGGTGGTGGTGGAAGTGCGCCGCCAGTTCCGCGAGATACCCGGCATCATGGAAGGCACGGCGCGGCCGGAGTATTCGCGTGCGGTGGACATGCTCACGCGGGCGGCCATCCACGAAATGATGATTCCGTCGTTGCTGCCGGTACTGCTGCCGATCATCGTCGGCTTCGCACTCGGGCCGCAGGCATTGGGCGGCGTGCTGATGGGCACCATCGTCACCGGGCTGTTCGTGGCGCTGTCGATGACGGCCGGCGGCGGCGCGTGGGACAACGCCAAGAAGCACATCGAAGACGGCCACCACGGCGGCAAGGGGTCAGAGGCCCACAAGGCGGCCGTCACCGGCGATACCGTGGGCGATCCCTACAAGGACACCGCCGGCCCGGCCGTGAATCCGCTCATCAAGATCATCAACCTGGTGGCCTTGTTGATCGTGCCGCTGATCTGAGCGTCACCGCGAGGTGGCGGCAACGGCGGGCATCGGATGCTGTCGCGCACACAGCATGAACACATCGATGTTCGCCAATGACGGCAGATCGCCATCGATGACATGCAAATGCGCCGGCAATCCGACTGGCGTTCGCGCCGTCAGCCCAAGCCCGGCGCCCACTGCCGCCCACACGCTGGCAAGACTCGGGCTCGTAAACGTCGGGCGTCACGGCCGCCCGCTTCGTCAAGCACCGCAACGGCGGCGGTACGCATCACGCATGGCGGGTCATACACAACGAGCGGTAGTGGTGCGTCATGTCGACAACCATGCCCTGCGCAGGGCCGATCCGGGCGGGGCGCCGGGCTTGCGGCCGGAAGACGGGATGATCGTGATATCGACCGCCCCGACAGACGAGTGGTCGTTCGGATGCGGTGTGGCGGGCATCACCGGCGTACGTACCCAGGCATGAAGCGGGCGGGGCCCCCGCCCGTTTCGCTCACTTGCCCATCAATTGACGTTGCAGCTCGTCGGTCGCTTTGTCTTCCGGCGACTGACTGGCATCACCCGCAGACTTGGATGAGCTGCTGTCCGGTTGACCACCTAATTCTTGCTGCAACTGATCGGGATTCTGTGTGTCGTCGGACGGAGGAATGATGATCTGGACCTTGTCCAGGTCGACCTTCGGTTGCGTGCCCAGACCGATGTGCACCAACTGCGGAAAGGCGATCACCAGGCCGACCATGACAATCTGGATTAGCACGAACGGCACCGCGCCCCAGTAGATCTCGGTGGTCTTGACGGCCTTGGGCGCTACCGAGCGCAGGTAGAACAGCGCAAAGCCGAATGGCGGATGCATGAATGAGGTCTGCATGTTCACCGCCAGCAACACGCCGAACCAGATCAGATCGATGCCGAGCTTTTCCGCCACCGGTGCGAGCAGTGGCACCACGATGAACGACAGTTCGAAGAAGTCGAGGAAGAACGCCAGCACGAAAACCAGGATGTTCACCACGATCAGGAACCCGATCACGCCGCCGGGCATGTTGATCAGCAGGTGTTCGACCCAGACGTGGCCGTTGACGCCATAGAAGGTGAGACTGAACACGCGTGAGCCGACCAGGATCAGCACGACGAACGTGGTCAGCTTGGCGGTCGACTCCATCGCCTGACGTAGCAGGCTCCAGCTCAAGCGCTTGCGCGCCAGCGCCATGATGAGCGCCCCCGTGGCGCCCATCGCACCGCCCTCGGTCGGCGTCGCCACGCCGAGGAAGATCGTGCCGAGCACAAGGAAGATCAGCGCCAAGGGCGGGATCAGCACAAAGGTCACGCGCTGCGCCATCTGCGACAGGAATGGGAGCTTGAGCCATTTGCTGATGCACGCAGCAATGAAGGCGAACGCCACGCCCACGCAGGTGCTCACCACGATCAGCTCGTCGGTCGGCTCTTCAGCAGGACGCTGCTGCGCGAACACCACCGCCACGATGACCGACAGGATCGCCAATACCGCCACCGAACGGAGTCCGCTGCTGCCATCGGGTTCGCGGATCGTGCGCGCTTCAGGCGGCAGCGCGGGAGCGGACTGCGGGCGGAACAACGTGACGCCGATGACATAGATGACGTAAAGGCCGGTGAGTACGAAGCCCGGGATGAATGCGCCCTTGTACATGTCGCCCACCGAACGACCCAATTGGTCGGCCATGACGATCAGCACCAGCGATGGCGGAATGATCTGCGCCAGCGTGCCGGATGCAGCGATCACTCCGCTCGCCAGCCGACGGTCGTAACCGTAGCGCAACATGATGGGCAGCGAGATCAACCCCATCGAGATGACCGATGCCGCCACCACGCCGGTAGTGGCGGCCAGCATCGCCCCGACGAAGATGACTGCGAACGCCAACCCGCCGCGCACCGGGCCAAAGAGCTGGCCGACGGTTTCGAGCAGGTCTTCGGCCATGCCGCTGCGTTCGAGTATCAGTCCCATGAAAGTGAAGAACGGGATCGCCAGCAGCGTGTCGTTGCTCATCACGCCCCAGATGCGATCCGGCATGGCCTGGAACAGTTGCGGCGGCAGCAGGCCGAGTTCGATGCCGATAAAGCCGAACACGACGCCGCACGCCGCCAGCGAAAACGCCACCGGGTAGCCGAGCAGCAGAAAGACCACCATGGCGGCAAACATGATCGGCGCCATGTTCGCGGAGATGAACTCAATCATGTCGCGCGCCTCCCTTGGCTTCCTGCATGCGGCGGATGTCTTCGGCAAGAAGCTCTTCGGCGCTGGCCTCATCGGCGGCGTCGAGCTTGAGGCGGCCCGTCAGGAAGGCAACGCGCTTGATCAGTTCCGAGATGCCTTGCAACGCAAGCAGCGTGAAGCCGACCGGCACCAGGAGGCGGGCCGGCCACAGGATCAGACCACCCGCGCTAGGCGAAATCTCGCCGGATGTGTAGGCCGTCATGAAGACGCCCCACGACAGCCAGATGACCATCACCGAGATCGGCAGCAGAAAGAAGAGGGTGCCGAGAATGTCGATCCACGCATGCACGCGTGAGCTGAAGCGCGACACCAGTACGTCGATGCGTACGTGGGCGTTCTTAAGGAGCGCGTAACCCGCGCCGAGCAAGAAGACCGCAGAGAAGAGATACCATTGGATTTCGAGGAAGGCGTTCGAACTGACGTCGAATGCCTTTCGGACAGTGGCATTGATCGCGCTGATCAATGTCACCGCAAGGATCAGCCAGATCGTGGCCTGCCCCACTTTTTCGTTCAGCGCGTCTATCCATCTGGATAGGCGTATCAGCGCATCCATGCGGCTGCTCCTCTCTGAGTGGCGTGGGCCGCTTGCCGATTGCATACGGCCTTTGTTGTAGTTGCGCGATTATTTTGCGCCGCACCGCACGCTAATATAGGGGGAAACCAGATCAATGCCCGAGTAGCCTGTCGGGCAGCGACAACCCCCTTTTTGGTGCATACATACCGATAGCATTCATGATCACTCGCATCTGCCTCGTCCGCCATGGCGAAACCGACTGGAACGTCGCCCGCCGCCTGCAAGGTTTCACCGATATTCCGCTCAATGCCGAAGGGTTGCGGCAAGCGCATGCCGCTGCGACCCACCTCACACAAGAGGGCTTCGACGCCATCTACAGTTCCGACCTGCAACGCGCATTGGCCACGGCACAGATCATCGGCCGCCAGATCGATGTACCCGTCGAACTCGACGAGCATCTGCGGGAACGGAATTTCGGCCAGCTCCAGGGACTGACACCCGACGAGGCTGCCGAGCGCTTTCCCGACATCCAACCGCGCGTCCGGGCCCGCGAACTCGAAGCCACGCCGCCTGACGGCGAAAGCCTTGCTGTCTTCGCCGAGCGCGTGCACAAAGGCCTGGACGGCATCGCCCGTCGCCACCCCGGTCAAACGGTACTGGCCGTCGCGCACGGTGGCGTGCTCGACATTGCCTATCGCATCGCCACCGGCATGCCGCTGTCGGCCCCGCGCGACTTCGCGCTGGGCAACGCCACGCTCAACTGGATTTCATGGGACGGTGCCAACTGGGCGATGCTCGCGTGGGACCAGCGCGCGCATCTCGACCGCAATCTCGACGAACTGCCACTGTGATCTGACGAGACGACCGCTGCGTAACGCACGTGACCTGCAGAGACGAACGCCGATGCGTTTGCCTGCTTCCGTTTGATGCGGGCGCCCCGATCGAGGCGCACCCGCCAGTGCGCATCATGGCGGACATGGCCTTGATTCGTATAGAATTTCGGCCCGAACCGTTGCCGCATGCGCAGCCAGTCCGGCGGACGGGGTATCATTCGCCTTTGGCCGCCCCCTCAATCAGGAAAACCATGTTTTCAAAGCAAAAAACCCTTGCCCAAGTCGACCAGGAACTGTGGTCTGCCATCCAATCGGAAAACAAGCGTCAGGAAGACCACATCGAACTGATCGCCTCCGAGAACTACGTCAGCCCGGCAGTCATGGAAGCCCAAGGCTCGCAGTTGACCAACAAGTACGCGGAAGGTTATCCGGGCAAGCGTTATTACGGCGGTTGCGAATACGTCGACATTGTCGAACAACTGGCCATCGACCGCCTGAAGAAGCTCTTCGGCGCGGACGCCGCCAACGTGCAGCCGAACTCCGGTTCGCAAGCCAACCAGGCCGTACTGATGGCCTTCGCCAAGCCGGGCGACACCGTCATGGGCATGAGCCTGGCCGAAGGCGGCCACCTCACCCACGGCATGCCGCTGAACATGTCGGGCAAGTGGTTCAACGTAGTGGCTTACGGTCTGAACGCGCAGGAAGAGATCGACTACGACGCGATGGAGCGCCTGGCACACGAACACAAGCCGCGCATCATCATCGCTGGCGCCTCGGCCTACTCCCTGCGCATCGATTTTGAGCGCTTCGCCAAGGTGGCAAAGGACGTTGGCGCGATCTTCTGGGTCGACATGGCCCACTACGCCGGCCTGATCGCCGCAGGTTTCTACCCGAATCCCGTACCGCACGCCGACGTCGTCACCTCGACCACGCACAAGACACTGCGCGGCCCGCGCGGCGGCATCATCCTGATGAAGGCGGAACACGAAAAGGCCATCAATTCGGCCATTTTCCCGGGTCTGCAAGGCGGCCCGCTGGAACACGTGATCGCAGCCAAGGCTGTGGCCTTCAAGGAAGCGGCCACGCCGGAGTTCCGCACCTACCAGGAACAAGTCATCGCCAACGCCCGCGTCATGGCGCGCGTGCTGGGCGAACAACGCGGCCTGCGCATTGTGTCCGGCCGCACTGAAAGCCATGTGTTCCTGGTCGATCTGCGCAACAAGAAGATCACCGGCAAGGAAGCCGAAGCCGTCCTCGGCCAGGCCCACATCACGGTCAACAAGAACGCCATTCCGAACGACCCGGAAAAGCCCTTCGTGACTTCTGGCATCCGTCTGGGCAGCCCCGCGATGACCACGCGTGGCTTCACCGAGATCGAAGCCGAACGTGTCGCGCACCTGATCGCCGACGTACTCGACGCCCCGCACGATGCGGCCGTGATCGAACGCGTGCGCAATGAGGTATCCGCGCTGTGCAAGAAGTTCCCGGTCTACGGCTGATCCCATGAGCCACCTGTCCAACGCGTTTCAAACGTTTCTGTCTGAAGCGCCGGCGCACGCCGCAGCATGGCATGCGGCGGTCAAAGGGTTGGATGACGCCAGCGCGTTGGACAAAAAGACTGAAGAACTGGCTTATCTCGCGGTCCTGGCTGCGTTGGGACGCACATCGGGTGTGCCGTTTCATGTGGCGTCGGCGCAAGCCCATGGCGCATCGCGCGAGGAGATCATCAGCGCAGTCTTGCTTGGACTGCCTGCTGCAGGAAGCATCGTCACGCAATCGCTGCCCGTTGCCGTGGCGACCTACGATGAGGCGGCCAGCGCGGCAGCCAATAACGCCGACAAGGTCGGCGGGCAAGAATAAGGCGCTCGCCGTGTATCTGATGCACGGCAATCAGGAACCGTTCAAGAACACGTCTGTTTTTGAACGGTTTTTCTTTTCTGGCGGATAGAATGAAGACTACTGCCTACTTTTCCCTCCGATCATGAAATGCCCGTTCTGTGGCACCCCTTCGACCCAGGTCACTGACACGCGCGAGAACGACGAAGGCGACATCATTCGCCGTCGCCGCCGTTGCGGTGAATGCGACAAGCGCTTCACGACGTACGAGCGCATCGAGCTGCGCATGCCGCAGATCGTCAAGCGCAATGGCAGCCGCGCCGAATACGATCGCGAAAAACTCTTCGCCAGCATGAAGCTCGCGCTGCGCAAGCGCCCCGTCACTGCCGAGAGTGTCGAAGCCGCCATCGAGCGGATCGAAAGCCGGCTGCTGTCCATGGGTGAGCGCGAAATCCCGTCGGAAAAGGTCGGCGAACAGGTCATGCGCGAGCTCAAGCGGCTCGACAAGATCGCCTATATCCGCTTCGCATCGGTGTATCGCAACTTTGAAGACGCTGAAGAGTTCTCCGAAGTGATCCGCGAAGTCTCTACCAAGGCGCGCGCCAAGCAACGCATTTCGTAGCCGCGCTGCGCGGCTATCGTTCCGAAACCTGACGCCGTGCCGCACTCCCGTGGCACCGGAGAGCTTCCATGTCGTCGCATGCTTTCTTCATGGCGCGCGCCCTGCAACTTGCCGAGCGCGGGCTCTACACCACCACGCCCAATCCACGTGTCGGCTGTGTCATCGTCAATGACGCCGGGCACGTCGTCGGCGAGGGCTGGCATGAACGCGCTGGCGAGGCGCACGCGGAAGTCCACGCCCTGCGCACTGCGGGAGAGGCCGCGCGCGGCGCCACCGCCTACGTCACGCTGGAGCCCTGCTCCCACTTCGGGCGCACGCCGCCCTGCTCCGATGCATTGATTGCCGCCGGCGTACGCCGGGTAGTCGCCGCCATGCAGGACCCGAACCCCCTGGTCGCGGGACGAGGACTCGCGCGTCTGCGCGATGCCGGTATCGCAGTGGAGGTCGGCGTCATGAGTGAAGCCGCCGCCCGCCTGAATGAGGGCTTCATCTCGCGTGTCACGCGCGGACGCCCCTGGCTGCGGCTCAAACTTGCCGCAACCCTCGACGGCAAAACCGCGCTCAACAACGGTCAGAGCCAATGGATCACGGGCGAGGCCGCACGTGCTGACGGGCATCACTGGCGCGCACGTTCCTGCGCGGTGCTGACGGGCATCGGCACGGTGCTCGCGGACAACCCGAAGCTCAACGTCCGGTCTGTCGAGACGCTACGGCAACCCATGAAGATCGTCATCGATCGTCAGTTGGAAACCCCCATTGATGCGGCCGTGCTGGATGGTGCGCCAACCTTGATCGTCACGGCGCAGGATGACCATCGTCGTTGGGTTCCGTTCGAGGCGCGCGGAGTGGAAGTCATCGCCCTGCCGAACGCGGATGGCCGCGTCGATCTTGCCGCATTGATGCAGGAGTTGGGCAAGCGGGGACTGAATGAAGTCCTCACCGAGGCAGGCGCCCGGCTCAACGGGGCTCTCGTGGCGGCCGGACTGGCGGACGCCGCAGTGATCTATCTTGCGCCGAGTTTTTTTGGTGACGCCGCGCGCGGCCTGTTGGCCCTGCCTGAAATGACGGATCTCACGCAGCGGCGTGCTGTGCACATTGACGATTGCTCGCGGGTGGGTCAGGACCTACGACTTTTGGTGCGCTTCGAGCGGGGTTAGGGACCCAGAAACAGAAGAAAGGCGCGCATGGCGACCGCGAAGCGGTGGCTGGAGCGCGACAGCGCGCGAGATGCGATTGGTGGTGGCTGCGCTCTGGCGCGGGATCGGGTGTGCCATTTCGGCCCGACGTTCTGGCGGAAGTCAGGACGCGGCGTTGCCGTCAGCGGTGCGGGCTGAGCGAGGGCTTGGAGCCGGGGGTTTGGCCAGGCGGGTCGCTCGCGCCACAACGACGAGCGCGCCCGCAATCACGCCAGCAACCGCAAACCGGCCGATCCAAAGACAAAGCCCCGATCAGCGGTGTCGCTGTCGGGGCTTTGCGGTATAGGTAGTCTGACGATGACCTACTTT
>NZ_JBGVSA010000051.1:0-12090 GCF_041807905.1 Uliginosibacterium sp. sgz301328
ACCGACTCGTCCTGGCCTTCGAGCATGTCACCAACGTTCTTGTACAAGAGAGGCGCGGCCTGCTGCATGGTCTGCGCGCGCAGGTCCGCAAGCTCCTGTTGTTCCTTGACCTGCTGCGCGTCGAAGATCTTGTCGATCTTGCCGTTGGCGGTGTCGGCATCGTGATTGATGCTGGCGATGGTCTCGTCGGCCGTCTTGCCGGTGCGGGCAATTTGTTCGTCGTTGTCCGTGATGACGATGGTGCCTTGTGAGATGACGCTCTTGGTGGTGCCGGTGGCCTGACCTTCGATCGGCGCCTGACCGTTGGCGGCGGCTGTGTTCAAGACGCTGACAGCAGCATTCTTGGCGAGCGTGCCATCGGCCCAGCCAACACCGCCCGCGCCGCTTGTACCGCCGCTATAGCTGAGTGCGATGCTGTCCTTGTCGCTGCTGAAGCTGGCGTAGTTTTCGACGTCACTGGTGGTCAGTGTGCGTGTCTCGAAGTAGTTCTTGTCCGGTGTGGCGGTGCTGACGATGGCCCCGCCTTGTAGGTCGGTGTTGCCCTTGACCTTGATGTCGTATCCGCCGTCCCCGGCAAAGATGCCGCTTTGTTCATTGACCGAAGCGAAGGTGCTGGTGGTGTTGCCTTCGCTGTAGTTGCCGCTGGCACTTACAGTGGTGCCGTAGCAGAACGGCGGGATGCACAGACTGGCCTGGAAGCCACCCGACTCGGTGCGGGCGTCGTAGGTCTCCGTGTCCTGCCTGCTGCGGATGTTCAGGTCGTGACCAATGTCGGCCTCGACCCGGTCTGCCGTCAGTTGCGCGCCTGCGATGTTGGCATCGTTCCCCGTGGTGATCGTTAGGGTGCCGGTGGCGTTGACGTGCGTATTCACCTGCGTGACGGATTGTCCATTCTCCATGCCTTTGATCTGGCTGGCGGCCAGCTCAAGGGTGAAGCCGTTCTGGCTACCGCCCAGCCCAAAGCCGACGCCGATCCCGGCGCTATTGCCTTGCGATTGACTGTCTAACGTTGCGGTGTTTTGCACGCTCTCCGCGTTCAGGTCGTGCGCTGCGTTGAGCGTGACGTTGGTGGCGTTGATCGTAGCGCCCCGCATGTTGATGTCGCCGTCAATCGCCTTGCCGTCTGCATCCTTGGCCCCGGAGCCCGTGGCGATGATGGTTGCAGTGCCGCCCGCCGTGATGGTGGCACCACCCTGCGTAGTGCTGGCTGTATGTGTCTCGGAATGATTGGAGCTGCCCCCGATACTGACCGTGGCTTTGATAAGCGTGTTGCCGCCATTACTGTTCATGGGGTTGCCGGTCTCATTGACCCCGGTGCTGGTGCCTGCGCCGACTCCGTTGGCGATGGCTAGTCCTGCTTGCGTAGCGTACAGCGCGACAACTTCGTCGGATTTGTGGTTCTCCTTGGCATATGCGGCATTCTCGACGGCCTGGGCGGCCTGCACGGCGTAACCGGACAAGGCGAGCGTGACGCCGTACTGGCTGGAGCTGCTTGAACTGTTGGCGTTGGCCGTGTCGATGGCTGGATCAAGGTTCACGGTCTTACCAATCATCGTCACATCATTCTTGGCCTGGATGTCGGCACCGCGCGCGTTGATGTCGTCCTTGGCCGTCATGGTGACATTGCCATTAGTGCTGACGATCTGACTGATTACCGTGCTCTGACTGGTAGTCGTGGCGTCTTCGTGCTGCGAGTAGGTCTTGATGCCCACCGTGCCGGAATAACCAGTTCCACCCAGATCCCCCATCTGACGTCCCGATGTATCCATCTGAGCGGACAGACTCTCTTGCCCGGACAGGATGTCGATGGTGCCCATCTTGGCGGAGAGAGTGACATCATTGTTGGCTTGTATGCCACTACCAGCCAGTCGGATGTCTCCCGTGCGAGCAGTTACGTCAACACTGTCACCAATGAGTACGCTGGCGTTCTGACTGATTGCTTCGGTACTGCCGCTGCTTTGACTCTTCTGGGTGCCAATAGGGAAGACAGAGACACCGCTGTTATTGGGGCCACCCGAGATGAAGCGGCCAGTATCGCCTGCTGATGGGGCTGCCGAGCTGATCTTCCAGCCGCTGGTGCTGGAGGACGAGTATTCGGTATAGGTATCGGTCGATGCCTGCACCGTGACGTTGCGATCGGCGTCGAGCTTGAGTTTCTCGCCGGCGGTCAGAAGGCTCCCCTCGATCAGGATATCGCCATTCACGGCCTTGCCGTTGGCGTCCTTCTGTCCGTCGCCCGTGGCCTGCAGAGAGATGTCTCCGGCACTGTTGAACGAGCTGCCGCTATGGGTGAGCGATTCGCTATTTGTCTGGCTGCTGCTGCCAGTGCTCGACGCTGTGACGGCTATTTGCGTGTCAGTTGCACCCGCATGGGCGATCTCATCGATGATCTGCCGGCCAGCAGTGACCTTACTGTCGTTCTGCGAGGCGGCCTTGAGGTTCTTGGCCGTATCAAAAAGCGTCCCGACAACGGCGACCCCCAGACCATTTGACTGGCTACTGCTGGCGCTCGATTGCACGACGTAGTCCTCTCCCGCCAGGACGGTGATGTTCTGGGCCAATACGTCGATGTGCCCGGTATTCTTGTCATCGCCCTTGCGACCGGCAGTCACGTCACTGCCAATGAAGGTTGCGTCCTTGCCGGCGGTGACGATGACGTTACCCTCGGTCGCACCAACAGCAGAGCGCGCATCGCTCTGAGTCACTGCTACAAGGTGGCCTTCACCGTCGCTGTGTGCGTTCCCCACAGATACGCCGATACCGCCCTTGCCTGCGAAAGTGGATATCCCCGAACTCTTCTGGCTCTCGCTGTAGTCGGCTTCATAGTAGTTCTGTCCCGCCGTCACCAATACGTCGCCGTTGATGGCGGTCAGGGCCACGCCCTCCTTGCCGACCACGTTGCTCTGCTGCACGGTCAGGTTGTTGGTGGCCTGAAGATTGACCGTATTGCCGCTGATGGTGCTGCTCACGCCGACATCCGAATAGCTGCTGGAATCCGACGTGGCCGAGCTGCGGTTGATGACTTTCGACTTGCTGTCGGAATGAGAGCTGGACTGCCCAGATGTCTGACGAGCCTCATCCACGACTATGTCGTTGCCGGCCAGCACCGTTGCGTCGCCCTTGGCAGAGACTGAACTACCCGTGACGTGGACGTCGTTGCCCGCATCGAGAAGCAGGTCACCACCCGCCTTAAACGAACTGCTGATGACACCTCGGTCTTCTGTCTTGTCCTGACTGCTGACGGAGCCCTTCGACATGAAACCGCTACTTTCACCATAGCTTGCCATGTCCAGCGTCTTGGTCGACGTGCCCGATGTGATATTGATGTCGTGGCCGGCGTGAGCCCCGATGGCGCCATCCGTTTGAACCGTCGCTGCACGGGCGTTCAGGTCGTTGCCAGCGTTCATCAAAATGGTGCCATTGCCACCGATGACACTACCGACTTCGGCACTGGCACTGTCCAGACGATGGCTGCGATCGGATGCCGCACCAAAGGACTGCTCGCTGCTGACCGTCACCGTGCCAATGTTGATGTTGTTGCCGGCTCCAATGTAAGTAATACCGTTCTTGCTCAGGTTACTGAGTTCGGCGGCATTGATGTTTGCGTCCTGACCCGCCTTGACGACCAACAGGCCATTCTCGCCGCCATTGGCCCCCACCTGAACCTGAGCCACCCGGCTGATGCCGGTGTTACTGCTCTGCCCATTGCTGGCCGTCGCGGTCTGCGAGGCGATGGTGACGTTGCGGATAGCGTCGAGTGACACGGCCGTGGTGCCCGAAATCATGCCGCCCGTGTGGAGGATGTCGTTGTTGGCTTTGAGGTCAACGATGTTGGCGTTGATCCGGCCGCCCGTCTGCACGATGTCATTGGCGGTGACCCCCATGTAGCCGGCTGCACCCAAGGCGCCGGTGTTCTCCAGGTTGCCCTTGACGTTGAGCTGCATGTCATGTGCGGCGATGAGCGTGCCACTGCCATTGATGTCGCCCGACTGCACACGCGCATAGACCTGTGGCACGAGCACCGAGATGCTCACACCATCGGCCGTGGTGACTTGCTGCTCGACCAGCCAGACGATGTCGGAGGTCAGCAGCGCCATCTGTTCGGCGGAGAGCGCCACACCCGGCACGAGCCCGTATTGCTTGGCGAAGGTGGCGCCATTGTTGAGCAGTGCGGCGTATTGCGCCTCATCGTCAGAGTAGCCGTCCAGGAAGCGCTGGCCCGTGAGTTGGGATATCTGCTGACGCACCAGCATCTGCTCGTAGAAGCCGTCGCCCAGGCGCTTCTGTACGAGTTGCGGGTCGTAGCCAAGGGCCGTGAGCATGCTGTCGGAGCTGAGCCAGTCCTTGTAGTTGGCAAAGCGCGGGTCGGTCTCGATCAGGTAGTTGCCCGATGAGGCCGGTGCGTCAGGCGCACGCCCATTCACGCTGCCGGTACTGTTGGGCAGGCTGACCTGACCAGCCGATTGCGTTGCCACGCGGAAGAGGCTGCTGTCGGGCAGGGTGAGATTCGGCGTAGTGGTGCGGACGACCTGACCGGAGCCCGCGTTGCTGGCCACTTCGATGATGGGGGCCACGACGTTGGGGCCCAGGGGTAATCCGTCAGGCCGCGAGGTACCCGCGCCAACCCCATTACGGGCAAGTTGCACGGACCCCGCGTCCCCCGTCACACCGCCGGAGCCTGCGTTACTGTCATCACGACCGCCAATCGAGGTGCCGCTGCCTGCGTCGGTGCTGTTGATGCGCACGACAGCCGCGCCCAGATCGATTTCTTCGGGCGGCAGCGCCGGGTTGTAGGCGTAGTCGGTCGTGCTCAGGTTGCGGAACTGCGTGAAGGTGCCCGAGCGCTCGGTGATGCGTGCTCCGGTACCATTGTCATTTCGGATCCTGTCCGCGTCGCCATAGAGCGTGCCGCCCACGACAATCTTGCTCTGTGCGTTATAGAGGTCACCCACGTCGAGCAGCATGTTTCCGCCCGATTGAATCACGCTGGGGTCGCTGTTGGTGACGCGCGTCTCGGTGACGATCTCATCGTAGTCCCAGCGATCGAATTCGGTGCTGATGCGCTGGGTGTTGCCATCGGCATCGATGATGAAGAGGTTGTTGCGACCCTTGATGTTCTGAACGTAGGCGCCATCCTTCTCGGCGCTGTAGATGGGTTCGGTGTGGTCGGGGTCAGCGCCGCCCGTGTACTCGGTGACGTGCGTGCGGCTGACCTCCACGAATTCGACGCGCAGGTCGTCGTTCAGGTTGTTGACCTGCTCCACGCCCAGGCGCATGTCGCCCAGCGACTCGACCGTCGAACTGTGGTTGTTGAGCACGCCGGCGCGCCCGGTGGCGACGAGGTTCTCGTCCAGCGTGCCACCGATGTTCAGCGTGTCGCCACTGAAGATGAGCGCGTGACCGCTGTTGTTGATTTCATTTGAGCCGATCTGCATGTCGGCACGCGCGGCGATGGTGCCGGCACGCATGGTCCGCAGCCCCATGACATCGGCGACTTCTTCGGCGCTGTTGTTGAGCTGCCCCGCCTGAATGGCGACCAGATCACCATAGATGCGGCCGGTGCCAACGTTGTTCAGTGTGCCCGCCTGCAGCCAAGTCACGCCACCATCGATGAGCCCGCGATTGGTGATCGTGCCCGAGGCGGACAGATGCGTGAGCGCAGCATTGAATTCGCCAGTCTCAGTATTGTCGATGTCGCGGGCGTTGACGTTGAGTGCCAGGGCCGACTGGACGAGCCCGCTGTTGGTCAGCTGCCCGGTCGTCGCGAGCGTGATGTTGCCGTCGCTGACGATCTGGCTCGCGTTGGTGTAGTCACCCTCCATCGACAGGGACAGGTCTGCGCCACTGCCGAGCTTGCCGGCGCCCCCATAGCGGGAGACATCCAGGGCCAGACCTTCGCCACCTTCAATGACACCACCTTCGTTGTCGACGGTGAGCGTTCTGCCACCGGCATCCTTGATTTCGGTGACGCCACTGGCGCTGACGACACCGCTCCGATTGACAAGGGTGCCACCACTCTCGATTGCGATTCGCCCGTCCGCCCGAATGGCACCGCTCGTGTTGTCCACGGAGGCGGCGCTGATGACGACTTCGTTGCCCTCAAGACCGTGATCCTGGCTGTTGGTATTGGTATTGCCCAGCGCGTCGGCGGTGATCGTCAGAGTCTGGGCTGCTCGTAGCAAACCACCGTCGTTGGCGAGCGATGATGCCGTGACCGTGACATCGGCCGCGCCCTGGATCTGACCACTGCTGTTATCAACCTGCTGGGCCGAGATACCAAGAGCGTCCCGCGCATTGATCACCCCCCTCTCATTGTGCACCGTGCCGGTTGATTCGATCGACACCCCGGCAGCGCTGCCGATGAAGCCTGTCGAATTGTCGATGTCGCCCGCACGCACGGTCGCATTGCCCATGGACATGATGCCGCGACTGTCGCCCGACGCCGTATTCGTGAGCGCCTGTCCGTGCGTGTCGATCAGCAGATTGCCCTCCGACTGGATCAGACCACTGGCGTTGTTGAGCGCACCGGAGTTGATGATGACATCTGTCTTGCCCGCCAATGTGCCGCTGGCATTGATCAGGGCTTGACCCTGCGTATCGATACGCAAGGCGTCGCCGCCAATGGCGCCACCGCTATTGTCGATCGCGCCACCGGTGACGCTTGCCGTACCGGCGGCGAAGAGCGCGCCCCCGGCGTTGCGGGTCTGGCCGGCCGTGATCGTGGCATCCGACTGGATTGAACCAATCTGTCCGCCCTGGTTGTCGAGCGCCTGCGTGGTGAGATTCAATGCAGCGTTCGCACCGATAAAACCCCCTTCGGTGTTCACAACACTTTGCGCGCTGGTGACGGTGAGTGACCCTTCGCTGGTGAGGTGCCCGCGCGTATTGATGAGCGTGTCCGCGGCGACTGCCAGCGTGCCGCTGCTGCCCACCTTGCCATCGGTGTTGTCTACATTGCCAACGCGGATCTGACCCTGCGCCGCGTCGCTCGCGAGCGTGCCGCGTGTGTTGTCCAGACGCTCCTCGACACTCACCGACAAGGCGTCCGTACTGCTCTGCGAAATCGTGCCGCCAATGTTGTCCAGGTCATGCGCCGCAATCGTCAGCGCGCCGCTCGTGGCAATCGTGCCACCGGTGTTGTCGAGCGACTGCGCGACCGAGAAGGCTTGCGCGGCGACCGACTGGATTTTGCCGCTGCGATTGGTGACATTGTCAGCAACAACCGACAGATCGCCCGCAAAGCCGATCGTCCCTTCGTCGTCGTTCAAAAGAGTCTGGGCGCGCAACGTGCCACTGCCGTTACCCACGATCTGTCCGCCCGTGTTGTCCAGCGCACCGCGTGATTTCAGCGACAGTGCGTCACTACCGACCGCCACGATGACGCCGGCGCGATTGTCGATGGCCTGCGCATCGAGCACGAGGCCGTTTTGCGCCGCCACGATACCGCCCGAATTATCAGCATTGCCCGAAACGGTGAGGGCCAACGCATCGGACGACTGGATGCGGCCCCCATTGGTGTTGCTCAGGCTTGCCACCGTCGCTGTGAGTGGCCCGTTAAAACTCAGTGTGCCCGCGTCGTTGGCAAGCGACGTCCCCGAGATGTCCGAGGCGCTATTACCAGCGATAAGGCCACCGCGGTTGTCGATGCCGCCGGCGATTGCCAGATCCAGTTGCTGGTTGCCGGCGTGTTTGATTTCGCCGCCCGCGTTGGCGAGCGAGCCGGCGTGAATCGCCATGTGTTCGGCATTGCTCGTGATGGCGCCACCGGCATTGTCGAGCGCATCTGACAGGTGAATGTCGAGCGCTTGCGCACCACTCTGTGAGATCGACCCCGCCGAGTTGGCAAGACTACTCGCTTCGATTGAGAGTGCGCCCCCGACGTTGAGCGAGCCCCCCGTATTGTCGATATCCTGCGCAGCGACGAGCGTTTGCGAACCGCCGGACTGCAAGGTCCCCGACGCATTGCCGATGCGTTGTGCATCGATGGACAGATCAGCACCGGCGCCGATCGCACCACCACGGTCGTTACGAAGCGCGTTGGCAGCGAGCACGACGTCGCCGTTCCCTGCGATATGGCCCGACGTGTTGTCCAGCGAACCAGTGACTGATACGGCAAGCGTATCCGCACCCTGCACGTAGACCGCCCCACCCGCATTGGAGAGGCTCTGAGCAGTCAAGGCCATGGCGTGCTGCGAGATGATCTGGCCGCCCGCGTTGTCGATGCCGCCTGTCGCATTGATTGCCAGCGCGCCGTCGGTCTGCACCAGGCCACTGCCGTTGGCAAGGCGCTGCGCATCGATCTGGATGGCGTTGGCAAAGGTAATCTTGCCGCCCTCGTTGGCCAGCTGAGCAGCAGTGATTTGCCCTTGGCCATTGCCCGCGATCTGGCCGGCCGTATTGTCCACGTCACCGAGGACGTTGACTGCGAGCGACTGCGATCCGCTGCTGAGGATCCTGCCGCCAGCGTTGGCAAGTGAGGCCGCGTCCAGCTGCATCGCGCTGCCAGCCTGCAAGGTGCCGGATGTGTTGTCCAGGGCGCCGCTGACCGTGAGCGTTTGTTCGCCTCCCGCGAGGATCTGGCCGTTCCGGTTATTGAGCGTCTGCACCCCGACAGTGACGGGCCCCGCCAGACCCACCTTGCCGCGTTCGTTGTCGAAGCGGTTGGCCGCGATGATTGCGTCACCGTTGGCGGCGAGCGAGCCGTCAGTGTTGATGAAGTCATCGGCAAAGGTCAGTACGAGACTATCTTCACCTGTCTGTTGCAGTACCCCGCCCGTGTTGTCCAGACCGCGCGCGTTGATCGCGAGGTGTTCCGCAGTCAGCGTGGCGCCGCGTGTGGACATCTGTCCGGTCGCATCGATGGCGATCTGCCCGGGTGCGGTGATCGTGGCGCGATCCAGCGTGACCGCATCCCCTGCGACCACGAAGTTCTGCACTTGAACGGTACTGTCGGCAAGTGACACCGTCGGCGCCACCCACGACATCGCCCGGCCACCAAAGATCTGCCCCGCAGCGTTGGCGCCGCCTTGCGCGGTGACAGACAGCGTCCCATCCCCCGTCAGCGTGTAGTCTGTCTGTAGACCCGTGGCGAGCACACCTGTGGAGGTATTGGTGAAGGTGCCGGCCTGTCCGTTTCCGTTCAAGGACGCCAAGTTGATGTCATGCAGGGCGCCAATGAGTCCTGAATTCTCGAACGCACCAACAACGGTGCTAGCAATGCGGTCTCCCGCGTAGAGCGTTCCACTGTTCAAGAGCCCGTGCTGTCCGTCGACATGTACCGTGGCAGCGCTGGTGATCGAACCCGCGTTGATGAGTTGTCCGTCTGCGGTGACCACCACGTCGCCCGCACTCGCGCCAATGTTGCCAGCGTTGCGCACCCCCACGCCTGATTCGGTCCCCACCAGGGTGATCTTGCCTGCGTACATGCCGCCCAGTTGCGCGACGTCGACGCCGAATTGCGGCCGATCTGTGGTGCTGGCGGCCAATGGCACTACGCCATGTTGGGCGTCGGGTGCGGCCTCATCGGCGCGGATTTCGTTGGCCCCGGTCAGTACCGTCAACTGGTTGGCCCACACGCCGGCATTGATCTGCACCGCGCGCGCGAGGATCTGGGTGTAATCCGTCTGGGTGGCGTCCAAGCCCGCCCCATTGATGGAGACCGTGCCTTGCTCGACGCGGAACGCTTCAAGGTTGCCGTTATTGAAGATCGGTGTACCGGTGGTCAGCACGCCTCGGTCGGCATTGATGAAGCCGCAGCCGTCGCACGAAATGCCGCTCGGGTTGGCGATGACGACCTGCGCGCGCGATCCGGCAACTTCGATGTAGCCGTTCAGGCGGCTGGGGTTGCTGCTGTTGACTTCGTTGAGAATGATGCGTGCGGTGCCGTTGGCAAGCCACGGATTGCCCTGCACCCATCCACCCAGTTGCGTCTGTGCATTGGTGCGTGAATTGTTGAGGATCGCACCGTTCTGCCCGACGTCGAGTTGCTGGTAAGTGTTGCGCGACACCCCTGCAGCGCTTGGCGTCTGGATGTTGACGACCGGCACCCCATTGCCGGCATTGATGACCGTGGGCTGCTGGTTCTTCGGTGCGTTAGGGTCCGCGATGATCTGCGCGTGGATCGCCACCGGGACGATCGACACCAGACCGAACAAACTGAAGAGTGCGAACTTGAGCGCATTCATACCGCTGGCGAAGCGCGCAGTCGTCTGGCCGCTGCCATGGCCCCCCTCACGCGTGCCCTCCTTGCCCTGAGAGGTGGCGATTTCGGCGACGACCATCCATTGCCCACGATGCCGGTTGAAGACAATGCGGTATGCGTTCTTGTTCATGATGTTTGCTCGTTGTTGTTCTTGGTGCAGGTGTTGCCGTGAGATCAGTACGACCAGTTCAGGTTGAAGCCCACCACGGGATTCGCCGTCACAAAGCCACGGGGCTTGTAGAGGGGCGCGCCGATGAAGACGTCGTAGCCGATGCGCACCACGCTGCCGCGCAGTCCAAGTGCTGTACCCGCCAGCGATTGCCCGAGCTGGTCAGCTGTCGGGAAACCGAAGACGCGCCCGTAGTCCACGCCCCAATAGGCCTCCGCCCCAATCGCGGGGATGGCCGCCGACAGTTCGTTGCGCCACACGAAGCCGCGCTCGCCCATGAGCGTGAGTTCGCCGTCAAAGCCACGGATGGTGTAGCGGTTGCCAAGAGAGAGCCGGTCCTGCGAGCTCAGGGGTGTGCCGTTCCACTGTTGCCGCCACGTGGTGCTGTAACGCAGGCGCTGGTCGGCCAGCGTGAAAGGAATGTCGAGCGAGGCGTTGAACGACCACAGACGCATGCGCGAGGAGCCTTCGCCGAAGGCTTCTTCGGGCGCCGGCAACGCGTCGAACGCGCCGGTCCCTTTGCGATAGTCAAACGTCATGTCCAGCGTGGCCGCACCGATGAAGTGACGATGACTGATCTCCGCACCCCAGCCCGCCGTACGTCGCCGCTGGACTTCGACTTCGGTGTCGTCGATGTAGTTGGAGGAGGTGCGTTGCCACACTTTGGCGCCCACCGTGGTCTTGCTGGTGGCGTCACGCCAGATCAGGCGCGAGAGCTTCACGTCGAAGTTCGAGCTTCTGCCGCTGTATCGGTAGTCCTGGTACGCGCCCGCCACAGTCTGGTAGTAATTGCTGTCGCTGTAGGTACTGGTCACCTGCCAGTACCCGAAGGGAATCGAGTAGTAGGCGTTGTAGCCATCCGTGTTGCGACCGTTGGAGTTGAACGGCGTCAGCGCGTGGTTGTACGAGACATAGAAGAGATCATTGACCGTGAACAGATTGTCGAGCGACACGGTGGCCGTGCCCTGGTACTTGCCCGTGCCACGGCTGCCCGCGTCATCCGCCGACAACGACAGCCGCCAGCGCCGTGCCTGTCGCCACGAGATGACCAGGTCGCTCTGGCCGGCAGCGGCATCCGCGCCTTCCGTGGGCACGATCTGAATGTCGGCCTCAACGGTCGGCACACGCTTGAAGTTCTCCAGCCCTTGCTCGATGTCGCGCAGGTTCAGCAGATCTCCGGGCTTGGCAGGTACCGCATTGAGGGCAGTCACCCAATCGGCCTCCACCCCGTCTGCAAAGCGCACCGCATGGACACGGCCCGGAACGAGGGTCAGGCGAAGGACGCCCGTCTGCAAGTCCTGGTTGCCGGCGAGCACGCGGGTTGTGACATAGCCGCGTTTGACAATGGCATTCTGGATGCGGGCCATGACGATGTTGATGCCCGTCGTTCCGAGACATCGACCCCGTGCGGGGTCAGCAGGCTCGTCGGCCGCCTCGATCGCCCACTGGAACGCTTCCGAGGCGTCGCCCACGAGCTCGACGCGGTCAATCCGGAAGCACGGAGATTCGCTTGCTGGAATGCGAATATCAGAAGCCGAGGCGGCCGGCTGCAAGCGCACATCCGGACGCTGCTCCTGCTGCTCACGCAAAGCGCGCTCGCGCTCCTGCTGCAACTGCTGCTCTCGCGCATCGATGCCGGGCAGATTCGGCACCTGCGCCATCACGGACGCGCAAGACAATACAAGGCCGCTACCGACCGCCCACGCGCGTGCGTGCTTTC
>NZ_JBGVSA010000052.1:0-10181 GCF_041807905.1 Uliginosibacterium sp. sgz301328
CGCGATGATCGCCTGGTCGTGGTAGATGTCGTGGATGAAGGCGTTGAGCGCCTTGACGCGCTGGCGCAAGCCCGAAGCCAGCAGTTGCCACTCATCGGCCGGGATGATGCGGGGAATCACGTCGAACGGAATCAACCGCTCGGTTCCCTCGGCCTCGCCATACACGGCGAAGGTGATACCGACGCGGTGGAAGAGCGCATCGGCCGCTTCACGCTTGTCCGCAAGACGTTGCGGCGAGATCGCACCGAGCCATTCCTGGAACTTGTTGTAGTGCGAGCGCACCTCGCCGTCGGGCTCGGTCATCTCGTTGTAGAACTGAGTCGCCGCCATAACGATCCTCACTTCGCGTGTTCAGGTCTGAACGACATGAAGCGAAAGATATGCCATGAGTAGATGACAGGCAGATAACCATGCCCCTCATGACATGGCGCCAACACGGGCGCAGTCGCCGGCCATCGTGCGACACGCCCGCTTCTGGTGCACGAATCGCGCAAGGTGCATGCCAAATGGCGAAAACGCACCATGCCGACCCGTACAAAGAGCCGGTCCAGAATCCTGTTCTAGAAGACGGTGCGGCAACCGCCAAGATCGAAAAGGGCCGCCCGGCCGCAGGCCGAATCGAACATGCGGCCCGCGTCGTGCCCCACCTTGGGGACGATCCAGGCACGATGTCCAAGCGCCGGATTACCTTGGCGCAAATACGTCACATAGGCTTGGCCGCGCGCCAGCCGCCACGCCCCCTGCGCTTCGCCGGCGCAGCTCTTGTCGAGCGCAGGGTGATCGGGGCGGATGTCGGCGCCCCCCAGCAGGTAGATGACGTCGCGTGCTACGTAGCGCGCCTCATAGGCGGCTGGCGACAGTGCGCGGGCGTAGGCTGGGGCGTCGGCCCACCCGTACTTCCAGCGATTGGCGGTGGGACACGCCACCTCATTGACCGGTGCGAACGTGGAATCACCCGTCGGGCGGGCATTGGAAAAGTACAGATACGAGGAAGGGTTGGCGACGACGTATCGAACCGACACGGCGCGCGCCGCCAGCGCGGCCTCGCCCTGCCCCACCACGGCGTAGCGCTGCACCACCTGGCCGCCGCCCGAGTGCCCCGCCAGCACCACCTCGCGCAGTGCCGGGAAGCGCGTGCGGTCGCTCAGTCGGGCGAGGATGGCATCGATGGCTTCGAACGAACTGATCGATGCCGGCGCGGCGGCAGGCAGACCGTCCTCCCAGCCAGCGCGGCGCCAGCGCAGCAAGTCATCGGCGAGCCCATCGCGGACATCTGCCGTGCTGAGGAATTGCGGCGTGACGATGAGCGTCGCGGATTCGGACGCGCCGGCATCGCGCAGGGCGGTAAGGGCGTAGCGAAGGTAGTTGGCGGCGTCGCGATTGACGCCATGGAACACGACGACTGCCCGCTCGATCTGGGGCAGCGGTGCATTCCAGTCCTGCGAAGTCGCGATGGCAAGTTGCCCGCGCCCCTCGGGTGTCACAACTTCGAGGCGACCGCCGAGGACTTCCTTGACGGCCGCAGAGGCGGGCGCGGCCAGTACGGCGGCACTGAGCATCAGGCTGCACAATGCGCGCCGCATGTTGGAAAGAAATATCAGACGACGACGGTGGGAGCGCGGCCGTTGCGTTCTTCGATCTGGCCGAGGCGATAAACCGTCTCGCCTTGTGCGACCAGCGCTGCGGTGGCGGCATCGGCGTCTTCGGCGGCCACGATCACCACCATCCCGACACCACAGTTGAAGGTGCGGTACATCTCGTTCGGATCGATGTTGCCTTGCTGTTGCAGCCACTGGAACAGCGGCGGCATCTGCCAGGCCGACTTGCTGATCACGGCGGTCAGCTCGTCGCGCAGGATACGCGGCACGTTTTCCAGCAGGCCGCCACCGGTGATGTGCGCCATGCCCTTGACGAGCCCCGCACGCGACTTGATCAGCGAGAGCATCGACTTGACGTACAGGCGGGTCGGCTCCATGACCACGTCGCGAAAGGGACGACCGTGGAAGTCAGCGTTCATGTCGGGCTTGGCGAGATCGATGATCTTGCGGATCAGCGAATAGCCGTTGGAATGCGCGCCAGAGGACGCCAGACCGAGCACGACGTCGCCCGGGCGGATCGTCGAGCCGTCGATGATCTGGCTCTTTTCGACCGCGCCGACGGCAAAGCCGGCCAGATCGTATTCGCCAGCCGGGTACATGCCCGGCATCTCGGCCGTTTCGCCGCCGATCAGCGCGCAGCCCGACAGCTCGCAGCCGCGGGCAATGCCCTGCACCACGGTCGCAGCGGTGTCGACATCGAGCTTGCCGCAGGCGAAGTAATCAAGAAAGAACAGCGGCTCGGCGCCCTGAACGAGGATGTCGTTGACGCTCATGGCGACCAGGTCCTGGCCTACCGTGTCGTGCTTGTTCAGTTCGAATGCAAGCTTGAGCTTGGTGCCGACGCCGTCGGTGCCGGACACCAGCACCGGCTCCTTGTACTGCCTGGAAATTTCGAACAGCGCGCCAAAGCCGCCAATGCCGCCGAGGACCTCGGGGCGCATGGTTTTCTTGGCGAAAGGCTTGATACGGTCGACCAGGGCGTCGCCCGCGTCAATATCCACACCGGCGTCGCGATAAGTCAGGGAGCTCACTTGCAATCCTCTCAGGCGGTTGAGTTCAGCCGCCACACAGGTAACATTAACGGCCTTTGTCGGCCCTTGCGCGGTTCCTGCCGCCGCGCCGGGCAGCAGGAACACAAGGGCGGGATTCTACCAAACCGGCGCTCCTTGGCCGCGCCAAATGTGCGCTTCGGCTAGCCAACATCGGCAATATTGGGGTAGCAGAAGGCAGTAAAGGCGTCACCCACGCAATGCGTGCGGCGCGCCCGGACAACGCATGAGACAACTGATTCTTAACATCCGGCCGCACGTCGAATGCCGCCTGGACAACTTTGTGCCCGGCGACAACGCCGACCTGCTCGCCGCGCTGGCGCAGCAACTGGCGCGGCGCGACGGGAGCGTGCTGTATCTGTGGGGCGAGGCCGGCAGCGGGCGCAGTCATTTGCTGCACGCCGCCGTTGCTGCCGCGCACCAGCGCCCGGCGCAGTTCATTGCCGCGGACGCATGGCAGACGCCGATCGAGACCGATGGCGCGCTGATCGTGGTCGACGACGTGCAGGCAACCGACGCCGAGGCCCAGGGCGACATTTTCCGTGCCCTGATCCGCGCGCGCGATCTGCAGAGCAGCCTGATCATTGCCGGCGACGCACCGGCGCACCGCCTGCCGATCCGTGATGACGTCTCCAGCCGCATCGCCCAGGGGCTGACTTTCGAGATCAAGCCGCTGGCCGACGAGCAGAAAGCCGCTACCCTGTTGCAGCACGCCCGCAGCCGGGGCATGACGGTCGGCCCAGAGATCGTCAATTACCTGTTGCGTCATGGGCGACGCGACCTGCCCTGGCTGATGGCGGTACTCGATGCGCTGGACGAAGCATCGCTGTCGCTCTCGCGCCCGGTCACCCTGCCGCTGCTGCGCGACATCATCAAGGACGCCACTCCGGCCCAAACCGACAACAACGCATGATGAACCTGACGCTTTTCGACCTCGACAACACGCTGCTGGGCGGCGACTCGGACCACGCCTGGGGGCAATTCCTGTGCGACCAGGGCGTGGTCGATCGCCACGAGTACGAAACCACCAACGACCGCTTCTACGCCCAGTACAAGGACGGATCGCTCGACATGAACGCCTTCCTGGCGTTCGTACTGGCACCCATGGCGCGCCTGCCGCGAGCTGAACTGGATGCGCTGCATGTGCGCTTCATGCGCGAATGCATCGAGCCGATCGTCCTGCCGCGCGGCCTTGAACTGGTGCGCGAGCATCTGGACGCCGGCGATCTGGTCGCCATCGTGACGGCCACGAACGCCTTCGTGACGGCCCCGATCGCCCGACTGTTCGGGGTGCAGCATCTGATCGCAACCGTCCCGGCACAGGAGAACGGCCGCTTCACAGGGCTTGCGCGCGGCACGCCGGCGTTCCGTGAAGGCAAGATCGCCCGCGTCGAAGCCTGGCTCGAATCGATGGCCCTGCATTGGGGCAGCTTCGCTCAGACGAACTTCTACAGCGACTCGCTCAACGATCTGCCGCTGCTGCAAAAGGTCAAGCGTCCGGTGGCCGTAGACCCGGACGAGACCTTGCGCGCCTACGCAACGGAGCGCGGCTGGCCGGTCATCAGCCTGCGCCAGCGCTGAAATCCGCCCGATACGACTCAGGCAATGGCGCACGCATGGGGATATACTTTGCAGGATTCGGCCCCGGACACCTTGCCTCCCACATATAAGAACGCATGATCAGAAAATTGCTGCGTCGCGTCTTCAAGCGCGCCGAGCCGGCCGTCACGCAGGAACCGGCCGTCATCCCCGCTGAACTGCACGGCATCCGCAAGGAAGACATTTCGCCCGCCGCGCGCAAGGTCTGCTACGTACTCCAGGAGGCTGGCCACAAAGCCTATGTGGTGGGCGGCGCCGTGCGCGACCTCATCGCCGGCGCCACGCCCAAGGACTTCGACGTCGCCACCGACGCCACGCCGGAGCAAGTACGCGCCCTGTTCCGTCGCTCACGCATCATCGGCCGGCGCTTCCGCATCGTGCACGTCATGAGCGGGCAGGAGACCATCGAGGTCTCCACCTTCCGCGCGATGAACTCGGAAGAGAGCTCGACCGACGAACACGGCCGCATCTTGCAGGACAACGTGTGGGGCTCGATGGCCGAGGATGCGACCCGGCGCGACTTCACCGTCAACGCGCTGTACTACGATCCGAGCACGCAAACGGTGGTCGACTACCACCACGGCGTGGCCGACCTGCAGCAAAAAACCCTGCGCATGATCGGCGAACCGCACCAGCGTTATCGCGAAGACCCGGTCCGCATGCTGCGGGCCGTTCGCCTGGCGGCCAAGCTCGGGCTCATCATCGATCCGGATGCGCGTCGTCCCATCCGCGAGATGGCGAATCTGCTCGAAAACGTGCCGCTGGCGCGCCTGTTCGATGAAATCCTCAAGCTGCTGACCAGCGGCCACGCCGTGCCCTGCCTGCGCCAACTGCGCGAAGAAGGCCTGCATACCGGCCTGTTGCCGATGCTGGACGTGATCCTCGACCAGCCGGTCGGCGAACGTTTCGTGTGGCTGTCGCTGGAGAACACCGACGCCCGCGTGCGCGCCGGCAAGTCGGTGTCGCCGGGCTTCCTCTTCGCCACCTTGCTGTGGCATCAGGTGCTGACGAACTGGAACGAGCGCCGCGCGCGCAAGGAACCGTCGCATCCGGCGCTGTTCGCGGCGATGGGCGAAGTGCTCGACACGCAGGCTGAAAAGCTCGCCATCACGCGTCGTATTTCAGCCGACATCACCGAAATTTGGGCGCTGCAGCCGCGGTTCGAGAAGCGCGCTGGCAAGGCGCCTTATCGCCTGCTCGAGCAACCGCGCTACCGTGCGGGCTATGACTTCCTGCGGTTGCGTGCGGAAAGCGGCGAAATTCCGATGGAACTGCCGGACTGGTGGGACAACTTCGCCGATGCCGGCGGCAACGCGCGCGAGGAGATGCTGCAGGCGCAGCCACGCGACCCCGCTGCCGCCGCCAAGAAGCGCCGCCGTCGTCCGCGCCGCAAGGCCGAAGCGGACTCAGGCGGCAGTGTGACCGCCGAGGCCGGCAGCGAAGACTGAACACGCCTGGCAGGCAGACAAGTACGCCCGGCCGCCATGGCGGCCGGAACCTCAATCTCCGAGGCATCCCAGCGCGCAGCGTCGAGGGTGTGAGAACCAGGACCACGATGAGCCGTCGTAGCGCTCCGAGTCGAGCGCGCCGGCGCGGCACACGGTTCGGGTTCTGAAGCGAAAGGGACGCATGGGCTCGATATTGACGATGTACAACGCCTGGATCGGCGTGGGTGCCAACCTGGGCGACGCCGCCGACACCGTGCGGGCGGCGATCCGCGCATTGGGCGAGCAACCTCACTGTCGCCTGCTCACGGCTTCCAGCCTGTACCGCACGGCGCCGATCAGCGCCGAAGGCCAGCCGGACTACGTCAACGCGGTGGTGCTGCTCGACACGGCACTGGGCCCCACCCTGCTGCTGGAGACCCTGCTGGCCGTCGAAAAGCGTTTCGGTCGCGTGCGCACCACGCCCAATGCCGCACGCACGCTGGATCTCGACCTGCTGATGTATGACCAGCGCGTCATCGACCATCCGGGCCTGGTCGTGCCGCATCCGCGCATGCATGAACGCGCCTTTGTGCTGCGTCCGCTCGCCGAAATCTCGCCGGACCTGCATATCCCGGGGCACGGCCCCATTCAGGAATTGCTCGTCGGCGTGGCCGACCAGCGCATCAAACGCATCGAGGACTGAGTCACCATGTTCGCCGCAGTGCCGGTCTGGGTGCAGACCACCGTTCTATTGGTATGTTCGAACGTGTTCATGACGTTCGCGTGGTATGGGCACCTCAAGAATCTGCAGAGCCGGCCATGGATCATTGCCGCACTGGTGAGCTGGGGCATCGCACTTTTCGAATACCTGCTGCAGGTGCCCGCCAATCGCATCGGGGTGACGCATTTCACGCTGCCGCAACTGAAGATCCTGCAGGAAGTGATCACCCTGTCGGTGTTCGTGCCCTTCTCGCTGTTCTACATGCAGCAGCCGATCAAACTTGACTACCTGTGGGCCACGCTCTGTATGCTGGGCGCGGTCTATTTCATCTTCCGAAGCTGAAAATCCCGTCCAATGCTCGATAACGCACGCTACATCGTGGTGGAAGGCCCCATTGGGGCAGGCAAGACGAGTCTGGCCAAACGGCTGGCCGAACGGCTGGACCCGCAGACGATGCTGCTGCTCGAAGATCCGGCGAAGAATCCGTTCCTCGGCCGTTTCTATCACAGCACGGATCGCTGGGCGCTGGCGACGCAGGTGTCCTTCCTGTTCCAGCGCGATGCACTGTTGCGCCAGTTCGGCCAGCTGGACCCGGGCCAGCGCGTGGTGAGCGACTTTCTTCTCGCCAAGGACCCGCTGTTCGCCAGCCTCAATCTCGAACCCGACGAAGAGGCGCTGTACCAGGAGATCTTCACCCGCCTGCAGCCGCCGGCCCCGGTGCCCGATCTGGTCATCTACTTGCAGGCGCAGCCCGATGTGCTCATCGAACGCGTGCGCAAACGGGGCTTCGACAGCGAACGCCGCATCACCGAGTCGTACCTCGAGCGCGTGAACGAGCGCTACGCGAGCTTTTTCCACCAATACGACGCCTCGCCACTGTTCATCGTGAACGCCGAGGTGCTCAATCCTGTCGAACAGGACGACGACTTCGAGATCCTGTTCGAACGCCTCAAGGCCATGCGAAGCTATCGCGAGTTCTTCGGCTACGCGCAGTAACCGACGGCCCGGCCTGTATCACCTGAAAGGAGTCAGCCATGAGCTACCTCGCCGACACCAAGCCAGTCACCCTTTTTGAACTGGCGAAGATGCGCGCCGAAGGCCGCAAGATCGCCATGCTCACCTGCTACGACGCGAGCTACGCGGCCGCTGCCGAGCGCGCGGGCGTCGATGTCCTGCTCATCGGCGATTCGCTGGGCAACGTCGTGCAGGGGCAGACCTCCACGCTGCCGGTCTCGCTCGAACACATGGTCTATCACACGCAATGCGTGGCGCGCGGCGCAAAGCGGCCGTGGATCATCACGGACCTGAACTTCGGCTCGTACCAGGAAAGCCCGTCGCAGGCCATGCGCAGCGCCACGGCCGTAATGGCGGCCGGCGCGAACATGGTCAAGCTCGAAGGCGGCGCGTACATGGCTGAGACGGTGCGCTTTCTCGTTGAGCGCGGCGTACCGGTGTGCGCGCACGTCGGCCTGACGCCGCAATCGGTGTTCCAGCTCGGCGGCTATCGCGTGCAGGGCAAGAGCGAAGAATCCGCCGCGCAGATGTTGAGCGACGTGAAGGCACTTGAAGATGCGGGCGCCGCGATGGTGGTACTCGAAATGGTGCCGGCCACGCTGGCCGAACGCATTACGCGCTCGCTCACGAGCATGGCAACCATTGGCATCGGCGCCGGCAAGGAATGCGACGGCCAGGTGCTCGTCATGCACGACATGCTGGGCGTATTCCCCGGCAAGACGGCGCGCTTCGTGCGCAACTTCATGGACGGCGCGACCAGCATCGAGAACGCCATGGCCGGTTATGTCGCAGCGGTACGCGACAGCAGCTTCCCGGGACCTGAACACACCTACTGAGCGCGTTCGGTGAAAATCGATCGACTCGATCATCTCGTGCTGACGGTGGCCGATATCGAGGCCACCTGCCGTTTCTACTCCGACGTGCTGGGCATGAAAGTCGTTACGTTCGGCGCGGGACGCACGGCCCTCACGTTCGGGCGGCAGAAGATCAATCTCCACCCGGCCGGGGGCGAGTTCGAACCCAAGGCCGCACGCCCGACGCCGGGCTCCGCCGATCTCTGCCTGATCGCGACAACGCCGCTTGCGAACGTCATCGTCGAGTTGCGCGAACGAGGCGTTGCCATTGAAGAAGGCCCCACGCCGCGCACCGGCGCTACCGGGCCCATCACGTCCGTCTACTTCCGCGACCCGGACGGCAATCTCATCGAGGTCTCGAACTACACCGAGTGATTTGCCGCTGCGGCACCCTGTGCCCCTACGATGTGATCAAAGCGTACGTCGGCGCCAAGTACGCCGAGCGCGCGGCCGGCGCCGTCGCGCAGGGGCAACGAGATGGTGAAACAGAAATCGTCGGTCGCGGCCGAACGATAGATCCCCGAGACATACACCCGCGCGTCCTGCGCCGCGAGGCGGAACCAGTCGCGCGAACTCCAGTCGTGTCCCATCGCTCGCGGATCGACGCCAGCGGGTGAGACATTGCCACACACCTGCCGCCCCGCCATGTCGGTGACATACGCCAGCTGCAGCGACGGCAATTGGCGGCACAGCGCGACGAGCCGGAGTTCCAGGTCACTGCGCGACAAGCCCTCCAGGCGCCACTGAGCGACCGTCTGGACAACTTGCTGGCGGAATTGGCGATGGCCGTCGAAGCGGAACTCGCCGATCTCGGTGAGTAGCGCCTCGGTCTGCGTGCGGACCTGCGCCGCACAGGCAGAAAGCCGGTGTGCGTCGTCAAACTGGCGATGCGCGCCTTGGGTGACGTCTTCGACATGGCGTTCGACCTCCATCACCGCGTCACCCTGCTCCCGGCTGGCGTCCGCCATGGCCCTCACGTGGCCGATGAGCGTGGCGATGTGACTTGCCGCGCCAGCAAGGCAGGCGCTCGCGGCCACGGTCGTGTCGACGCCGGCGCCGACTTCGCGCTCGACGCGCAGCATGGCATCGGCCGTCTCTCCGGCCTGCTGCTGGATACCTGTGAGCACTTGCTCGACCCGCCGGGTCGCCTCGCTGGTCTGGTCGGCCAGCGTGCGGACCTCGTCGGCCACGACCGCGAAACCACGCCCCTGATCGCCAGCGCGGGCCGCCTCGATGGCCGCGTTGAGCGACAGAATGCGGGTACGGTCGGCGATGCTCTTGATGAGTTGCACGGTCTGGCCGATGGCCGCGCAACTGGTCTGCAGGGCAGCCAATTGTCCGGACAGATCCGCCACGCCTTCACCAATGTGCCGGATCTGGGCTTCGGCGCGGGTGCTCGCCTCATTGGCTTCGTGCGTGGCGTGGCGCACTTGTGCGGAGAAGGCCTCGGCCTCCGAACTGTCCTGCGCGATCGCGGCGGCCGTGCGCGACATCTCGGCGCTGGCTGCGGCGATGGATTCGGCATTCTCTCTTTGCTGACGGGCCCGCTGCTCCAGTTCGGCGGCCACGTGCGATAGGTGCGGCGCCACTTCCGACAGGCTGACCGAGGTGCGAGCCACCCGTACGATGCTGTGATGAAAGCGGCCCAGCATCTCGTTGATCAGCCCCGTAATGCGCGAGAGGCGGCTGGAACTTTCGTCCGCCAACTTCGTCGTCAGGTCGACGCCGCCGCGCGTGGCTTCGGACAAGGGGGCAAAAAGGACATTCAGTTGGGCAAGGCGGACGAACATGGCCGATCTCGTTTTTGACGTTTTGACCGATTCATGCAATTTCCATGCGCAGACCCATCACACGCTCGCAGTGGGATCGGCCTTGCCGATCGCTCCGTCATGCACCATCGGCGAGCATCGCGCACCAAA
>NZ_JBGVSA010000053.1:0-9953 GCF_041807905.1 Uliginosibacterium sp. sgz301328
GAGGCGGTCAGGCCGTTGCCATCCAGGCGCAGCGTCTCGCCGGCCATGCTCTTGGCGCGGATGCGCTGATACCACGAGCCCTGCACGACGCTGTCGACATACCAGCCGGCGTCCGCCCGGTGCGTCCAGTAGCCACCCAGCGAATGCACGTCCATCGAGGTCGAGCCCGCGCGCCCACCGTAGACGCCTTCGACGTCGGCGTCGATGCGACCGAAGCCGGCGTACCAGCCTGCCACGTCGTTCTTCGCACGCAGCATGTCGATGCCGGCCTGCACGCCCGCCATGTCGTAATCGTAGGAGGCCCCTTCCTTCTGGAAATTCGACAGCCGGCCTTGCGGGTCATTGCCGCCACGGCCGGTCTTGCCCGTTTCACCGAACGCCCGCGCCCAGCCGTTCCACTCCTGTTGGCCGGGAACGCCCTCGCCGATGCGATCGTGATAGGTGCCCAGCATTGCCAGGCCCATGCGGTTGGCCAGCGCCGGTACGACATTGGCGACAGCCACTTCGTCGCGATAGTTGGGCAGTTCCGGGGTCGGCTCGCCCGGCGTGGGCGGGGTGACTTCACCGGGGGTCGGCTCGCCGGGCGAGGGTGGTGTGACTTCCTCCGGCTCGTAGGTCGAACGCAGGTACCAGTCGCCGACATAGCTGCCGTCCCGTCCGCCCGCGTAGAGCGTGTAGTCATACGCGCCGGCCGAGATGCGGCCTTGCTGCGTGAAGGCGTTGGTGCTGGCGTTGGCCGCATCGATCAGCGGGATCCCGTTGCCGGTGGTCATCGCACCGAGGCCGCCCGCGTTATTCACCGCCACGCGCGTGCTGCCGCTGACCGCTCCGGTGATCGCCAGCGTATCGGTGGGTGAATCGTCCGCTCCCAGTTGTGTATTCATGACGAGCAGACCGTTGTTGCCGGTGTAATCACCATCGATTGTCAGCTTGTGCCCGGCATCACTCCAGCCCCAGGCGATCGTGCCCGCATTGGTGACGGCTCCCGTGATGGTGCCGCCCTGAGCGTGTTGCAGGGTCGAGCCCGCATTGATGGCCACATCCCCCGTCACGGCCAGTGTGGCCGGACTGATCAGGGTCGAGGCGTTGGTCAGTACCAGGCCTTGGAGCGAGCCATCCGGGTTGCTACCCGTGCCCGTCGTCAGCGTGCCATCGGCGAGTGTCACTGCCGAGCCGTCGACCGTGACGGTCTGCCAGTTCAGCAGGTTGACGCCCGTCACCGTCTGGGTCGTGTCGAGGAAGGTGAGCTTGTTGGTGCCGGCACCCGATGTGCCGAGGATGTCGGTCGTGTAGGCGTTGGCGTTGTCTCCGCCATCCAGATACGTCACGCCGGAAATGTCGGCTGCGCCGACGATGGTCAGCGAGTCGTCACCATTGCCCAGACGTACCGCGCCAGTGGTCCTGGAGCCGCCGAGCAGGGCGACGGTGGCATCACCGTCGTCATCCTGGATGGCGGTGCCCGATGCGGCGGACACATCCGCGCCGCTCATCAGGGTGATCGCCACGGACGCCCCCTCGTTACTGACTGCCGTGATGCCGGCCTCTTCGCCGCCGATGACCGTGCCTGCGATGTTGATGACAGAGGCGATGCCGCCATTGTCGTGAGCGGAGATGCCGGACTCGCTGCCGCTGATGGTGCCGCCGAGTTGGGTGATGCTCAGGCCCGTGACGTTGGTATCGCTCTCGGTCTGGACGCCGTGCCCGTCCGTGCCGGTCACATCGCCCGCCAGGACGACGGTCGTCGCGCCAGTGCCGGCATTGTTGGCGACGATACCGGTGGTGCCGGAAATGCTCCCCGCGCTTTGCGTGATCGTCAGGTCCGTGGCGGTTTGGCCGTTGAAGGCTTCGATGGCGTGACCGTCCGCCGTGACGTCGCCGGCGACACTCACCGTCGTGGCGCCGCTGCCCTGGTTTTCCGTGGCAATACCGTATGCGCCGCCCGTGATGGTGCCACCGCTCTGGGTGACGGTCAGGTTCGTCGCTGCAAAGTCGTTATGGGCGGAGATGCCGTAGTTGATGTCCCCTCTGACGTCGCCGGCCACATTGATATTCGTCGCGCCGCTGCCGAAGTTCTCGGTATAGATGCCGGCCATCGCGCCGGCGATCGATCCGGCGCTCTGCGTGATCGTCAGATCCTGGGTGGCGCCGTCGTTGTAGGCAAAGACACCATAAGCCGCCGACCCTGCAACGTCACCCGCGACGTTGATGTTCGTCGCACCGGTGCCGAAGTTCTCCGCATGAATGCCAACGTTGCCACCGGCGACGGTCCCGCCGCTCTGTGCAATGGTCAGCCCGGTGGTGAATGAGCCACTGAAGACGGCGATGCCGTCGGCGTTTTCGCCCGAGACGTCACCCGTGGTGCTGATCGACGTGGCGCCTGTCCCTGAGTTGTAAGCGTAGATGCCGTTTGACTCACCCTCGATCGTCCCGCCGGTCTGTGTGAGCGTCAGATCGGTACTCTCGAATGAGCCGTACGCGTTGATGCCGTCGCCGTACACGCCGAAGACGTTGCCGGCGACGCTGACGTTTGTTGCACCCGTGCCGCCATTGAAGGCGTTGATGCCACGTACCCCCGATATGGTCCCGGCGCTCTGCGTGATGGTGAGCCCCGCGGTGTCCTCGTAGTTATTGGCGCTGATGCCGTCGCCGTACCTGCCGCTGACATTGCCCGCGACGCTGATGGTGGTTGGGCCGCTGCCTGAATTGAAGACCAGGATGCCGTCACCGCCGCCCGAGATGGTTCCGGCACTCTGCGTGATGGATACCCCCGTGGCGGCGCCATAGTGATCGACGCTGATGCCCCTGCCATATTCCCCGATGACGTTGCCGGCCACGGTGATGTCCGTTGCGCCGGTACCGACGTTCTCGGCAGAAATACCATCGGACATGCCGGAGATGGTCCCGCTGCGCTGCGTGACGGTCAGGCCAGTGGTGGCGGTTCCGTTCAGGGCATGGATGCCAAGGCCCTCGACGCCGACGACGTCGCCGGCGACGCTGATGCTCGTCGCACCCGTACCAAAGTTGACAGCGTTGATGCCACAGCAATCGGCGAAGATCGTTCCGCTGGTTTGCGTGATGGTCACGTCCGTCGCCGTTTCCCCGTTCAGGACGTTGATGCCGGTGGCGTCAGCGCTTGTGATATTGCCGGCGACACTGATGGAGGTGGCGCCGGTACCCTCGTTGTATGCCCAGATGCCATCGCTGGAAGCGGTGATGTTGCCCGCACTCTGCGTGATGGTCATGTCCGTGGCGCTGGGGCCGTTTTCCGCGGAAATGCCATAGTTGTTCGTGCCAGTGACGTTCCCTGCGACGCTGATGCTTGTTGCGCCGGTGCCGCTGTTCGTGGCGGAAATCCCTGTGCCGCCGGAAATGCTCCCGCTGCGCTGAATGACCGTCAGAGCCGTCGTGTGGGCTTCACTATTGACGAGGACGCCAGTGTGGCCCGCGCTGGTAACGTCGCCTGCCACGTTGACGGTGGTTGCGCCGGAGCCCCAGTTTTGAGCGACGATGCCAACGTTCTTGCCAGCGGTGATGGTCCCGCCGCTTTGGGTGACCGTCAGGTCCGTGCCTGTCACTCCACCAAAGACCTCGATGGCGCTGTTGCTGCTGCTGATGTCGCCTGCGACGTTGATATTCGTGGCGCCGGTGCCGTCGTTCTTGGCCCAGATGCCATTGCTCTGACCCGATATCGTTCCGCCGCTTTGAGTGACGGTCAGGTCTGTGGTCGCAGATGCACCGTAGGCGTCGATTCCCCTGTCGCCGCTGCCGGTGACGTCGCCCGCAACGCTGACGGTCGTTGCCCCGGTGCCCCAGTTGTAGGCATGGATGCCCGAATACCCGGAAATGCTCCCGCCGCTGCCTTGCGTAACCGTCAGGTCCGTTCCGGTTGTGCCCCCTTGGGCGTCGACGCCGTCTGCCTCGACGCTCGTGACGCTACCGGCGACGTTGACGGTCGTCGCGCCCGTGCCACTGTTCTTTACGGAGATGCCGTGGGCATCGCTCAATACCGAAGCCGATTCTCCAACGTTGATCGTGATGTCCGTGCCGAGCGCGGTATTTGTAGCGGTAATGCCGAGACCGTTTTCTCCGTACAACCAGGGCGTGGCCGGATCGGTCCACGCGGCAATGCTGCCTGAGTCCTGGTTCACCGTGATGCTGCCCGCACCCGTGTTGGTGACGTTGATGCCCGTTCCAGGCGCGCCCGTCGGCGCAATGTCGGCGCTGCTGTTGACGGTGATGTCCCCTGAACCCGAGACGACGACGCCCTCGGCGATCGTGCCCGAGCACTCATAGACGCCGCCTGTCGCCGAACACTGCGACTGTGACCAGGCTGGGGCCGATGAGGTCAGCATCGCCAGCCCAAAGAACGACGAGATCACGACTGAAGCAACACTGAGGGACGCTCGTTTTCCGCGTCCAGTGGAAATCTCTGATGCGACCGCCCACGTGCGGGACGACTCGTTCCAGATCACTCGATATTGCTTGTTCATTCATTAGCCTCGGTTCACGGGTTCAAACATGGCGCTCCCCAAAACCCATTGAGGAACCTGCATGACGCCATGGTGGGAACCGAGATGCTATGAATAAGACAAGCGCTGATTCTGCTAAAAGTCAGAATTTCCGGATGATTTGATCACATGCGCTGACAGCCCTGCATGATCCGGTTTCCGCTGAGGACGAGTCTGTTTTTGGAGTCGGACCGATCTGCAACAAAGAGGGGCGTGCCCCCAATCCGCCCGCATGACCCCGCATTTCACCGCCGATTGTTGGCGGGCGGAGGCGTGCCTCCACTGACGATTGGGGACAAGGAAAAACTGCCTTCGACAATGGCGATGTTCGCGTCGAGGTATCGAAGATCGTCCGAGGGGTGCGCACGCGTTTTGTGGTTTTCTTGCCCGGCGCAATCCGGTGGACGCAAGACAGGTCGATTGATACGCCATCTGATTGGCGTACAAAGGTCTTCGAACGGGATGGCAGAGGGGGGCTTGTGGCGATGGGGCCGCCAGGTTCTTGAACCTCGGGAGGGGGCTTGTCCCGCCCGTGGCGACGGAGCCCTCGCTGGCCGGCAGCGGATGCTCAGGCGTCGCTCCGCGAGGCAGTCATGAAGCTCGACGAACAACCCATGTGGATCGCTCGCGCCCTGGCATTGCGCTGCGGCCGGCATCGGCCAGTTCGCGCTACTTGACCGTGTATCCCTTTCCTTCGAGGCACGCGCCACGCGCTTGCGCCCATGCCGCATTGGCAGTGGATTGCGTCTGCTGCTGGCCTGCCTCCGCCTGCTGTTGTTGCGCCCGGTTCTGGCGCCGGCTTTGGGCGCGAGCGGCCGCAGCACCGGCGGCAGCACCCGTCCCTGCGTCACCGCCAACCACTTCGCCCACGATAGCGCCGCGTGCGGCGCCCCGGACGCCGGCTCCGGGCGTCGTGCCGGTTGCCGTGGTAGCGGGTTTGGGCGCCGCGGTCTGCGCGGGCGGCCTGGCTGGGTCGAAACCGGTCTGGCCCGTGGCCCATTTACCGCACTCGGCCTCGTCTTTCTTCTGCTGGTCTGCCGACTGCCCCTTCGCCGGATAAGCGAACTGCTGCGCGTGCAGCGTCGGAACCAGCATTGCACCCGTTGCGACCAGCGTGAACAGCCAACCCGTTGCCACCTTCATGATGATCTCCTTGATTGGGCAGGCCGTCCGTCGATGTGTCCATGGCGGCACCTGCAATTCCGAGACAGAAGCCGCTTTCAGGTTAGTGGATTTCGTCTCGCGATCAAATCCAAGAAGGCGGCCGGGCGCGGCGTCCTGCACGCCACCTCCAATTCGGGCGCCCCGCGCGCGGACCTTGCAGGGGCTCTTCATGCGCGCGACGACGGGGCATCCACCGACCCACCATCGGCGCCCTCAGGGGCCGACGGCGCCCTGCCCAATGAGACCGAACACTGCCGATGATGTCCGCCATACCCGCCGACTTCTGGCGCGAGCTACGCCTGGCCGTCCTGGTGCATCCGCAAGCGTCGTTGCCTCTCGGCATCTGATCCAGGCGCCGGTCTGGACAGTCGGCAGGGACGGTTGATCGATACCTTGTCGTCCGCTGGCTAGGGAGCCGGCGGCGGAAAGCGGGGGAGCGTCACCGTGAACACGGTGCAGTCCTGGTCGGATTTGACTTCGATCGTTCCGTGATGTGCCGAAGCGATACAGCGGCAGATATACAAGCCCAATCCGATACCGGATGAGGCCCGCATGTTCTCTTTCGACGGATTTGCACGCGTCAACGGATCGAAGAGTGTCGGCAGCGCATCTGCCGGAATGGGCGGCCCCCCATTGCTGACAGTCAGAACGACTTGTTCATCGCCGCCCACGGCCTTCACGCGAACGGCGCCGTTGCCGTGCTGGACGGCATTGGTCACGAGATTGCCGGCCAACTGGCTCATGCGGCCGGCGTCCCACAGGCCGGTGAGGTCGCCACTCAAGTGCACTTCGATGTCCGCATCGGGCAAGGCAGCGCGCACCTCGTCGACTGAACCCTGGCAGATCCGCCCGAAATCCTGTCGGGTGAGCACCACCGGCAGCGTGTCTCCAAGGCGCGTGCGCGTGAAGACGAAGAGGTCGTCGATCATCGATTTCAAACGCTCGGCGCTACGTTCAAGGTTTACACCCGCCCGCATGCTGACAAGGGATAGATTCGCGTCGCGCAGCACGACGTGAGCCGAGTTCAGTATCGCCGCCGCCGGCGATCGCATGTCGTGGGCGAGCACGCCGGCAAAAAGATCGCGGATCCGCTCGGTACGCTTCGTGAACTGGCGCACCGACGCGGCCACCATCTGATAGACCGCCTCGTTGAAGCGGATCATCTCCTGGAACGCCGCCGGGTCCGTCGTGCCGCTCTGCTGCCATCGTCGGAGAACGCTCGCTCGCAGCGCACGATATTCCGCCACCAGCGCATCGATGCCGAAGCCCTGCGTCTGCCGGTCATCCGCGTGTACATGGCCGACCTGGTTGAAGTCCGACTCCGACCCGGGGCGATTGCCCAGGGATTTCGCCACCTGCTGTGCGTCCGTCTGGGTCTCGCGCATGTCGGCCGCGATCCCCAGCAAGAGGGCGCGCGCCGAATCGCGCAACTGCGTCTCGTCGAGCTTGCAGCCAGCAGGGCTGATGGAACGAGCATATTCCGTCCAGTCCTGGATCAATGCGTCGAGTTCCGATTCGATAAAGTCCGATAGGGTCATAGGGTCCTCCGCTGCGCGGCGTCCACGTCGCGCAATGTCCCCGCCCGTACGACGTGTCATTGAATATGGGTGAACGCCCGATCCGCCGCAAGAGCCATACCGCCGGCCCAAAAGGGTGGCGACAGGCTCGGCGGCACGAGCGCGAATGTACACGTGCATACCGTCGACGACGGCGCTTTCCTGGGCGGTCAAGTGCGGGGCCACGGGCGACGACAGGGGCTGTCACCGTCGCCCGACAAAGCAATGGGCGCGCGGCTTCCGGGCCGCATTGTCTGTTTTGCGTCTCCTCGCTTCGCGCGGCGCATTTCCGTCGGGCATGGCCGATGCTGGTTTCGGGCTGTTCGCTATTGAACAGATCAAGGAGACCCGAGATGGCAACCACCCCAAGAGACAACGTCCTGGATTGGCTGCGCGATGCCCATGGCATGGAGCAGCAGGCCGAGAGCATGCTGACCGCGCAGGCGGAGCGCCTGGAGAACTACCCGGACCTGCGCGCGCGCATACAGCAGCACATCGAAGAGACGCGATGGCAGCAGCAACAACTCGAAGCCTGCATCTCGCGGCTGGGTGGTTCCACATCCACCGTCAAGGATCTGACCGGCAAGCTCATGGCGTTCGGTCAGGGCATCGTCGGCATGACGATGACCGACGAGGTCGTCAAAGGTGCGCTGAGCGGGTACGTGTTCGAGAACATGGAGATCGCCTCGTACACGATCCTCATCGCCGCCGCCGAAGCGGTCGGCGACACCGCCACGCGCGACACCTGCGCAGCGATCCTCAACCAGGAAGTGGCGATGGCAAGGTGGCTGCTCGAACACCTCGGCCCCGTCACCGAGACTTTCCTGTTGCGCGACCAGACGCCCGGCGTGCAAGCCAAGCGCTGATTTCATCCCGACCGAGAGGAGTGACCCCCATGTTTGCCCACAACAAGCGGCTGCAATACACCGTGCGCGTATCCACGCCCAACCCCGGCCTTGCCAACCTCATGCTCGAACAGTTCGGCGGCCCGCAGGGCGAGCTGGCCGCGGCCATGCGTTACTTCACGCAGGCCGTCTCGGACGACGATCCGGGCCGCAAGGACATGTTGTTCGACATCGCGACCGAAGAGCTTTCGCACCTGGAAATCATCGGCCACATCGTCGTCATGCTCAACAAAGGCGCCAAGGGCGCGCTGGCCGAAGGCACGCAGGCCGAGGGCGAGCTATATCGCTCGATCACGGGCGCCGGCAACGACAGCCACGTCACCCAGGTGCTGTATGGTGCCGGTGCGCCGCTGGTCAATTCCGCCGGCGTGCCGTGGACGTCCGCTTATATCGACACCATTGGCGATCCGACCGCCGATCTGCGTTCGAACATCGCCGCCGAAGCCCGCGCCAAGCTGGTCTACGAACGACTGATCAGCCTGACCGACGATCCGGGCGTGCGCGAAGCGCTGGGGTTCCTCATGACGCGCGAAATCGCGCACCAGAAGTCGTTCGAAAAAGCGCTGTATTCCATCGAGCCCAACTTCCCGCCAGGCAAGCTCCCCGGCGATCCGCGCTTCGACAGCACGTATTTCAGTCTTTCCGAAGGGGAAGCGGCGGAGCAGCGCGGCTCGTGGAACCAGGGCGAGCAGTGGCGCTACGCATCGCAGCGCGAAGCGTTCAATCCAGCCGACGGCGGGACGGGCGAGGCGAGCGTGAACCTGTCGGACGCGCAGGCAATGGCCATTCAGCGCCTTGCCGAACGCACCGCCTCCAATCCCGACACCAATCCGCGTACTGGCGCAGAACTCGGCAGCGACGGAAGCGCTGCCCGTGCGGGTGGCTAGCAAACGCCGCCGACGGCGCCACGTCGGCATTTGACGCCCGCCGCATCGAGCGGGCTTTATCTGAAGACCCAAAGGAGCACGTCATGCCTTCAAACCAATCCCCGCCCGGCTCCAACGAGCAGGCCAAAGAACCCGACGACGTCGACAGCGCATTGCTCGAAGAAGGCAGCTCGGTCACCGCCACCCCCGACGCGCAGGAACGCAGCGACGCCGAACGATCCGGGACTGAACGCAGCGAGGTCGAACAAGTCCAGGCTGACCAGGACGACGCCGATGAAGGCGACGTCGAAAGGAGCGGGGCGATTCCTTCCCGCCAGCCCGGCTGAGGCGGTACGCGCCTTGCAGGTATATCGCACCCCTCCCGACCGGGAGTGGTGCATATGAAACAAACAGGAGAACGAAATGAAAACGCTACGTACCTTGATCGCAACCATCGGCCTCGGCGCCGCGCTGTCGGTACCCGCCTTCGCTCAAGTGGGCGGGCAGGGGCCCGGCGCCAAGAATGCCGGCGACACCTCGACGATGAGTTCCAGTTCAAGTTCGGTGCGCAATCGTGCCGACCAGCGGGGCGCCGGCACGTCCGCACCAGCGCGTCCGTCGCGCGAATCCGGCACCACGGGAACCGGCAGCGGATCGGGCTATGGCGGTACCGGCAGTGGAACGGGCTCCGGCTCGGGCATGGGCTCTCCCGCGCGCTGAGTCCTGGATCTCATCTCGTCAGCGACTTGTCGTGCTTCGGGGGCCAGTCCGTCCCTGGGAATTCCGCTCACATGGCGCGAGGAGGGCTTCCGTCAAAAAAATGGGGCGCCCTTTTGGGGTGCCCCATTTGCTTGGGTGGCTACAGCCGGATTACCAGGCGATCACCACACCCACGCGACCGCCAAAGCTATCGCCCTGGCCGCCGGCGACAACGCGGTTGTAGTCGGCCGCCGC
>NZ_JBGVSA010000054.1:0-9934 GCF_041807905.1 Uliginosibacterium sp. sgz301328
GCGCAACAACGCTGTGATCTCGGCCTACCTCGGAGGCGCGCACCATGCCGCATGACAACGCGCCCACCCTCGCCCTGCGCGACATGAAAGTGGCATACGGCCACATCGTCGCCGTCAAGGGCATCGACCTGACGCTCGACCGGGGCGAGCTGGTCTGCCTGATCGGCGCCAACGGCGCGGGCAAGACCACGACGCTGTCGGCCATCGCCGGCACGCTGCGCGCGCAGAGCGGCGACATCGTGTACGAGGGGGAGCGGATCAACACCGTGCCCGCACACCATCGCGTACGCCACGGCATCGCACTGGTGCCGGAAGGGCGCGGCATCTTCACGCGGCTGACAGTGGAAGAGAACCTGCGCATGGGCGCCTATATCCGCCGCGACAGACAAACGGTGGAAGAAGAACTCGAACGCATCTACGAGCGCCTGCCCCGCATCAAGGAGCGCCTGTCGCAAGTGGCCGGCACGCTGTCAGGCGGCGAACAGCAGATGGTCGCCATCGCCCGCGCCCTGCTCTCGCGCCCGCGCCTGCTCTTGCTGGATGAGCCGTCGATGGGCCTGGCGCCGTTGGTGGTGGAGAAAATCTTCGAGGTCGTGCAAGGCGTGGCCGCCACCGGCGTGACCGTATTGCTGGTCGAGCAGAACGCGCATCTGGCCTTGTCATTCGCGCAACGCGGCTACGTCATGGAAAGCGGTCGCATCACGCTCACCGGCACCGGCGAAGAGCTGTTGCGCGATCCGCAGGTCAAGCGCGCCTACCTCGGCGAAGTGGCCTGAGCGCGGCGCGGCCCGCAGTGCCGCGCGAAAGGCACGGAACCTGCATTGGCTATCGGGCCGATTCAACAAGCCGCGCCCGGCGCGGCGGATAATGCAGGGACCCGCACACTGGCGGGCCGGCCCGAGAACCCCAACATGAATGATCACCTCCCCAGCCACCAGGTCGCCATGACCGTACTGATGACGCCCGACATGGCCAATTTTTCCGGCAACGTCCATGGCGGCGCCATCCTGAAACTGCTCGACCAGGCTGCCTATGCGTGCGCGGCGCGCTACGCCGGCCGCTACGTCGTCACGCTCTCCGTCGATCAAGTCACCTTCCGCCAGCCGATTCACGTTGGCGAACTGGTCACCTTCCTGGCCTCGGTGAACTTCACCGGCACCACATCGATGGAAATCGGCGTCAAGGTCATCACCGAGAACATCCGCTCCAAAGTGGTGCGTCACGCCAATAGTTGCTTCTTCACCATGGTGGCGGTCGACGACGACTTCAAACCGGTGGGCGTGCCGCCTCTGGTGCCCGCCAACGCCGACGAGCGCCGACGCTTCGAAGCCGCCAAGATGCGCCGACAGTTGCGGCAGGAGATGGAAGAGCGCCGGCGCACGATCAACGAAAAGGCAGCCCAGGGCGAATGCTGACATTCCGAACGGAGGGCGGAGTCTTCAACTGTCGCGCCGCGGCCGTGGTGCTGCGCGACAACGCCTTGCTCGTCACGCAGGAGGCCGGCGCCAGCTTCTGGTATCTGCCGGGCGGGCAACTGGAGTTCGGCGAAAGCGCAGCACAGGCTGTTGCGCGCGAAGTTCACGAGCAGCTCGCCATAAGCGCGCATGTGGTACGACCGTTGTTTTTCGTGGAGAACTTCTTCGCGCTGCCCGACGGACGTCCGTTTCACGAATGGTCGATGTACTTCCTCGCCGAAATCGAGCCCGACGCCGTACCACGTACGCGGGACGTGAATGGCGTCGAATCGCACCTCGATCTGCGGCATCGGTGGGCCCCGATCGACACGCTCGGCCGCCTGCCCTTGCGGCCGGCGTTCCTGGTGGATGCACTGAAAGATCTGCCGGCGACGATGCAGCATGTCGTCTATCGCGACACGCCCACCCGGCGACTGGACCGTTGGTAAGGGGGCGCGGCCTTCAGCGCGGGGGCGTTGCTGCCGCCAACGTCATCCTGCAGGTCGCGCCACGACAGCAAACGCCCGGCCGGCGTTCGCAACCCTGTCAGAGCACCACGGCGCCGCCGCTCTGCTGCGAAATCAACCGCGACAGCGCGCGATACAGCTCTTCCCCGTCCCGTGTGCCGATCCACTTGCCCTCGGCGTACTTGAAGTGAAAACCGCCCGAGCGCGCGGCGACCCAGATTTCGCGGGCCGCGGCATGGCGGTTGATGATGATCTTGCTGTCGTCCTCGAACGTCAGTTGCAGGATGCCGCCCGCCTGCGGCTCGATGTCGCAGTCGATATCGGCGGCGTCCAGCGTACTTTCGATGCGTTCTTCCAGACGCGCCATTTCGGCGTCGGCCAGGTCGAGAAATTCTGCTTCATCCATCTCTTTGGGTGTCCTTTGTTACCATGGCGGCTTTCCGTTTTTCAATAACGAACCCGCGCATGCGCTCCATCATCATTCCGATCGTGCTTGCCACCGTCTGCGCCGCCTGCGGCATCAAGGGCGCGCTGTACCTGCCCCCGCCGCCGCGCCAACCCGCCGCGGCCACGCCGGCGCCTGCCGAGGCCAGCCCTCCGGTATCGGCTGACGATGTTAGCAAAGAAGCGGCTTCGGCCCCGCTGGCTCCGATGGCGCCGATCCAGCCCTGATACTCGCCCCCACCCAATCATCGACCATGTCTTTTGCCATTCCTACCCTTTCCGAATCCGCCCAGGGGCTCGCGCTTGAGTCCGTGCCGCTGGCCCGCGTCGCCGAGCGCTTCGGCACGCCGGTCTACGTCTATTCGCGCGCAGCGCTGGAAGGGGCTTACCGCGCCTGGACCGAAGCCGTGGCCGGCCGCGACGCCATGGTGTGCTACGCCGTCAAGGCCAACAGCAATCTGGCAGTTCTGAATCTGTTTGCCCGCCTGGGCGCCGGATTCGACATCGTTTCGGGCGGCGAACTGGCGCGCGTGCTGGCGGCGGGCGGTCGCCCCGAACGCGTGGTGTTCTCAGGCGTGGGCAAAAGTCGGGCCGAGATGCGCCAGGCGCTGGACGCCGGCATCCATTGCTTCAACCTCGAATCGGCCGCCGAACTGGACCGCCTGATCGAAGTCGCCGCCGAAGCCGGCAAGCCTGCGCCGATGGCGTTTCGCGTCAATCCGAACGTGGACCCCAAGACCCACCCGTACATTTCCACCGGCCTGCGCGAAAACAAGTTCGGCGTCGATTTCGACGAAGCCGCGGCCCTGTATCGCAAGGCGGCCGCGTCCAGGCACCTGAAGGTCAGCGGCATCGCCTGCCACATCGGCTCGCAAATGCTGGATGCAGCACCGATGGCCGAGGCGGCAGAGAAATTGCGTGGACTCATTGAATCGCTCGAGGCCGAAGGCATCCGCTTCAGCCACGTCGATCTCGGCGGCGGCCTGGGCATCCGCTACGACGACGAAGTGCCGCCGAGTGCCGCTGACTACGTGGCGCCGCTGCTGGCCGCTTTCGCCGGCCGCCCCGAGACGCTGTGCTTCGAGCCGGGCCGCTCGCTGGTGGGCAACGCGGGCCTGCTTCTCACGCGCGTGGAGTTCCTCAAGCACGGCGAGACGAAGAACTTCGCCATCGTCGATGCGGCCATGAACGATCTGGCGCGTCCCGCCCTGTATGACGCCTATCACCAGATCGCGCCGGTGGTGCGACGCGATGGCGCCGCCCAGCGCTATGAAGTGGTCGGCCCGGTGTGCGAGAGCGGCGACTTCCTCGGACACGATCGTGAACTCGTCCTTGCCGAAGGCGACCTGGTGGCGATCCTGTCGGCCGGCGCCTACGGCATGGCGATGAGCTCCAACTACAACACGCGTCCGCGCGTGGCAGAAGTCATGGTCGACGGCGAGACGATGCACCTCGTGCGCCAGCGTGAAACCGTAGAATCGCTGTTTGCGCTCGAAGCCCCCTTGCCCTGAGCAAGGCCGGCCACAACACTGCTTCATCAGCATTCCGCGCGCCGTGGAATGCTGCCCCGACTGGATACCCCTAGGTCGGTATTCAGTCGGAAGCGTCGATGCCGATAGAGTAAGCGTGGGGCCGGTACTGTCTCCCGGCCACGGTTGATCACGGACCGTGCGCGCCCGGCGGCATCGACACATGGGATCGCGGGCGTCATGCCGGCAACATCGGTTCGATGCGGGCAGCATGAAGGAGGACGGCAGTGGCGGCGACTGACGACGGCGATGAACTCCTGTTCCTGCGCGAAGACGGCGAGGACGTGCCGCATGCCCGCGCAGGCGGCGCCTGGCGCGTGCTGATCGTCGACGACGACGAGGACGTTCACGCCACCACTTCTCTCGCCCTGCGCAGCACGCCGGTCCTGCATCGGCCGGTGGAGTTCCTGCATGCCTACTCCGCCGCGCAGACGCGCGAAATTCTCGCGCGCGAGGCCGACATCGCGGTCATCCTGCTCGACGTGGTGATGGAACACGACGACGCCGGTCTGCGCCTGGTGCGCCAGATCCGCGACGAATTCGGCCTGACCGACACGCGCATCATCCTGCGCACGGGCCAGCCCGGTTACGCGCCGGAACTCGAAGCGATCCGCGACTACGACATCAACGACTACAAGACCAAGTCGGAGCTCACCCGCAACAAGCTATACACCACGCTGACCGCTGCGATCCGCTCGTACGACCAGATCCGCACCATCAATGCCGCGCGTCGCGGGCTGACCATGGTGGTACACGCCACCGGCGAACTGATGGCATTGACCGGCATGCGCAATTTCGCCGCCGGCGTCATCACCCAACTGTCGGCCCTGCTCAGCGTGCGCCCCGAAGGGCTCATCTGCGCGCAGGACGGCGACGGTGACGACAGCGCCGCCACGCCGATCGTCATCGCCGCGGCCGGCCGCTATTCCCCGCTCATCGACCAGCCGGTATCGCGGATTCTCGACACCCGCATCCGCGAGCAGATCAACCTGTGCCTCGCCGAAGAGCGCCATCTGTTCAGCGCCGACGGCACCACGCTGTTTTTCTCGGCGCGCGACCACCGCAACATGGCCGCGTGGCTGGATACCGCGTCGCCCGTCGATGACGCCACGCGCCAGTTGCTACAGGTGTTCTGCGCCAACATCTCGATCGGGCTGGACAACACGCGGCTGTTCACCAGCCTGCACGAGCGCGCCTATTTCGATCCGCTCACCGGGCTGGCCAACCGCGTCAGTCTCGTCTCGCAGCTCGACGTACGGCTGGCTTCGCCCGAGCGCGGCGAACACACCTTGGCGCTGATCGATATCGATCAGTTCTCCGACACCAACGATTCGCTGGGGCCGAGCTTCGGCGACGCGCTCCTGCGCGCCGTGGCGCGCCGCCTGCGTGGCCAGTTGCCGGCGCTGTGCGAAGTCGCGCGCATCGCGGTCGACCTGTTCGGCGTGCTGGGCCGCGTCGAAGACCTCATGCCCGCCTCGCTCAGCCGTCTGTTCAATGAGCCCTTCCAGATCGACGGACAGGCGCTGCGCGTATCCGCCACCATGGGCATCGCGCACCTGGTCGACGTCGATGGCGACGGCGCGGATGCCATCAAGTACGCCAGCATGGCGATGCGCCGGGCCAAGGTCGCCAGCCGGGGCGAATACGCGTTCTTCACGCGCGACATGGCCATCGAGATCGGCGAGCGTGCACGCCTGCTGCAGGCGCTGCGGCACGCCGTGGAGCGCCAGCGCCTGTATGCGGTCTACCAGCCGCAGATCGACATGCGCAGCGGCCGTATCACAGGTGTCGAAGCCCTGCTGCGCTGGCGCGGCGAAGACGGCTCGCTGATCCCGCCCGACCGCTTCATTCCGCTGGCCGAACGCTCAGGCATGATCGTGGCGATCGGCGAATGGGTCCTGCGCGCGGCCTGCCGGCAGCAAGCGCAGTTCGCCCGCGACGGACTCGACGTGGGCCGCATGGCGATCAACGTTTCGTCATACCAGTTGCGCCACCCGGGATTCCTCGACATGCTGCGCTCGGTACTGGACGACACGGCGGTCGAACCTTCTTCGATCGAACTCGAACTGACCGAATCGATGGCCATGGAAGAAGGCGAACACGTCACGCTGATCCTCGACGCCGTGCGGGCCATGGGTGTGCGCATCGCCGTCGACGACTTCGGCACGGGTTTCTCGTCGCTGTCGTATCTGCAGCGTCTGCACGTCGACCGGCTCAAGATCGATCGCGGCTTCATCCGCGACATCGCCCACGATGAGCGCGCGCGCCGCATTCCGGAGCTGGTGGTCGGACTGGCCGACAAACTGGGTATCGAAACGCTGGCCGAAGGCGTCGAGACCTCGCAGCAACTCGAACTGTTGCGCGACATGGGCTGCCGCGAAGCGCAGGGCTACCTGTTCGCTAAGCCGATGGAAGCGGCCGAACTGCAACAATGGCTGCGCACGCGCCCCGGCGGGCCCGCGCCATCTTGATCGGACCGCGTTTTCTCCCGCAACTGACGGTGCGCCGCGCCGTCGTCATCGCCGTGCTGCTCGGCACCTTGCTGCCGGCCGCCGTCATCGGCACCTACCTGAGCGTGCGCCTGTACCGCGACACGCTCGAATCCGAAGTCTCGCGCCAACTGCGCCGCGACGCCGAAGTGCTCACGCTCGGCGTGCGCGAAAGCCTCTGGGCGCTCGATTCCGAGACCGCCGGCGCATTGGTCGACGCGCTCATGCGCGACCCCGCGATGGTGCGGATCGAAGTGCGCGACCCGCACCTGGGCAGCTTCGTCGCGCGCGAAGACGCGACGCGACGCGACGGGACGCTCCACGCGATCGACGAAGACATCGTCCATCGCGGCGAAATCATCGGTCACGCCCACATCGAAATCACCGACGCGCCTTTCGTCGAGCAATACACCCGCCAGATCGCCACCCTCGTCGGCATGCTGGCCCTGCAGGTCGCCTCGTCGGTCGTGCTCATCCTGATGGTCCTGCAATGGCGCCTGGGCACGCCGCTGCAACGTCTGTCGGGCTCGGCGGAGCGCTTGGCGCGTGGAGAGCTCGAAGTGCCCATCGAATCCATCTGGCGCGACGAGATCGGCAACGTCGGCGCACAACTCGAAACCACGCGGCAGGCGTTGCGCACCACCTTGCACTCGCTCGAACAGAAGAACCGCGCGCTGGAGGTCGACCTGCGCGAGCGCATGCGCGTGGAAAGCGCCCTGCGCGACCGCGAGCAGCGCCTGCGCACACTGGTCGAACAAAGTCCGCTGGCGGTCATCGAATGCGACCTGGGCTGGCACGTGCTCGATTGGAATGAGGCCGCCATGCACATGTTCGGCTGGCGGCGCGAAGAAGTCCTCGGCCGCCATGTGTCGTTCCTGATCGACGGCGCGCGCGAGGACACCGTGCTCTCCGAAGTCGAGACCGATCTGCGCAGCACCACGGGCGTGGTGCGCCGACACACGCACAACGTGCATCACGACGGGCACTACGTACTGTGCCGCTGGTTCAACAGCCTGATCCGCGATGCCAGCGGCAACCCGATCCGCATCGTTTCGATCGCCGAGGACATCACCGAAGGACAGCGCGCCGAAGAAGAAATCCGCCGCCTGGCCACCGTGGTGGAGCGCACCACCAACCTGGTCGTGCTGACCAATGCGATGGGGCTGGTGGAGTGGCACAACGACGCCTTTGCCGAGCGCTCCGGATTCGCGTCGACACAGATCCTGGGCACGCCGCTGATCCAGTTGCTGCGCGGCGAAGCGGGCGGCGGACCGTTCGCGCCGCTGGTCGACGCCATGACACGCGGCGAGTCGCTGCGTGGCGTCGAACTACCCTGCCGCGATCAGCGTGGCGACACTTATTGGGTGGAAGCCGAAGTGCAACCGCTGCGCGACGACCAGGGCTTGCTGACGCAACATGTCGTACTGCTCAACGACATCACCGACCGCCGCCGCATGACCGACGCCATGTCGGCGCTGGCACGCATCGGTGCCGGCAGCGCGCCGCAGCTCTTCCTTGAGCAGTCGCTCGGCGCACTGGCACGTGGTGCCTGTGCGGAAGCGGCCTATCTCGCCTACTCCACGCCGGGACAGAACGGCACCGAAGTCGTCGCGAGCTGGGCGTCGTCTCCACGCTGGGCGATCCCCGAGGGACGGCTCACCGCGCCATCGGGCGTGGCGGCGCGACTCGAACGCGATGGCCTGTTCATTCGCCTCACACAGGCGCACGCCGCCTTCAGCGATGACCCCGTGCTGTCGGCCTGCGAAGACCTCGACAGTTTCGTGGCAGTGGCGGTGCGCGACGAAGAAGGCGCCGTCATCGGCCAGCTGGCGCTGCTCTTCGATTCGCCTCCGCGCAACCTCCATGAGGCGCAGTCGCTGGCCGAACTGGGCGCGGCGCGCGCCGGAGCCGAATTCGCGCGCATCGGCATCCTCGAAGCATTGCAGCACAGCGAGCACAAGTTCTCGTCGATCTTCCAGCACGCGCCCATCCCCTTGTTTCTCATCCGCCAGTCCGACCGCGTCTACCTCGACGTCAATCCGTCGGCCTGCGAAGTGTTCGGCTTCTCGCGCGAGGAAATGCTCGGCCACTCGCCAACCGACCTGCAACGCTACGCCGATCCGGAAGTCGGCGAGGCTCTCTCGCACGAGCTGCGCGAACGGGGCTACGTGAGCGGCTTCTCGATCCGTCTGCGCTCGCGCAACGGCGGCATCCGCGATTGCCAATTGCACGTGCGCAGCGTGATCACCACCGAGCCTTGCTGGCTGGTGGCGACCGTCGACATCACCGCCATGCGCTCCGCACAACGACAGGTCGAAGAACTCAACGCCTCGTTGGAGCGGCGTGTGTTCGAGCGCACGCGCGATCTGGCCGCCGCCAATCGCGAACTGAGCGCCACACTCGACACCTTGCAGCGCACGCAGACCGAGTTGATCCGCTCGGAGAAACTCGCCGCCCTCGGTTCGCTCGTCGCAGGCGTGGCGCACGAGTTGAACACGCCGATCGGCAACAGCCTGATGGTGGCCAGCACGCTGCACGACATGAATCGCGAGTTCATCGCCAAGGCGCAGAACGGCCTGCGTCGTTCGGAACTGGATGAGTTCCTCAGCGAAGGGCGCTCGGCAGCGGACATCCTGGTACGCAACCTGCAGCGCGCGGGCGAGCTCATCTCCAGTTTCAAGCAGGTCGCCGTCGACCAGACCAGTTCGCAGCGCCGTGTGTTCAACCTCGAAGAAGTCATCCACGAAGTCTTGCTGACCATGCAGCCGATGTTCCGCAAGACGCCGTACAGCGTGGAGGTGGATGTCGAGAGCGACATCTGGATGGACAGCTTCCCCGGTCCCTTCGGACAGGTCATCAGCAACCTCATCGGCAACGCCATGACGCACGCATTCGACGGACGCGAATCCGGTCTGGTGCAGCTCCGGGGCAGGTTGGGGGACGACAACGACGTGATCATTACCTGCGAGGATGACGGCGTAGGCATCCCGCCCGCCAATCTGGGGCGCATTTTCGATCCGTTCTTCACGACGCGGCTCGGGCGCGATGGGAGCGGTCTGGGGTTGAACATCGTGCACAACATCGTGACGGGGGTGCTGGGGGGGCGGATTGGCGTTTCCAGCACGCAGGGCGAGGGGACGGTGTTTACCTTGTTGTTGCCGCTGACGGCGCCAGTACGAGAAGGGTAGGGGAGGGCGGGTTACGTGGTGCGAACGGCCCTTTTTTGCGTGGGCATTGGCTTTGCAGACTTGGTCTCGACTGCTGATGCTCGATGGCCGGGCGTTCGTCCCAACAGAGGGACCTGCGTTCCCGCGCGGAAGCTTCCTCGAAAGAGCCCTATCTTGTGTGTGCTTTCGCCTATCAACGGTAGTGTCGATTGCTGATGCTCGACGGCCGGGAGTTCGCCCCGGCGGGCGAGTAACTTCTTTGTTATCGACAAAGAAGTCACCAAGAAAACGACCCCACAGCGTCGTGGGCCGTTGGCCGATCCCCTGCGCTGCGCGGTCGAGAAGGCGGCTGCGAAACTCGTCGCTACGCTCCTCAAACAGTCC
>NZ_JBGVSA010000055.1:0-8326 GCF_041807905.1 Uliginosibacterium sp. sgz301328
GTGCATGCCTTGGTTGGCGGTCTCGTGAGCAAGGCATTGGGCGGTGACTTCGGGACAGGGGCTGCGGCAGTAGGTGGCGCGACGGCGGCAATCGCTCTACTGAAAGACCAACTGGATTTACTGCCAGATCTCAGCGCCAATGAACGCAATGCGATCCTGCAACTGGCAGGCGACACGGTAGCCTATGTCGTTGCGGGCGGAGGAAGCCAAGGGGCTGCTGCGGCAGGGACTGCCGGGATGGCGGATTTGTATAATCGACAATTGCACCAGGACGAAAAAGCGGCAATCAAATCGCATGCAAATGGAGACAGCGAAGAAGAAGCGCGCCTGACAAAGGCTGCCTGCTACATCCTGAAATGCTGGGCGCAGTATGCAAAAGACAGCGAGGAATATGCTCAGAACTACGTGAGTGAGGCAGAGGTCGCAACGCTCGGAAATGAAATCAACTGGGTGACGTCCCTGCAAGGAAATGGGTTTTTCAATTACTCATTCCTTGACAAGAGCGCTGATGCAATCCTGCGTGATCCCACAGGGGTGGCAGTAGATGTTATCAAGACGGCAGCGGGAGCAATAAAAACAAACGTTGGCGTAGGTCTGTGCTTATCAAGTGGAGCAGGGTGTGCCCTAGGTGTTCCGACGGCAATCTTGGGATTGAGTGATACGCATGAAGGAATCGATTCTTTGTCGCACCGCATTGAGAACAATGACGCCCCTGGGTTTAATCCAATGAGGTATTGGATTAACTCCGCATTGCCCGGATTAGGTAATACTGCCTATGATGGCGCCAACCTTGCGCTGTCGCTTTCTTCACTTGGTTTTCAAGCACCACTGAAGGTGGGGGCTACAGATGGAATAACTAAAACGGGATCTATCTTCGGCGTGACAGTGCCAAAATTCTCCAATCAAACGATAATCCCCATCCTGAATACGGTAGCTCCTTATGGGACCACACAGTCAATATTGATTTTAGGCGTGGGTTCCAATACATGGAGTGTCATTAAGGATATTTCAGACATTTGGAAGAAGCCATGAACTGGATGCGTCTGTATGCAACAGTTAGAATGACTATTGTCATAGGGTGTGGAGCATTGGGAGGGGCAGCTGCATGGGCGCTCATTGCGGCCGCCGCCTTTGGACATATCACAGGGATTGGCGAAACAAGAATTATGCTATTCGTCTTTCTTCCGGTTTTTGTTGTGGTTCTTGGCCTCCTAACGAAATACCTTCCGAGAGAGTTTTTCAAGAAAGGAATATTGGCCGATCCTCGGCAGTTTGGCCCGTGGAAAAAATAGAGCCCTCTTCTTTTGGGTAATTCCTACCCAAACCGCGACGACCCGCCGCTGGAAGTCCTTTGGTGGGTAAATTTATGGGTAGTTCTAGCGTCGAATGCCTTCTGGCCTAGATTTGGAGCGGTTCTTCGGAGAGTATTGACAAGCGGCGAGGACTGTTTGAGCCCAAAGGGCGAGTTCCGCAGCCGCCTTCTCGACCGCGCAGCGCAGGGTATCGGCCGAAGGCCGACGACGCTGTGGGGTCGCTTCTTTGGTTACTTTCTTGTCGATAACAAGAAAGTGACTCGCCCGCCGGGGCGAACTCCCGGCCAACGTAATCACGCAGTCGAGACCAGCCAGGCACGGCAAAGAATCAAGCAAGAAAGGGCCTTTCATCGTTGTACGCCTGGGATGCAATGGCGGATGACGCTTCACTCTTCCGCCCTACCTCCCTACTACGACGACAGTCTCTGTCGGACAAGAGATGGCAAAGACGAACTCCCTGCCACCGCACCCAAGCAGTCAAGACGACGTCCGAAAACCCAAGCCCCACCAGAAAAGGGCCTTTCTCAGACGCAGCCCCGCCGATAGACTCCCTATCACCATGGAATACACCCTTCAAAGCGGCTTCGACCGCATGGACTTTCCGCGCGTCACCGCGATGCTCGCCACGGCATTCTGGTCACCCGGCATCGGCATCGACGAAGTGATCGCCGGCTCAAAACACTCCGCATTACTGGTCGGTGCGTTCGACCCACAAGGCGACCAGATCGGCTTCGCCCGCGTCATCTCCGACCAAACCCGCTTCGCCTACATCCTGGACGTCATTGTCGACGAACCCCACCGACGCCAGGGCATTGGCCAGGCCATGGTGCAGCACATCCTCGGACATTCGGACTTGGCGTCGGTTTATCAATGGTTGCTGATCACGCGCGATTCACATGGCGTCTACGAAAAGCTCGGTTTTCGGCGCACCGAACGCGGTCCGGATTGGATGGAAATCCGCTCGAAGCGCCCGGCGCGATAGCCGGCCAGGCACCGCGCATCATTCCGGCACGGTTCACGCTTAAGAATGAACCGGCCGCCACTCCCAACACACCACAGAGATGATTCCCAGCCCGGACCCTTCCATCGGTCCCGATGCCGGCGATGCGCCTCAGCGCGTCGTCAAGGTTCGCCGCGACTACAACACCTGGGTCGCCAACGAGACCATTGAAGACTACGCCCTGCGCTTTACCGCCCGCAGCTTTCGCAAATGGTCGGCGCTACGCGTGGCGAATACGGCGTTCGGAGCGGCTTCTTTCCTTGTGCTCGAAGCGGTCGGTGCGACGCTGCTGGTCAATTACGGCTTCATCAATGCGTTCTGGGCGATTCTGGCGACCGGGTTGATCATCTTCCTGTGCGGCCTGCCGATCAGCTTCTATGCCGCCCAGTACGGCGTGGACATGGACCTGCTCACACGTGGCGCGGGCTTCGGTTACATCGGCTCGACCATCACCTCGCTCATCTACGCGAGCTTCACCTTCATCTTCTTCGCGCTCGAAGCCGCAGTGATGGCCTACGCCCTGGAGTTGGCCTTCGATATCCCGCCGTGGATCGGCTATGCCCTCTGCGCACTGGTGGTGATTCCGCTGGTGACGCACGGCGTCACCGCGATCAGCCGCCTGCAGACGCTCACGCAGCCGGTGTGGCTGGTACTGCTGGCCCTGCCCTATCTGTTCGTGCTGTGGCAGAACCCGGGCGTCATCGCCGACCTGACCCGCTATGCCGGCATCAAGGGAAATGGCGGCCAGTTCGACGCGTACCTGTTCGGTGCGGCGCTTACGGTGGGCATTGCGATGATCACGCAGATGGGCGAACAGGTGGATTACCTGCGCTTCATGCCCGAGCGCACCCCCGCCAATCGTCTGCGATGGTATGCCGCCGTGCTGGTCGGCGGGCCGGGATGGGTGGTCTTGGGCGTGGCGAAGATGCTCGGCGGCATCCTGCTGGCCTACCTTGCGATCCGCAATTCGGTACCAGAAGATCGCGCCGTCGATCCGAACCAGATGTACCTCGTCGGCTTCGAGTCGATCTTCTCGCACCCTTCCGTGGCGGTGGCCGTGACGGCGGCGTTCGTGATCATCTCGCAGCTCAAGATCAACGTGACCAACGCCTACGCCGGGTCGCTGGCATGGTCGAATTTTTTCGCTCGCCTCACGCACAGTCATCCGGGCCGCGTCGTATGGGTGGTGTTCAACACGCTCATCGCGCTGCTGTTGATGGAACTGAACGTATTCCAGGCTCTCGGCCAGGTGCTGGGGTTGTACTCGAACATTGCCATTTCGTGGATCGTGGCGGTGGTGGCCGATCTCGTCATCAACAAGCCGCTCGGGCTATCGCCGCGCGGCATCGAGTTCAAGCGCGCGCACCTGTACGACATCAATCCAGTGGGTACCGGTGCGATGGTGATCGCGTCGGTATTGTCGGTGTCGGCCTACGTCGGACTGCTCGGCCGTGGCGCGGAAGCGTTTGCTTCGTTCATCGCACTGGCCACCGCGCTGGTGGCGTCTCCACTCATTGCCTGGGCGACCGGTGGAAAATACTACCTGGCGCGCGGCAGCGCCGAACAAACAGCCGGCACTTCGCGCTGCGTGATATGCGATCGCCATTACGAAGCGGACGACATGGCGCACTGCCCTGCCTACCATGGATCGATCTGTTCGCTGTGCTGTGCGCTGGATGCCCGCTGCAACGATCTGTGCAAGCCGCAGGCGCGTCTGTCGAGTCAATGGACGTCCGTTCTGCGCCGCGTGCTGCCGCGCGGGATGTGGCCATACGTCGACACCGGGCTCGCGCATTACCTGTTGCTGATGTCGGTGGTGGTGCCCTTCCTCGGCCTGCTGCTTGGCATGCTGTACTACCACGAGGCGCAAATGCTTGGCGCCGACACGGTGCTGCTGCCGCAATTGCGCATGGCTTTCGTCAAAGCCTTTGCCGCCTTGCTGCTGGTTAGCGGCATCGTAGCGTGGTGGCTGGTGCTCACGCACAAGAGCCGGCAAGTGGCGCAGGAAGAATCCAACCGCCAGACGCACCTTCTGATCCGCGAGATCGAACTGCACCGGCGCACCGACGAACAACTGCAGCGTGCCCGCATCGTGGCGGAACAGGCCAACCAGGCGAAGAGCCGCTACATCACGTCGATCAGTCACGAACTGCGTACGCCGCTCAACAGCATCCTCGGCTATGCGCAGATTCTCGACGGCGACCCGTCGATTCCCGCCCATCGCCACGAAGCGCTCAACATCATCCGCCGCAGTGGCGACCACCTGCTCTCGCTCATCGAAGGCACGCTCGACATTGCACGCATCGAAGGCGGAAAACTCACGCTCGCGGTGCGCGCGATCGACTTCAGTGACATGGTCCGCCAACTGGTGAACATGTTCGAGCTTCAGGCGCGCAACAAGGGCATCGAATTCCACTTCGAACCGCAGGGTGATTTGCCGGCGGTGGTGCGCGCCGATGAGAAACGCCTGCGGCAGATACTGATCAACCTGCTCGGCAATGCGGTGAAATTCACGCAGTCGGGCGCGGTGACTTTCCGCATCCGCCACCTGCGCGACATGGCGACCTTCGAGATCGAAGACACCGGCCCCGGCATTCCTGTCGACGAAATCGACCGCATCTTCGAGCCCTTTGCGCGCGGCAGTGCGGCGCACAACACGACCACCAGCGGTACCGGCATCGGCCTGACCATTGCCAAGATGCTCACCGATCTGATGGGCGGCGAATTGAAGATCTCCAGCGAACTCGGACGCGGCACGCTGTTTACCGTGCGCATGTACCTGGGCCAGGTGCACTCCACCCAGGCCGAGCGCGAACTGCCGCGCGCCACCCACATCGGCTACAAAGGCGAGCGGCGGCGCATTCTCATCGTCGACAACGAGCAGGTCGACCGCGAGATGCTGGTGAACATCCTTGCCCCGCTCGGCTTTGAAATCGACCAGGCGGCCTCTGGCGTGGAATGCCTCGAAGTGCTGCCGCGCTTTGCGCCGCATCTGATTTTTCTCGACCTGGCCATGCCGGGCATCGACGGATGGGAGACGATCCGCCAGATCCGCGCACGCGGCCTGTCGGATGCGCACATTGCCATCATCTCGGCCAACGCTTTCGACAAGGCGCTGGACCACGACGTGGATTTGCCGGCGGAGGACTTCCACCTCAAGCCGGTGAAGGTGTCCGACCTGCTCGCCTGGATCGGCCGTAAGTTGCAGTTGGAATGGATCGACGCCCCACCTGCTTCGGCCGCGCCCCCGACCGTTGTTGCTGCCCCCACGTCGCGCCCGCCGCGCCATCACCTCGAAGCGCTGGCCGACCAGGTATCGATCGGTTACGTGCGCGGCATCCACGAACAGCTCGACCGGATCGCAGCACTGGACGCCGAGCACGCGCCTTACGTAGAACGCATGCGCGCACTGGCCCGCCAGTTCCAGCTCGAACGCATGACCGAAATCATCAAGAACGACCTCCATGCCGACGCATAACACGCTTTCCGTGGAGCCCCACGAGACTCGTTGCCCCCGGATGCGGATGATCCGCCGACCGGGAAAGACGACGCACGGCAGTACCTGTGCGCACAGATTGCAGGGCTTCCCCTTGGAACGTCACCGTTACTCTCGCGGAGATGCGTGAGATGAGTTCCAGTCTTGACCGCGCCGCCGCCGACATCGTACTGATCGTCGACGACGTACCGGAAAACCTTTCCGTACTGCACGACGCGCTGGACGAATCCGGCTACACGGTGCTGGTCGCCACCAATGGCGACGCCGCGCTGCAGCGCGCCCGGCAGGCAGTGCCGGACATCATTCTGCTCGACGCGATGATGCCGGGCATGGATGGCTTTGAAGTCTCGCGCCGGTTGAAGGCGGACTTTTCGACGCAACACATCCCGATCATCTTCATGACCGGTCTGACCGAGACCGAGCACGTCATCGCGGCGTTTTCCGCCGGCGGCACGGACTACGTGACCAAGCCGATCCGCACCGGCGAGGTCATTGCGCGCATCGCCACACACTTGTCGAGCGCGCGCCTCATGCGACAGGCGCGCAGTGCGCTCGACGCCTTCGGGCAGGCCACCATCGCCGTGCGCGTAGCGACCGGACGCGTCACGTGGCAGACGGCGCTCGGGCGTCAGTTGCTGATGCGCTACTTTGAAGGCGAAGCCGAAATGGCCCCCACCCCGGTGGTGCAATGGATCGATCAATCACTGGCGCGCCATGCGCACGCGCCGGATGCGCTGCTGCCACCGCTGGTGGTCGTGCAGGGCGCGCGACGGTTGATCTTCACTTTGCACGATCAGACCGGCGACGGCGAATGGCTGCTGGTGCTGCGCGAAGAATCGGACGCCGCCGTCATCGACGCCCTCATGGCCGCGTTCCGCCTCACGCAGCGCGAAGCGGAAGTGCTGTACTGGGTGATCAAAGGCAAGACCAACAAGGACATCGCCGACATCTTCGGCAGCAGCCCGCGGACGGTGCACAAGCATCTGGAACACGTCTTCGAAAAGCTCGGCGTCGAAACCCGCACCGCCGCCGCCAACCTGGCGATGAGCAAGGTCCGCGCGGCGCAGCCCGGCCGGGAGTCTTGAGCCAAAGCGATCGTCTTTGCCATGTTGGTCGAAGGCTTGGCTCCCATTGCCTGCCGACGCGTTCAGGCCCATGCGCACGGTCGCGCCAGCCGGCCGCCTTGGCCGCCCGCCGTCCTGGCTCGGACGCCGGCGTACGCGCGGCCTACCCGAATCGCAGTTTCATCACGAGGATCATTCCTGACAGTGCGAATGTGATCGCATTGGCGATGATCAACGGCCACGCGCCGATCAAGAATCCATAGATCAGCCAGCAACCCACGCCAGTCACGAAGACGCAATACATCCCGAGCGACACGCCCTTGGCCGACCGCGTTTTCCAGATCAGCCATGCCTGCGGCAGAAACGACACTGTCGTAAGGCAAGCGGCAAGAAAACCAAGCAATTCGATGAGTAGACGAGTCATGCCGACACGACCTCGCGTCGCGGCACGTGCTGTTGGCGGCTGGCCATGCTGAGGCTCCCTGAGATGACTGCCCGCAGCTTACAAACGATTCCTTGGGGCGACCTTCGATTTCCCGCCACAAAGGCGCGCCCGTGGCAGAAAAAGCAAGGCGTCGAGGACGGTGGGAACGATAGCGTATCGACCGCACCATCACAGGCATATCCGGGAGAAGCACCACCATGGCAGCAAATCATGCGGCGTCCGTCACGCCCGTCATCATCCACGGCCACATCGGCCGGCTCGTCGACAATCTCATCAACATCAAGGACGAAACGGGAGAGTTCCTGCTGCGGCTCGATGACGGACGCGTCGTCGACACCAAGGGCTGGAACGATTGGGAATGGACCCACGGCATCGGCCTGTACGGGTTGTATCGCTACTACGACCAGACGCTCGACGCCAGGACGCTGGCAATCATCGAGGAATGGTTCCGCAATCGCTTCAAGGCAGGCACGCCGACCAAGAACATCAATACGATGGCCGCCATGCTGACGCTGGCCTACCTGTACGAGCGCACTGGCAACAGCAGCTACCGCCCGTATCTGGAAGTGTGGTCCGATTGGGTCATGCACGACATGCCGCGTACCGAGGACGGCGGATTCCAGCATGTCGTGTACGAGCGCGCCAATGACCAGCAGCTTTGGGACGACACGCTGATGATGACGGTCATGCCGTTGGCCAAGATCGGTCTGGTGCTGGGTCGCCCCGAATACGTCGAAGAGGCCAAGCGCCAGTTTCTCATCCACATCAAGTACCTGTTCGATACGAAGACCGGATTGTGGTTTCATGGCTGGACATTCGAGGGGCGCCACAATTTCGCGAACGCGCGTTGGGCACGCGGCAATAGCTGGATCACCATCGCCATCCCGGAGTTCATCGAATTACTGGGCCTGGCGGAAGGCGATCACCTGCGGGAATTCCTGCTGGATACACTGCGGGCCCAGGTCAATGCGCTGGCACGCCTGCAGGATACGAACAGCGGTCTGTGGC
>NZ_JBGVSA010000056.1:0-5851 GCF_041807905.1 Uliginosibacterium sp. sgz301328
CGCATTGCTGGCGCTGGACTGCTGTTTGACGAGCACGGCGGCAAAGATGTCCTGCACCTCGGTGGTGGTGGTCGATGCGGTAATGGTGGTGACGATCGTGCCGCTGTCGAAAAAGTAGGTGCCGCACTCGGCCAGACTGAAGCCCGCAGCGGTGCAGCGCGTGCGGTTGCTGGTGGTCGAGCTGTAGCCGCCGATCTTGGAAGACGGGACGAGACTGGTGTTGCGGATGTCGAGCACGTTGTTCTGGGCGAGCAGCTTGGCGGCCGTGCCGACGGTCCAGGTTTCGCCGAGGCGGTAGTCCGCCGATGAGCGCCAGTCGAGGTCGTAGAAGTTGTTGTACACGTGGACGCGGCCGAAGCGCACGCGCGGCATGCGTTGCACGGTGTTGAGCCAGTAGTTGTGATGGAAGGTCACGTCGATCTTGCCGGGGCCGTAGCCCGTGGCGGCGCTGGCGGTGTCGGACCCGCCGAGCAGGTTGGTCTTGTCGTGGGTCTTGAACAGGTTGTATGACATCGTCACCTGTGTGGCGCCCACGGTTACGTCGACCTGGCCGTCGTGGTGCTGCGTCTTCTGCGTCGCTTCGTTGAAGGGTGCGGCGAATACGGGCGGAAAGAGCTTGTCGATGCGCGGTTCGTCGGTGAAGGTGTTGCTGTCGACCCACACGCGCCACGCGTTTTCGACCGAGATGTTGTCGTACTCGGAGTTCCAGCGCCCGCCGCGCGGGTTGCATTGATGCGGGCCGGCATTGGTGGCCGCATCGTAGGTGGCCTGGCAGCCGTTGGTGTTGGTGATGGTGATGCTGAAAGAGTCTTTCGGGTCCCAGCCGGGGAACATGTCGAAGGAGTCGGCGAAGGTGATATTGCGGATGACGATGTTCTCGGCTTCGTAGTTCTGGTCGAGGTTGCTCGTGCGCAGGAGGCCCAGTTGCAGGGTACCGTTGATGATCCTGGCGTTGGTGCCGGGCTTGCCGATCAGCGAGGTATTGGAGCCGACGTGGATCTGCACGCGCTTGCGCTGTTGTTCGGCAAAGCACAGGCGTGCGTCTTCGAGCGGCCCCGATAGCGCGGGCGGACGGTTGTCGGCCGGGTCCAGCGACTGCTTGATCCAGGTGTTGGGGTCGTAGGCTGTCTTGTAGGCGCCAAAAAATCCGCCATTGCCGCTTTGATCGTGCGTGACCGGATCGTAGAACGTGGCATGCGCGGTGTAATTGCACATGCGCATGTACGACTCTTCGGTCAGCGGCTGGTTGTTGTCATCGACGTTCAGGTCGATGGTGCCGTTGATGTAGATGATCTTCTGCGCAGGGTCGGGAATGATCGCGGTGGGGTTGCCGCCGTTCAGTGCGCTGACGAGCTGGCTGCGGTTGAACACGTTGTAGATCTTTGCCGGCAAGGCGCCGCAGCCGCCCGTGACCGGCGCCTCCAGGGCGGCCCAGCCATCGGCGCCGAGTGAAGACGGCTTGGAGTTGGTCCAGGCATTGCACCCGCGCGACTGCGGTGTCTGGGCCTGCGCCTGTGTGCTCAGCAGCGCTGCGCAGAGGACTGCGAGCGCAATGAGTTCGTTACGGATGCGAATGTTCATGCCTGTCTCCAATGGCATTTGCCGCCCGTGGCGATGGCGGACCATAGGTCGCGTGCAGCGGGCGGCGTCGGGTCGATGAGTTCGGGCGAATCCCCTCAGGCCGAACGCCGGCGCACAAACACGGCCAGCGCGAGGCCGGCCGCCACCAGCGCCAACGAAGCCGGTTCGGGGATTTCCACCACGGCCACGAGCGCGTTGGTGATGCTCATGGCGCCGGTGGCCAGATCCGTCACGCTGCCGAGGTAAGGCAGCGCAAAGCCCGGCCCGGTGATGTACTCGATGCCGAATGCATTCTGATAATTGCTGGCGATGCCTTCGATGTCGCCGCCGAGTCCGTCGCCGATGAAGCCGCTGCCGATGTCATAGACCAGGCCCCAGAAGTCGGCGAAACCGTGGGAGAACGGGCCGACCAATGCGTTGCCCGAAAAATCCACATGAAAGGCGGTGACCTCCCCTGCAAAGGACGACAACTGGCCGTTGCCGTCCAGATCCACTCCTTCGAATGAACCCGAGATGGTGCCGCCGCCGGTAAAGCCGCCCTGCGTGAAGGTGTAGGACCTGGCCTGCGCTGGCGCCGCCAGCAGTACGGCAACCGCTGAACATGCACAAAGTACCGTCTTCCAATACCGCTTCATGTTCTGCCTCCGGATTGACGGGCACGGTGGGCGGTGCCACGAACGCCTGCAGCGATAGGGAGTGGTCGCCCGCCCCCGACGGGAGCGAGGTGGTGCGCGTCAGCGAAATTTCGAGGCAGGAACCGACTGCCCGGCGCAGCGCAGCGGCCGGAACCGTAAGCAAAGGGTATGCCCCACGCGCATTGGCGCGGCTTGACGGCTGTGCGCGCGGATCGCGCTGGCGGTGTGTGTCAGATTTGTCGACACGTCAGGCTGCAATGCGTGTTTGCTGCCGAGGAGTCTGGCCGAGCCCCCTTGGCCCCATATCGAGTCGGGCCACAACACGCTGAGTGGCGGCGACGCCGCCTGGATGCCGAGTGCGCATCACGCCGCCGTCAGGGCGTAGAACAGGGCCGATCTCACGGCCTTTGGTAGGACATCTCCGACTCGCAAAACAGATATGGATTCACGCCAAATCGGACCTTGTCGCAGCCGTCCGCTCACACCGTAAATTCACTTTAACGCACTGATTTTAGTCAATTTCGGACCACACCTCATTCGTAGCATCTGACTACCCGAGTGGCACCTTCCTGGTTCCTCACTCATGTGTTCGGGACACACCACATGTCAGTGGTCAGCAAGCGAATTGAGGCTCACGATGAACAAGCAATATCGAGTGATCTGGAATGAATCGTCTGGTACGTGGGCGGTCGCCTCCGAGATTTCCACCGCGCGAGGGAAACGGGCGTCACTCAGTGTGGCGTCGGTTGTAGCGTCCTCCATCTTTGGCCTCGCCATGCTGACCTCTTCTGCCCCCGCCTGGTCGCAGTCGCAGTGCTCCGCGACGGGTGGTGTCTATGAGTGCGCGGGCACGATCACCGAAGGCGTGGTCATCTCGGGCTCGGGCGACATCACAGTCAACAGCACGGCCGACATTGCGCCGACGGCGGCACCGGGGACGGGCATCAACGTCACCAACACGGGTGCGGGCAGCATTACGGTGAACCAGGAGTCGGGCAGCATTGCCGCATGGACCGACCCGGACGCGCCCTGGCTGTACCCGGAAAATGGGGGCGGGATCTTTGCGGTAAACACTGCCGAGGGCACTGACATCGCGATTCATGTAGGGGAATCGGCCTCGGTGTCCAGCAGCGGTGAGGGGATCTACGTGGAGAACCACGGCACCGGCGCCACGAGCGTGAGCGTGGCCGGTGACGTCACCAGCGCGGGCCAAGGCATCTCCGCCTACGGCGATGGTGCCACCACGGACCTGACCATTACACAGGATGGCGGAGCGATCTCGGGAGACCAGGTCGGCATCAATGCGCTGAACTACGGTTCCGGTGCAACGACCGTGACCGTCTCGGGGGACGTCACCGGTGTGTACGACGTCGGCATCCGTGCCAGCAATGCTTCTACAACAGGAGCCGACCTGACGGTCATACAGAATGGCGGCAGTATCTCTGGCCCCATGGGCGGCATCCGTACCGACAACTACGGCAACGGGGCGACGAACATCAGCGTTTCGGGGAACGTCTCCGGGATCGTCGAGGGCATCCACGCCCGCAATGGGGGAGACACCACGGGCCTGACGATCACGCAGCGGGACGGAACGGTATCCGGCAATTTCGGCATCGTCGCGGAGAACGACGGCGTCGGCGCCACGACCATCGACGTCGCAGGCAACATCACTGCAGCATATGGGGCCGGCATCAACGTGATGAATGGGGCGACCACCTCTGGCCTGACAGTGGTGCAGCGCGGCGGCGCCATCGTCGGGACCTCTTACGGCATCAGCGCCAACAACTCCGGGACAGGCGCGATAGACATCAACGTCGCCGGCGACGTGACAAGCCAGAGCTTTGCGGCCATCAGCGCCTACAACGCGACAGCCACCACCACGGACATAACGATCACGCAAAGCGCCGGAAATATCACAGGCTCTTACGCCGGCATTGATGCGAACAACTATGGCACCGGCGCGACAAGCGTGACGGTCGCGGGCAACGTCACCGGTACGTACGGTTACGGCATCAACGCTTACAACGACTCGACCGCCACGGACCTGACGATCACGCAAAGCGCCGGCGCCATATCGGGTGCGAAAGGTATCTACGCGCAGAATCATGGCACGGGGGCGACCCACGTCAGCGTCGCAGGCGATGTCACTGCCACGGAGGGCTCCGGCATCGATGTCACTGGCGGATTCGAGACCACAGACCTGAAGGTCATTCAAAACGGCGGAACCATTGCGGGTTACGAAAACGGCATCATTGCCAACAACGCAGGGACTGGCGCCACTGAGATCAGCACCGCCGGCGATGTCTCCGGCAGAAGCGCCGGTATCGATGTCTACAACGGCCCAACCACCACGGACCTGACCATTACGCAAACAGGCGGGACCATCACGGCCGAGAGCACGGGTATCCGTGCCGAGAACGCAGGCAGCGGCTCGACGATCATCCAGGTGGCGGGCGACGTGACGGGGGGACAATCTTTCGGTATCTATGCCGCCAACGACACCGCCACCAAGGACCTGACAGTCGCGCAAAGCGCGGGAACGATCAACGGCGGCATCTACGCGCTCAACGAAGGCACCGGCGCGACAAGTGTCAGCGTCGCAGGGGATGTCACCAGCACCAGCACCGATGGACTCCATGTCAGCGGCAGATCCAATACCACGGACCTGACGATCACCCAGAGCGGTGGCACCATCTCGGCCAGCGAGGCCGGCATCTTTGCCAGCAACGCGGGGACGGGGGCCACTTACATCGCCACTGCCGGCGATGTCGTGGGCGGCGGGCTGGGGGGCATCCTGGCCACCAATGGCTCCACCAGCACGGACCTGACGGTCGTACAAAGCGGCGGGACCATCACCGGTGTGGGGAATGCGCTCCACGCCTACAACTCCGGCAGCGGCACGACAAACGTCAGCGTCGCAGGTGACCTCACCAGCACGAGCAGCAACGGCATCTATGTCGTCGGTGGAAATGAAACTACCGATCTGACTTTTACGCAGAGTGGCGGTGCCGTCACCGGCGCCTATGAAGGTATCTCGGTCGACAACGAGGGCACTGGCGCGACGAGCATCAGCCTTGCAGGCAACGTCACCGGCGCCAGCGGCAACGGCCTTTATGTCCTCGGAGCGGCCCAGACCACAGACCTGACGGTCTCTCAAAGTGGTGGGACGGTAACGGGTCTCTACGAAGGCATCCTCGCGTACAACACGGGGACGGGAGCGACCCATGTGAGCACCGCCGGTAATGTTGCGGGCGAAAACTCCGGCCTCCACGCCTACGGTGGTTCAGACACTATCGGAATGACGGTCGCACAGACCGCCGGGACCATCACCGGCGGCCGCACTGGCATCTATGTCGAGAACTTTGGCACCGGCGCAACGAACGTCCAGGTAGCCGGCGACGTTGTGGCGACGGAGGCTTTCGCCGTCTACGCCTATGGCGACGCCGCCACCAAGGGCCTGGCGGTTACGCAGAGCGCGGGAACGGTCAGTGGAGCCCTGTCCGGCATCGTTACCGCAAACTCTGGCACTGGCGCGACGAACATCGACGTGGCCGGCAACGTCACCGGCAACACAAACTACGGTATCTACGCCTACAACGATGCCGCGACGACGGACCTGACCATCACGCAGAGTG
>NZ_JBGVSA010000057.1:0-5601 GCF_041807905.1 Uliginosibacterium sp. sgz301328
CGCCGCGCGGCGGCTCCAGCGTGAATTCCACGACACGGTAATCGACCGGGTCGACATCCAGCGCGCGACGGTTGTCGTCGAAGGTACCCATGCGCATGCGTTCCTGGCGCAAGGTGCCGAGGTCGACGTCGGCCAGCGCGATGCGTTCGGCGTCGGGAAAGCGATCGCTCTGCGCGAGCAGCCGGCCGTTCTCGTAGATTGCCGTCTGGCCGTCCCACGCCAGATCGGTGGTCGACTCGCCCACGCCCGCCGCGGCATACAGGTACGCGGCAATGCAGCGCGCCGACTGCGACTGGCACAGCAGATGGCGCGTATCGGCCTTGCCGATGGTGATGTTGCTCGCCGACAGGTTGGCCAGCACCAGCGCGCCCGCCAGCGACGCGCGCGCGCTGGGCGGCGCGGGCAACCACAGGTCTTCGCAGATCTCGGCGTGCACCACCAGGTCGGTCACGTCCTGCGCCGCGAACAGCAGATCGGTGCCGAAGGGCACGGCCACGCCGCCGATGACGATCGCCTCGCCTTCGATGCCGGCGCCCGACGCAAAGTGGCGGCGCTCGTAGAACTCGCGGTAGTTCGGCAGGTAGGTCTTGGGCACCGCGCCGAGCAGGCGTCCGCGATGGATCGCGACGGCCGTGTTGTACAGGCGGTGACCGTGGCGCAGCGGTGCGCCGACGAGGATCAGCGGCAGCAGCTCGCGCGAGGCTTCGGCGAGCTGGACGAGCGCGGCTTCGACGGCGTCGAGTAACACGTCCTGCAGCAACAGGTCGTCTATGGCGTAGCCCGACAGGCACAGCTCCGGGAACACCGCCACCGCTGCGCCGCGCTCGCTGCATTCGCGGGCGACGGCGGCGATGGTGGCGGCATTGGCGTGCGGTTGCGCCAGCGCACAGGGCACGGTACAGGTCGCCACACGGGCAAAACCGTGACGATAGATCGAACGAAAATCCACGTATCAGTCCTCAAGCGCCCCGTCATGGCGGGACTCAAGCCGGCATGTTACCGCGTGTGGCCGCCACCGGTGCGAGCTGACCGACGGGTCAGGCCCGCACGCGGCCCATCGACGGCTGCGCCTCGCGGGGCCGATACGAGGGCGGGTTCGTCCCAACCCGTTGCGCGAAATAGGCAATGGTGCGGGAAAGCCCTTCTTCGAGCGACACGCGGGGCTCCCAGCCCAGCGCCGAGCGCGCCAGCGATATGTCCGGGCAGCGTTGAACCGGATCGTCGCTGGGCAGTGGGCGGAATTCGATGCCCGATTGCGAGCCGGTCAGTTCGATCACCTGGCGCGCGATGGCCAGCATGCTCATCTCCTGCGGGTTGCCAAGGTTGATCGGTCCGCACAGATCGTCGTCGCTATCCATGAATCGCACGAAGGCGCCGACCATGTCGTCGACGTAGCAGAAGGCGCGCGTCTGGTGGCCGTCACCGTATACGGTGATCGGCTGGCCGGTCAGCGCCTGCATGATGAAGTTCGACACCACGCGGCCGTCGTTGGGATGCATGCGCGGTCCATACGTATTGAAAATGCGCGCCACGCGGATCGATACGCCGTGTTGGCGGCGGTAGTCCATGAATAGCGTTTCGGCGCAGCGCTTGCCTTCGTCGTAGCACGAGCGCAGGCCGATCGGATTCACGTGGCCCCAGTAGCCCTCGGTCTGCGGGTGCACGTGCGGGTCGCCGTATACCTCGCTGGTCGACGCCTGGAAGATGCGCGCCTTCACGCGCTTGGCCAGGCCCAGCATGTTGATTGCACCATGCACGCTGGTCTTGGTGGTCTGTACCGGATCGAACTGGTAGTGCACGGGCGAGGCAGGGCAGGCGAGGTTGTAGATCTGGTCGACTTCCACGTACAGCGGAAAGGTGATGTCGTGGCGCAGCACCTCGAAGCGCGGGTTGTCGAGCAGGTGGGCGATGTTGGCACGCCGTCCGGTGTAGAAGTTGTCGACGCACAGCACCTCGTGGCCGTCGGCCAGGAGCCGTTCGCACAAGTGCGATCCGAGAAAGCCGGCGCCGCCCGTCACGAGCACGCGCCGCGAAGGTTCATAGGCGTTCATGTCTCACTCCTCCGGTATCGGCCATCACGCTGTGACGCGTGCGAAAGCCGTGCACCAGTCATCGATGAAACGGCCGATGCCGAAACGCTCCAACGCCAGCCGCCTGCCGGCCTCGCCCCAGTCGCGCGCCAATCCGGGGTCGGCGATCAGCCGGCGCATCACCGTTACCAGCCGCTGCGGATCGGTATCGACGTAGCCGTTGTGGTCATTGCGCACCACCGTGGCGAGTTCCGTCGTTGCCAGTCCGACCACGGGTACGCCGATCATCATGGCCTCGATGATCGACAGGCCCAGGCTGGTGTAGCGGATCGGATTGAAGAAAAAACGGTAGCGCGCGGTGAACGCCGCCAGTTGCAGGTTGCCGATCTCGCCGATGCCATCGAGGCTTTCGGCATCCATGCCGACGAGATCGAGCGGCACCGCCCGACGGGCTTCTTCGAACACATCCCGCCCGAGCCGGCGACCGCGACCGCGCATGTTGTTGACCACCACCACGCCGCGCGGCAGCTCTCCGCTGTAATGCACGCCGGGGGGCACCACCACGCCGTGCTCGATGACGCAATGCGGCGTGATTCCGCTGTCCCACATCAGCGCGTTGAACGGCGTCACGTGGACGAGCAGCACGCGTTCGTCTTGCACTGGATGCAGCGTATTGGTCGGATGCTGTTGGGGTGGATCGTGTTCGAGATAGATCGCCGGCAGCGAGCGTTGCGCATCGTCCAGCACCTGCAGGCGGTCTTCGGCGTAATGCCGGGCCGACTGATACAGCACGCAGTCGAACGACTGGCCGGGCAATGCCAACTCCGGCAACTCGTGCACGTTGTCGCCCCACGGCAGCTGGCCTGTGCGGCCCGCGTAACCGGGCGGGTCGCCGGGACGCGTCACGAGGTAGAAGTCGTGCGGCACCTGGCTCAGGTAATACAGGTAATTGCCGTGCACGTGCCAGGTCAGGATGCGGAGTCGGCGTTCAAGCTGCGGCATCGGTGGCTTCCTCCAGTTGCGCGTCGATCTGGGCGAGCACCGCCGCGGGGGTGACATTCCACGCGCAGGCGTGCCCGTACGGACAGACTTCGAACGCGCACGGCCGGCATGGCGCATCCGCCCACAGCACCCGGTGACGTTGCGCATCGAGCGGCGCCCAGCGGTGCACATCGCTGCCACAGGCCACGATCACGCTCGGGTGCCGCAGCGCTGCCGCAAGATGGGACACCCCGGTGTCGTTGCTGACCAGCAGGCGACTGCTCGCCATGAGTGCGGCCATGCCGCCGAGCGAGGTGCGGCCCGCCATGTCATGCACCATCGTGGCCGCGCATCCCATGGCGCGCAGCGTGCGATGCAGATCGGCGGCAATGGCGCCCTCGTCGCTCGAACCGGTCAGCACCAAGGGCCAGCCGCGCGCCACCAACGACTGGCCGACATGCGCGAAATTGATCGTCGGCCAGCGTCGCGAGGGCAAACGTGCCCCACCGTGCAGGCATACGTAGGCGCCTTCGCGCAGGCCTGCCGCGGCACGCAGAGCACCCGCTTCGGCGAGATCTTCGGCACGCAACGGAAAATCCCACGCCGGGCCTTCGTCCGCCAGACCCAGCGAACGCGTCAGCGCGAGGTACCGTAATGGTTCAGGCAAATCGTCGGGCCACGGGATGAAGCCTTCGCGCGGCGGCGAACCGTGCGGCACGAAACCGACCGTGCGCCTCGCGCCGAAGCCGGCGACGATCGCATTGGTGAGGGAGCCGTCGCCGTGCATCTGTATGGCGAGATCGAAACGACGCTCCCGCAGCGCATCGAAAAAGCCTTCCCGTCGATCCTGACTGACCGGCTGCTCCGGCAAGCCCGGCATGCCCGGAAAAGGAACCAGTTCGTCGATCGACTCGCCGTAGCGGTCGACGAACCCGGCCGCCGAGGGCAGGCCGACGAGCACGATGCGGGCCTGCGGATAGCCGCGCCGCAGCGCGCGCAGGGCCGGCACGCTGCACAGCATGTCGCCGAGCTGCAACGCGCGGAACACCACGATCGAATGCACCCCGGCGCTCGACATGGCCGGCTCCTAGAAGAACATCACCCGGTAGCGCAGCCCGCCGACCGCGCGCCAGAACAAGGCCAGCGGCGGAATCAGCGTGGAGGTCACCACCATTTCCGCGACATGCGACCAGGATCGCGACGCGCCTTTCAAGCGCCGCTGGCAGAACGCCGCCGTGAGCACCAGCCAGATCGCAAGTCCGGCGTACGTCATGCCGATCCGGCCGATGAACAGCCCGACGGGCATCGCCAGCAGCGCGACCACAATGGCGTAGTAATCGAGCGGCGGCACGGGGCGGATGCGCTGCCGATACTGACGCGGATACTTGCGATACAGCAGCGCGTCATACATCACCTTGCGTTGCAGCCTGACGCTCACGCCCCACGGCGCCGGGCGCACGGGGTGCGTGATCGTCGCCTCGGGCGCGGCCACGATACGGTGGCCGCTCTCCATCAGGGCGAATTGCAGGTCCGAGTCTTCGCGCCACGCGAGCTGGTAGCGCTCATCGAACCCGCCCACGGCTTCGAGCGCGCGGCGCGTCACGAAGCAGTTCGCGGTGATGAACTCCGCCTTCTGCAGGCCGGCGATGTCCCGTTCGTAGTCGGTTGGCGGGTCAGGGGTGGGCACGACGGTGCGGCCGACCGCCGCATCGGCGCCGCTGGCCAGCGCTTCGAGGCCGGCACGCAGCCAGCCACAGTCGGGGATGGTGTCGTCATCGGTGAAGGCAATCAGCGGTGTATGGGCGGACCGCCAGCCGCGATTGCGCGCACCAGCGGGCCCCTGCGTGTCGACCACTGGCACGTAGCGGATGCCGGGGCCGCCGGGCTGGTTGGCGATGGCCGAGACGATCAACGCTGTGCCGTCGTCTGGCCCATCGTCGGCCACGATGATCTCGTAGAGATCCTTGTCGACGTTCTGCGCACACAGCGCCACCAGGCAGCGATGCAACAATTGTGGACGGCGATAGGTGGGGACGACGACGGCGATCACAGGCCCGTTCATGACGGCACCTTTTCGAGCAGGAACGAACCGATCACCAGTGCGTCGAGGGGGGACGTCCAGAAGCACTCCACGGCGTCGCGCGGTGTGCACACGATGGGCTCGCCGCGCGTGTTGAATGACGTATTGACGAGGATTGGCACATCCGTAAATCGCTCGAACGCCGCGAGCAGGTCGTAATATAGCGGGTGCTGCCGGCGATTGACCGTCTGCACCCGCGCGGTGCCGTCGACATGGCATACGGCCGGGATGCGCGAGGCCTGTTCTTCGATCACCTCGAAGATGAACAGCATGAAGGGCGCGACCCGACCGGAGGGGCGCACGCAGCGGAACCAGTCTGCGGCACGCTCCTCCATCACCACCGGTGCGACCGGGCGGAAATCCTCGCGGTCCTTGATCTCGTTGAGCCGCGCCTGCATGTCGGCATGGATCGGCGAGGCCAGTATGGAGCGCGCGCCCAAGGCCCGCGGGCCGAACTCCATGCGTCCCTGGAACCAGCCGATGACTTTGTCCTGTGCGAGCAGCGCGGCG
>NZ_JBGVSA010000058.1:0-4977 GCF_041807905.1 Uliginosibacterium sp. sgz301328
CCGTATTGCGACTTCAATTCGCATGCGGTGCGCGACGCGGGCATTCCAGAAGAGGCGTACCTCGATGCGCTGTCGCGCGATCTACAGGCGGCACTGCCGGGGGTATGGGAGCGTCGCGTCATCAGCGTGTTCATTGGTGGCGGCACCCCGAGCCTGATGTCGGCGAAGGGGCTGGAACGACTGCTGGATGATGTGCGCCTGTACCTGCCGCTTGCCGCGGATGCGGAGATCACGCTCGAAGCGAATCCGGGCACCGTGGAGGCCGCACGCTTCGCGGACTATCGCGCCGCGGGCGTAACGCGCGTGTCGCTGGGCATCCAGAGCTTCGACGACACGCAGTTGCAGCGATTAGGGCGCATCCACGACAGTTCGGAGGCACGTGCCGCGATCGAACTGGCAGCACGTCAGTTCGATACCTGGAACATCGACCTGATGTACGCATTGCCGGAGCAGACGCTGGAGGGGGCACAAAGCGATTTGCGCGCCGCGCTGTCGTACGCGCCGCCGCACCTGTCGTGCTACCACCTCACGCTTGAACCCAACACGCTTTTTTATCGTGCGCCGCCACCGCTGCCGGACGAAGATCTGTCCGCCGACATGCAGGACATGATCGAGCAGACGCTGGCCGACGCGGGCTACCAGCATTACGAGACATCGGCCTTCGCCAGGCCGGGGCATCGCGCGCGGCACAATCTGAATTACTGGACCTTCGGCGACTACCTGGGGATCGGCGCGGGCGCTCACGGCAAGCTGTCGCGTCACGATGGCATCGTTCGAGAAATGCGCCACAAGCATCCCGCCGCCTACATGGAAGGCGCCGCGCGTGGCGAGTTCATCCAGGAGTCGCGCTACGTGAGCGCACGCGAATTGCCTTTCGAGTTCATGATGAATGCGCTGCGCTTGCTCGACGGCGTACCGCTGTCGCAGTTCACCGCCACGACGGGATTGCCGCTGGATGCGGTCGAGGCGCGCCTCGTCGAAGCGCGGGGCCGTGGCCTTTTGAGCATCGACGATGCACGCATCAAGCCGACGGAGTTGGGACGGCGCTTTCTCAATGATCTGATCGAGATATTCCTGGATGAACGCGATGATTGACGCCAACTCGTCGGACGACGCCACCACGCCCGAGGCCGACTTCGGCACGCGCGACTATCGAGCGAGCGATGCGGAGGAGGTGCGGCAGGTGTTCCGCGCAGCGGTGCTCGAAACCGGTCTTGCCGCCTACACACCGGAACAGGTTCAAGCCTGGGCAGCCCGCGCCGATGATGCGGCGGCCTTCGCCGCGCAGCGCGACGCGGGTTGGGTGCGGGTGGCGTTCGATGATGATGGCATCATCGGCTTCGGGCAGATCGACATGCCTGGTCATGTGGCCATGCTGTTCACTCATCCGCGCGCTTCGCGACGCGGCGTCGCGCGCGCGCTGCTGGATGATCTCGTCATGCTGGCCGAGGCCATGGGAGCTCGCAGCGTGACGGTGGACGCCAGCCGAGTGGCTCGCCCCTTCTTTGCGCGCCATGGGTTCGGCGAGATCAGCAGCGAAGTCGTGACACTCGGCGACCAAGCGCTCGAACGCTTCCGCATGGAGGCCACGATCGGCAGCCCCGCCCGGAAGAAGTAACCCGCGCCGGCCGCGCAGCACACCAATTGATTACAGCTGGATCGTGCGTAAGCGCGTCACGTGCGCCATGTCCCAGTGCTCCGATGCCCAATCCCAGATTTCACGCAGGCTGGCGGTCACTAGATCGACTGGCGGGCGTTGCCCGAGAAAACTCAAGGCCGCGCGCAACGCCGGCGCCGGCAATCGCACATCCAGCGCGTCCGCTTTCGTCTGCTTGGAGAGCTTTTCGTTCTGCTTGTTAACCGCGACCGGCAGATGGGCGTAATGGAGCGCGGGGTAGCCGAGCAGGCGCTGCAGGTATATCTGGCGGGCGGTCGAGTCGAGCAGATCGGCACCACGCACGACGTGAGTGACGCCCTGTGCCGCGTCGTCGACGACCACGGCCAACTGGTAAGCGAATTGCCCGTCAGCACGCAGCAGGACGAAATCACCAGTGTCGGCGAATACGTCCTCATGGCATGCGCCTTGGATGGCATCGACGAATGAGATGTCACCAGGTTCGGTGCGCAAACGCCATGCACGAGGCTCGCGGCCAGAAGGCAATCCATTGCGACACGTGCCCGCGTAACGCCGCGAACCATCGCGGGCGAATGGAGCGTCAGCCATTTCGGCGCGCGTGCATGCGCAAGGGTATGCGTATCCCCGGGCGATGAGATCCTCGAGCACTTCGCGATACCGGTTCAGGCGGGTACTTTGGTAGAGCACCGGGCCGTCCCACTCGAAACCGAATGCCTCGAGTTGACGCAGAATGATATCCGCCGCCCCGCTGATCGTGCGCGGGGCGTCGACGTCCTCCATGCGTACGATCCATCGCCCCTTCTGGCGCCTGGCTTCGAGACACGAGCCCAACGCAGCGATGAGCGAACCAAAATGCAGCGGCCCGGTGGGCGAAGGGGCAAAGCGTCCGACGTACATCGACGAAGACAGAGGGCTATGAATGGCCGTCATTGTGCTGCAAGGCTGCGCGTCATGCCGAGGCGGCGGCAAGCCAGCGACGTTTGTCGTTGATCGGCGAGGCGCCGAACAGGCGACTGTACTCGCGGCTGAATTGCGATGGGCTCTCATATCCAACGCGATGAGCCGCCATCGATACGTCGGCCTCACCCAGCAGCATCAGGCGTCGAGCCTCCTGCAGGCGCAGTTGCTTCTGATATTGCAGGGGGCTCATCGCTGTGACGGCCTTGAAGTGATGATGCAGGGACGACACGCTCATGTGCGCGTCCCGCGCAAGCGATTCCATGCGCAGCGGTTGCGCATAGTTGTCGCGCAGTAGACGGATCACTTTCGCGATGCGGTGTGTGTGGCTGTCCTGCACCACCATCTGACGAAGACGCGCGCCCTGCTCGTTGATCAGCAGGCGGTAGAGAATTTCGCGACGGATGAGCGGTGCAAGAACCGGCACGTCGTCCGGCGTGAGCAACAGACGCAGCATGCGCAGCACGGCATCGAGCATCGGCAGATCGAGACGACTCACGTAGACGCCGCGCGGATCTTCGGTACGCGTCGCCGGCGGCAGGCCATCATGTCGAATCAAGGCCGCGATCTCTTCCACATCGATATCCAGGCGCAACCCGAGGTATGGCGCGCCATCCTGGGCGACTGCCACTCGGCCGGCCACGGGCAGATCCACCGAACTGACGAAGTAGTTGAAGGGGTCGTATTCGTACGCCTGCTCGCCGACAAGTACGCGCTTTGCGCCCTGTGCGATCAGGCAAAAAGACGCCGCCTGCATGGCATGGTGTGGCCCGGTCGGATGCTGGATGCGGTGTAGGTGCAGCCCTGCGAGCGGCGTGGCAATGGAGCCTTCCACGCCAACCGTCAAGGACGTCATCAGATCAAGCAATTCGCGCTGTGCTGCTGCGAGCGGAGGGTTGGAGAGATCGTTCACGTAGCGAACTCCGATTCTGGATTCGGGCGCATGCAAGGGAGAGACGCCAGCTTACACGCACGCGAGTATGGGGCGTGTGATCTGGGCGCCTTTTGCAGGATCAGGCAAGAAAATGGCAGAATCGTGCGCGCCTTTGCCGCTGACGAGGCACATACTCCCCATGCCGTTTCATCCCCTGTTTCCCCACACTCGTGCCGCTTGCGTCGATGATCGCGGGAGGCCTGCAAGGAGCCTGATACATGCGCTACAAGAAATTCGGCAATACCGGTCTGTTCGTCTCCGAACTCTGCCTCGGCACCATGACTTTCGGCGGCGAGGATGGCATGTGGAGCCAGATCGGTCGCCTTCAGCAAGAAGACGCGGAACGTTTGATCGGCCGTTCACTCGATGCGGGTATCAATTTCATCGACACTGCCGACATCTACTCGGGTGGTCGCTCCGAGATCATCACTGGCCAGGCGCTGAAGAATCTGCAGGTGCCGCGCGACAAGGTCGTCATTGCGACCAAGGTTTTCGGCGAAACAGGTAGCAAGGGCCCGAACTCACGAGGCATGTCGCGCTATCACATCATGGATGGCGTCAAAGCGAGCCTTGAGCGCCTGCAATTGGACCATATCGATCTCTACCAGATTCACGGCTTCGATCCGGCCACACCAATGGAGGAAACACTACGAGCCCTCGATACGCTGGTCCAGCAAGGCCATGTGCGCTATATCGGCGTATCGAACTGGGCGGCCTGGCAGATCATGAAGGCGCTCGGCATCTCCGAGCGCCTCGGACTGGCCCGTTTCGAATCGCTGCAGGCGTACTACACCATCGCCGGGCGCGACCTCGAACGGGAGATTGCGCCATTGCTGGCGAGCGAAAGCGTCGGCCTGATGGTGTGGAGTCCGCTGGCCGGAGGGCTGCTCAGCGGAAAGTACGGGCGCAATACGCAAGCGGAGGAAGGCAGCCGCCGCACTACCTTCGACTTTCCTCCGGTCAAGCTGGACCGTGCATACGATTGCATCGATGTCATGCGCGAAATCGGAGAACGCAAAGGCGTGTCCGTAGCGCAGATTGCGCTGGCCTGGCTACTGCATCAGAAGGTAGTGACGAGCGTGATCATTGGCGCCAAGCGGGTCGATCAACTGGACGACAACATTGCCGCCACCGGCGTATCGCTCGGCGAAGAAGAGTTGGCGGCGCTCGATAAAGTGAGCGCCCTGCCCGCAGAGTATCCAGGCTGGATGCTGGAGCGGCTTGGCGTGTATCGCCGACAGCAGTTGGCGGAGAGTTCTGCGAAATAGTCCCGAGCCCGGCTTACCCTGCCGGGCTTTTTTTCGCCATCACGTTAGGACAGCAAATCCGGGCGATTGGCGTTGGAAGGAATGGTGCGGAAGGAAATGGGTTTTCGTAACGTTTCGGCCCGACGTTCTGGCGGAGGTCAGTATGCGGCGGAGCCGTCAGCGGTGCGGGCTGAGGGCGGGCT
>NZ_JBGVSA010000059.1:0-4468 GCF_041807905.1 Uliginosibacterium sp. sgz301328
TCAGCGCGTTCTCCATGCCCCGCTTGCCATCATCGACCCATTGCTCGACTTCCGAGGGTGACAGGTCGAACTGGCGGGTAGCCTCCGCCACCGTGGTCTTGCCTTGAATAATGTCCAGCACCAGCGCGCTTTTACGTTTGGCTGTCCATCGTTTGATGTCGTCTTCCATTCTCGTGCTCATCGTCTTTCCATCGATTATGACGTGAGCAGGTTTTTACTGGGTCAATACAACCCTTCGTTCAACATTTGAATTCGCCGGCCCGCGCCGCTTTTCGCGCAGGTCCGGTGTAATGATGCGTTGGGCATCATTACATCACCTTGAAGGATTGCCAAACAATCTAGCCCAGAACCCCGCCTTCTTTGCGGGAGCGGGGTTGCGGCTCGCTGCTTGTGACTGGTGCAACGCAGCCTGGATTTCAGGGGTTTGGGCTTTTGGCAGCCCTTGCAGCAACTGGGTATCTGCAGAAGCTCCACGTAGTGCTTTAGACGCGACCATCCCGAGAAGCGAGGTCAACTCGCGCTCGAAGCCGATGGTGACGTCGGTTTCGCCGCTTCGGGCGTGAGCGATCTCATGAAGCAAGGTGGATGCATAGCTCTCGACAGAAGCGAGTTTGCTACGCTTGATGATGATTTCCGTGCCAGTCCAAAGCCCGCAGGCTTCCGAGAAGCTTCCTGTTTCGGGGCGCATCGTCTCCGAGATCTTCACCGATTGAACCCTCGAAGGAAGTCCGCCAATGAGATTTGCGAGCCTTCCGGTCATGTCGAATACCAATCTCTCGGTCTGCTCAAGCTTTTCGGGCGAGACGAATTTGAACTCGAAGCAATCGTTCCACTCAGAAATGAAATTGCCCAAATCCTGTATCGCATTACCTTCCGCATCGACCTGCCCCGACAGTTTTTCCTTGACGGTGCTCGGAATTGTGATGATCTGCCGCCCGTTCGCCCGAGCCTCCTCGACGAAACGTGCAGCATCCATAATCTCCTCATCCGTTAGAAATAGGACATTTTCCGATGCGTTGGTGATCTTCGACGCATGAACAGAGACATCCGTCCATTTCATTTCGTCATGCAGCGTGCCGCTTCCGAAATTGCCGAGATCATCGACAAGAGCCTTGGCGACCGCTTCTGAAGATGAAGCGAGTAGTATGGACTTCACTCGGTCGGTGTAGGCGGTTCTCCCGACATTCGTCCTTTCGCGATTGAGAGCCTTCTTGATGGCTGCTGTCAGCGAGGTGATGTTGTAGGAGAACAGGAAATTGTCCTCTTCGGCGACGCGGATGCCATTGATGTAAATGAAGGAAGCCTTGCCCGCTTTCCTCAGGACTTCTCCATATTGGTTTTTTTCTAGACATTCCTCACCGGCGAAACGCAGGAATAGACGCTTCGCCCTCTCGATATCCTCAATAGAACAACCTTTCAAGATAAATTCAGTTCCGACGAACGCTGGATCGGGCGGATCGGAGATGCAGGCGTGCAGCGTGATGACATCAGAGAAATCATGCTTCTCGGAGCGGTCGAAGGAGACATCGCAGAACTTCGAGCGGATGCGGGTCTCAATGCCCAAGCGGTCGAATGTGGCCAGAGCGTCCTTCAAGCCCACGCCAAACTTTCCGATGAGACCGGGATGATCGAGTTTTTCCTGGTTCTCGTTCATCGTGAAGTGCTCGTGTCGGAGGCCACGGCCAAAGTCCCTGATGCGCCACTGACCGTCGCCGTCGCGGGAGATGGCAATTTCCTGCGTGGCAGTCAATATTTGCTCGTCGAGCGCGTTTGCAATGATTTCCCGAATAGCATGGAATGCATCCCAACTTTCAAGCATCCGGTCGATGTTCAGGTCAAATTTCTTCATTGCCACATACGTTCCGCTTTGATTTCGCCTGATGCCCGACTATCCATTTGGACGGCAATTTTGCCTTGTAACTGCCCAGCGCCAATCGGCCGGAAACTGGCTGGCAATATGCCGCTCGGCGACTAAGCCGTGTGTTTTTCTACAGAAAAAAAGTAGTCATGAAAAGCAGCATGCGTGTGGTTCTGCCTCCGCTGACCAAGACTTAGGTTCTCAACCAGTATCGGTACCAAAAGGGCCATTGCCGCCCGAACCCGCTGAGGATTCGAGACGGCTTGTCGTTCCTAAATGTTCGGCCTTGGGAAATGAACCAGCCAATAGAAGTCTATCGGCATACCTGTCTGCCATCTTGACTGCGGACAATGCAGCTTGGCTATCATGATCTTGGCCTCACGAAAATGACATTGTGACACCCCGCTCAGACTCGCTGAGGCCGCTCGGGGTTGGATGCGGGCCCTCGAGGCGCACATCATCAGTGTCCGCTTCGGCCGAGAATCGGTCGCTTGGCGCCGCGGCAGGCGGAGCTCGTAACCAATATCGGCCGTCCTAAGCATGCATTGCACGACAAACACAGGCGTGAACAGGGGCACCGTGAGATCACGCAGCCAAACGATGCCCGGACTGCCCTGCAAGCTCGGCAAAACACTGCGACGGATCGTCGCCCCGTGCCAGTCCCTCCAGAAAATCGGCGTACGCCTGCATCATGCGCCGACGAGGGGTGAGCCACTGCGCGTGCATATAAGCAAGCTCCACCGCACCGCCCGGTGCATGCGCCAGGGACAACTCCACCAGATCGCGGGGAAACAAGGCCTCACGCAACAGGGTTGAAGCTGTCGCGCGAAAGCCATGGGGTGAGTGCCGGCCCTTGTAGCCGAGACCTGCCATCATGATCGACGGCGTGGAACGCCCGATGTGGGCGGAGCCTGACGCTGAGGACGGAAAAAGGTAGCCGGAAACGCCTGTTTGCAGTCTCAGTTCGCGCAGCATCGTCACGGCCTGATGGGGCAACGGAATGATGTGCACCTGACGTGCCTTCATCCGCACGGCCGGAATCGTCCAGGTCGCGCCCTCCAGATCGACCTCGTCCCACCGGGCGCCGGCCAATTCGGAAGGGCGCGTAAACAGATAGGCCAGTAAGCGGAAATAGACGCGCATCCGAATAGAGGCCTTTGCATCGATAGTTTGTAGCAATCCAGCGACCTCTTCCGGACGCTTCAACGAGGGCATGTGTTGCGTCTTCGGGCGAGGCAGTTCCTCGACGATCGCGTGGGCGACATAGCCGGAGGCGATGCCACGGCGCTCCGCCGCCCGGAACACTTCACCGATGAGCCACGCCAGACGGCGTGCGAGCACCCTGGCCGACCTGTAGATGTCGGTCACGATGGTGATCAGCATCGGCTTGGTGATCTCAGCCATCGGAAAGGCGCCAATGTGGGGCAGTACGTGCTTCTGCATGCCCAGGCGCAGGATGCGGCAATGGCGTGGGCTGCACTGCGCTTCCTTGAGGCTCATCACCGTCTCATAGACCGACTGGAAGGTATTGACGGCATTCGTTGCGCGAACCAGCTTCGCGGCCCGCTTGACGAGGGACGGGTCCTTGCCCTGCGCCACGAGCCCCCGGATCGTCTCCGCTTCCTGGCGCGCCTGGGCGAGCGACATCGACGGATAGCGGCCCAGCGTGTGCAGACGCTCCTTGCGGACATTGCCGACCGTCACGCAGTAGCGCAGTTGAAAGGTGCAGGTCCCGACGGCCGACACGGCAACAACGAGGTTGCGACCATCCACGACACGATAAGGCTTGCCCGTGGCTTTGAGGTTCATGATTTGGCGATCGGTCAGCATGCATGGCTCCCATGACAAGTTGATAGATGGCCCGCCATGCCTTACCCTGTTTTTTACCCAGAAAAATCGTGGGTATAGCTGATGATTGATGGCGCACCTTGGCATGAGCACCATACTAAGCACCTGACAAACAAGGAAATTTAATTCTTGCTGGCTGTGGCTGAACCTTGTTGGGAGATGCTATGACAGTCCTCGCCGACGGCTACGCCGCAACCTTCCCGTCCTGTGCTGCTCGGCGACGCTGAATGGGGAGCCCACATCACACAGCATGGTTGTTCGGACGAAAGGCAAAAGCCCCTATCTCTAGATGACTTAAGTTCCGACCGAAGCTTTCGCCGATCAAACGTGGTTGCCGGCCGAACAACGCGTCAGTGCCGGAGTGGCGGATGATGCTTCGCTTTTACGCCCTACGCGCCTTCAGCCATTTGCGATGGGCTACACGTGCATCAAATCGCTCGTACACCCTAAGACCGATAAAGAAGAGGCTTTGGCTCCACGCATACCCAGGTGTGAGCTATGGGTGGCCCCATTTGAGCCGCCGAGCAACGCAGACAAGACTGGTTGCCCGCGTAGCGGGTCGGCGAGGACTGTTTGAGCCCGAAGGGCGAGTTCCGCAGCCGCCTGACTTGACGAGTAGCGCAGGGGACCGGCCGCAGGCCGGCGGCGATGCTGGGGTCGCTTCTTTGGTTACTTTCTTGTCGATAACAAGAAAGTGACTCGGCCGCCGGGACGAACTCCCGGCCGTCGGGCGTGGGCAATCGAGACCACACTCGATGGGCC
>NZ_JBGVSA010000060.1:0-3589 GCF_041807905.1 Uliginosibacterium sp. sgz301328
GTGTCGTTGGTGCGCACGTACTTCACGCCCGTGCCGTTGTTGGTGATGTAGGTGTTGCTGGTATCCCCCGCAATGGCATAGAGCTGGCTGCCGTTGATGGCGTCCGTGCTGGTTTCCGACACGTCGCCGGCCGCCACGTTGGTGATCTTGGTGCCGTCGGTGCCACCGCCCAGCGTGATGCTGTCGTAGTTGACCGAGCCATCACTGTTGCGGTCGTACTTGACCGCACCTTCGTCAACACCGGCAATCGCATCCGCCACGGTGTTATAGGTGTCGCCACCGATGGTGATGAACGGTCCCTTCACTTCGCCCGTGCTGCTGTCGATGTAGGTGTCGCCGCCGATGATGTTGGTCACACCTTGCAACTGGCTCACGTTGACCGCGTCCGTGCTGGCCGTGCCGGCCGCGACGTTGACGATCTTGGTGCTGGCCGCGTCTATCCCCGCCGTGGTCATGCTCGGGCCACCCGCGATGGTCACACCGTTGGTGGCCATCGTCGTGTCACCCGTGGTCACGCTGGTGAAGGTCGGGCTCTCGGCGATCTGGATCTGCAGCTTGCCGTCGGCATCCACGACCGTGCTGACGTTGGCACCGGAGTACGTCCCCGCCGTCGTCGCCGCGCCTTCGATGCTGAAGGTCTCGCCCAGCTTCTTGTCGACCGAACCGCTGTTGCCCGCGAAGGTGATCGGCGTGTCGGTCAGCGTGGCGATGTTCTGTTCCACCGCCCACAGTTGGCTGCCGTTGATGGCGTCCGTGCTGGTTTCCGACACATCGCCGGCTGCCACGTTGGTGATCTTGGTGCCGTCGGCGCCGCCGGCCAGCGTGATGCTGTCGTAGTTGACCGAACCATCACTGTTGCGGTCGTACTTGACCGCACCCAGGTCGACGCCTTCGATCGCATCGGCCACGGTGTTGTAGGTGTCGCCACCGATGGTGATGAACGGTCCCTTCACTTCTCCCGTGCTGGCATCGATGTAGGTGTCGCCCCCGATGATGTTGGTCACACCCTTCAACTGGCTCACGTTGACCGCATCGGTGTCTTGCGTGCCCGCTGCCACATTGACGATCTGACGTTCGTTGCCTGCGCTGCCCACCGACACCGTGTTGGCGCGATCGGCCACCGAGTTCGCTCCGATCGCCGCCGAGTTGGTGCCGGCCACAACCTGCGCGTCGTCCGTGCCGTCGTTGGCACCGTCCGCCTTGAAGTAGCGGATGGTGTCGCCGTAGACGTTCTGCACGTTGCTGGTGATATCGGTCGTCAGCGTGTTGTAGATGTCGCCACCCGAGGACAACTGGCCCACGTTCACCGCGTCATGCGCATCCACCCCATCGGCCACGTTCTTGATCTGCGTGCCATCGGTGCCGGCCAGCGTGATCGTGTCGTGGTTGACCGTGCCGTCCGCGTTGCGGTCGTAGGTGACCACGCCATCGAGCACGCCGGTGATCGAGGTAATGCTGCCTTCGATGTTGGTCACGCGACCGTCGATATTGGTGATCGCATCGGCCACCGTGGTGTAGGTGTCACCGTTGATGGTGATGAACGGACCCTTCACTTCACCCGTGCTGGCATCGATGTAGGTGTCGCCTCCGATGATGTTGGTCACACCCTTCAACTGGCTCACGTTGACCGCATCGGTGTCTTGCGTGCCCGCTGCCACATTGACGATCTGACGTTCGTTGCCTGCGCTGCCCACCGACACCGTGTTGGCGCGATCGGCCACCGAGTTCGCTCCGATCGCCGCCGAGTTGGTGCCGGCCACAACCTGCGCGTCGTCAGTGCCGTCGTTGGCACCGTCCGCCTTGAAGTAGCGGATGGTGTCGCCGTAGACGTTCTGCACGTTGCTGGTGATATCGGTCGTCAGCGTGTTGTAGATGTCGCCACCCGAGGACAACTGGCCCACGTTCACCGCGTCATGCGCATCCACCCCATCGGCCACGTTCTTGATCTGCGTGCCATCGGTGCCGGCCAGCGTGATCGTGTCGTGGTTGACCGTGCCGTCCGCGTTGCGGTCGTAGGTGACCACGCCATCGAGCACGCCGGTGATCGAAGTGATGCTGCCTTCGATGTTGGTCACGCGGCCGTCGATGTTGGTGATCGCGTCCGCCACCGTGGTGTAGGTGTCGCCGTTGATGGTGATGAACGGACCCTTGACCTCGCCCGTGCTGGCATCGATGTAGGTGTCGCCACCGATGATGTTGGTCACACCCTTCAACTGGCTGACGTTGACCGCGTCAGTGCTGGCCGTGCCAGCCGCCACGTTGGTGATGGTATTACCCGCCATGTCCAGCCCACCGTTGGCCGTGACCAGACCCGCAAAGCTCGGGTTGTCGATCACGCTGACCGTCAGCGCCTTGCCCGTGGCGTCGTACGCAACACTCGTATTGGTGCCGGCGACAAAGTTCAGCGTGTCGCCGGCCTTGATGGCGTCGGCCGCACCGCCATTGGCCGCCACGTTCCAGCCGCCTTCCAGTGTGGTCACGCGGTTGTCGATGCTGGTGACCTGACCGCCGATGCTGGTGATCTGATCCCCCAGGTTGGCGATATTGGTGTTGATCGTCGTGATGCTGCCTTCGACGTTGCTCACCCGGCCATCGATGCTGGTGATGCTGTTGTCGATGCTGCCTAGATGCGTGTTGATCGACGTGATATCCCCTTCGACCACGCTCACGCGACCGTCGATACTCGTGATGCTGTTGTTGATGTCGCCGATCTGCGTGTTGATTGAAGTGATGTCGCCTTCGACCGTGCTGACACGGCCGTCGATGTTCGTCACCTGATCGCCCAGCGCGTTCAACTGGCTGACGTTGACCGCGTCGGTGTCGGCCACGCCAGCCGCCACGTTGCTGATCGTATTGCCCGCCATGTCCAGCCCGCCGTTGGCCGTGACCAGACCCGCGAACGTTGGGTTGTCGACCACGCTCACCGTCAATGCCTTGCCGGTGGCGTCGTACGCAACGCTCGTGTTGGTGCCATCGACAAAGTTCAGCGTGTCGCCCGCCTTGATAGCGTCGGCCGCACCGCCATTGGCCGCCACGTTCCAGCCACCTTCCAGCGTGGTCACGCGGTTGTCGATGCTGGTCATCTGACCGCCGATGCTGGTCACCTGATCGCCCAGGTTGGCGATGTTGGTGTTGATCGTGGTGATGCTGCCTTCGACGTTGCTCACACGGCCATCGATGCTGGTGACGCTGTTGTCGATGCTGCCTAGATGCGTGTTGATCGAAGTAATGTCGCCTTCGACCGTGCTGACACGGCCGTCGATGTTCGTCACCTGATCGCCCAGCGCGTTCAACTGGCTGACGTTGACCGCGTCGGTGTCGGCCACGCCAGCCGCCACGTTGCTGATCACGTTGTCGGCCATGTCCAGCCCGCCGTTGGCCGTGACCAGACCCGCGAACGTTGGGTTGTCGACCACGCTCACCGTCAGTGCCTTGCCGCTGGCGTCGTACGCGACGCTCGTATTGGTGCCGTCGACAAAGTTCAGCGTGTCGCCCGCCTTGATAGCGTCGGCCGCACCGCCATTGGCCGCCACGTTCCAGCCGCCTTCCAGCGTGGTCACGCGGTTGTCGATGCTCGTCACCTGACCGC
>NZ_JBGVSA010000061.1:0-2860 GCF_041807905.1 Uliginosibacterium sp. sgz301328
ACACGGCGGCGGGCAGCAACTACAACAACGACGGCGCCACGGGCACCAACGCACTGGCCGCTGGCGTAGGGGCTTCGGCCGCCGGCAATAACTCGTCCGCCATTGGCATGGGGGCCAGCGCAACCGGAGACAACGCAACGGCATTGGGTCCCAATGCCACGACGACGGTCGCGAGCGGTGTGGCGCTGGGCTACAACGCTACCGCCGACCGTGCGGGCATGAATGGCGCGACCGAACTGTTCAGCAACGCGGCCGTTGCCTCGACTCAGGGAGCGGTCTCGGTGGGTGCCGCCGGTAATGAACGTCAGATCACCAACGTGGCGGGCGGCACGCAGGACACCGATGCGGTGAACGTTCGTCAGCTCAAGGCGAGCAACCAGCAGATCGTCGACGTCATCGGTGGCGGCACCACGATCAACAACGACGGCACGATCACCAACCCGAGCTTCGTGATCAACGGTGGCGACACCTACACCACGGTGGCGGACGCGATCACCAACATCGACGGCCGTGTGACCAACATCGAGGGCAGCATCACCTCGATCACCGGTGTGCTGGATGACGTGGTCAAGTACGACGACCCAAGCCACAGCACGATCACACTCGGCGGCACCGACGGCACCAAGATCACCAACGTGGCAGCGGGCGACGTGTCGGAAACCAGCACGGACGCCATCAACGGTAGCCAACTGTGGGCCGTGGATCAGTCGGTCACCAGCCTGGGGACTACGGTCACCAATCTGGCCGGTGACGTGACCAGTATTGGCGGGGCAGTTACCAACCTGACCACCAACATCGAAAACGGCACCATCGGCCCGGTGCAACGCACGGGCACGGATCAGTTGTCGCTGATCGCCGCAGGTGGCGATGCCGCCGCGCCTGGCGCCGCACAGGTCCTGACCAATGTGGCCAAGGGGGCCGTCACGGAAACCAGCACGGACGCCATCAACGGTAGCCAACTGTGGGCGGTGGAACAGAACATCGCCACGCTGACCGATACGCCGATCACCTTCGCAGGCAACAGCGGTTCGGTCGACAAGAAGCTGGGCGAGACCTTCAGCATCGAAGGCGCGGCGACGACGGCGGGGACGTACTCCGGTGCCAACGTCAGCACGGTCGTGGATGCCGACGGCAAGCTGCAGATCCAGATCGCCGAGAGCCCGACCTTCACCAGCGTGACCACGGGCGACACGGTGATGGACACCAACGGTGTGACCATCGCGGGTGGGCCGAGCATGACCACGGCGGGGATCGACGCGGCCAGCATGAAGATCGTCAACGTGGCGGCCGGCACGGCCAGCACGGACGCGGTCAACGTGAGCCAGTTGCAGGGCATTGCGGACGCCATCGGCGGCGGCACCACGATCAACAACGACGGTTCGATCACCAACCCGAGCTTCGTGATCAACGGTGGCGACACCTACACCACGGTGGCGGACGCGATCACCAACATCGACGGCCGCGTGACCAACATCGAGGGCAGCATCACCTCGATCACCGGTGTGCTGGATGACGTGGTCAAGTACGACGACCCGAGCCACAGCACGATCACGCTCGATGGCACGGACGGCACGCAGATCAAGAACGTGGCCGACGGGGTGGATGCGCATGATGCGGTGAATGTGGGTCAGCTCACCGACCCGAACAGCACGATCTCGACCAGCATCTACAACAACGTCGAGAACAAGTTCGGCGACACCGTCCGTTACTTCAAGGCCGATGGTCTGAACGACGGCACGGATGACGCGCAGGTCGTGGCCGGCACCAACTCGGCGGCGATCGGAGCGAACTCGGTGGCCGATCGCGCCAACACGGTGTCGGTGGGCAGCGCAGGCCACGAACGTCAGATCGTCAATGTGGCAGCCGGCACGCAAGACACCGATGCGGTGAACGTGAGCCAGTTGAAGGGTGTGACCAACATCATCGGTGGCGACACCTACATCGACGCCAGCACGGGCGAAGTGAAGGGGCCGTTCATCACCATCAACGGCGACACCTACACCACGGTGGCCGATGCGATCACCAACATCGACGGGCGCGTGACGACCCTCGAAGGCGACATCACCAACATCAACAACGGCGGCGGCATCAAGTACTTCCATGCCAACTCCACCTTGGCGGACTCGGTGGCGTCGGGCACCAACAGCGTGGCCGTCGGCCCGCAGGCGGTGGCGAGCGCTGACAACGCCGTGGCGATCGGCAACAACGCGCAGGCGGCGAGCGCCAACTCCGTGGCACTCGGGGCCAACAGCAAGACGGCCGATGCGGTGAGTACCACCGGCGGCACGGTGGGGGGCACCAGCTACACCTACGCCGGCGGCATGGCCGCAGGCACGGTGAGCGTGGGCGACGCGGGCACTGAGCGCACCATTACCAACGTGGCGGCCGGGCGTGTCAGCGCAGACAGCACCGATGCGGTCAACGGCTCGCAGTTGTACGCGACCAACCAGGCCATCGAAACCTTGAGCGGCACGGTCAGCAGCATCGACAACCGCGTGAGCAACATCGACGCCCGCGTGACCAACCTCGAAGGCTCGGTCACCAGCATCAACGGTGACATTGCCAACATCTACAACGAACTGGGCAACCAGCTCGTCAAGCAGGATGCGGACACGCGCACCCTCACGGTGGGGGCGGCGACCGACGGCAAGGTGATCAACGTGTCGGGCACGGCAGGCGATCGCAGCATCACGGGGTTGGCCGCAGGCGTGGCCGACAACGATGCGGTCAATGTCAGCCAGTTGAAGGGTGTGGAGCAGCAGATCACCAACGTCTACAACGGTGGCACCAAGTACTTCCACGCCAACTCCACGCTGGAGGACTCGCAAGCCACGGGCAAGGAGTCGGTGGCCATCGGCGG
>NZ_JBGVSA010000062.1:0-2594 GCF_041807905.1 Uliginosibacterium sp. sgz301328
AGGGGAGGCGTAGCGAAAGCGAGTCTGATAAGGGCGACATAGTCGCACGGCGTAGACCCGAAACCAGATGATCTATCCATGGCCAGGATGAAGGTTGGGTAACACCAGCTGGAGGTCCGAACCCACTAACGTTGAAAAGTTAGGGGATGAGCTGTGGATAGGGGTGAAAGGCTAAACAAATCTGGAAATAGCTGGTTCTCCCCGAAAACTATTTAGGTAGTGCGTCGTACGGACACTTGCGGGGGTAGAGCACTGTAATCGTTGGGGGGGTCATTGCGATCTACCCCGCGATAGCAAACTCCGAATACCGCAAAGTGATATACGGCAGACAGACGGTGGGTGCTAACGTCCATCGTCAAGAGGGAAACAACCCAGACCGCCAGTTAAGGTCCCAAATACGTGGCTAAGTGGAAAACGAAGTGGGAAGGCCCAGACAGCTAGGAGGTTGGCTTAGAAGCAGCCACCCTTTAAAGAAAGCGTAATAGCTCACTAGTCGAGTCGTCCTGCGCGGAAGATGTAACGGGGCTCAAGCCATGAACCGAAACTGCGGATGCGTACTTTGTACGCGTGGTAGGGGAGCGTTGTGTAAGCCTGCGAAGGTGGGGTGGGAACCCTGCTGGAGGTATCACAAGTGCGAATGCTGACATGAGTAGCGATAAAGAGCGTGAAAAGCGCTCTCGCCGAAAGCCCAAGGTTTCCTACGCAACGTTCATCGGCGTAGGGTTAGTCGGCCCCTAAGGCGAGGCAGAAATGCGTAGTCGATGGGAAACAGGTCAATATTCCTGTACCGATCTTTAATGCGATGGGGGGACGGAGAAGGTTAGGCCAGCCGGGTGTTGGAAGTCCCGGTTTAAGCATGTAGGCGTGCTGCGTAGGCAAATCCGCGCGGCTTAGCTGAGGTGTGATGACGAGTGAGCGTGCTCACGAAGTGGTTGATACCCTGCTTCCAGGAAAAGCCTCTAAGCTTCAGTTAAAGATTGACCGTACCGCAAACCGACACAGGTGGGCAGGAAGAAAATTCTAAGGCGCTTGAGAGAACTCGGGAGAAGGAACTCGGCAAATTGATACCGTAACTTCGGGAGAAGGTATGCCCCGGTAGCTTGTAGGAGTACATCCGAAGGGCGATGGGGCCGCAGAGAATCGGTGGCTGCGACTGTTTAATAAAAACACAGCACTCTGCAAACACGAAAGTGGACGTATAGGGTGTGACGCCTGCCCGGTGCCGGAAGGTTAAGTGATGGGGTGCAAGCTCTTGATCGAAGCCCCGGTAAACGGCGGCCGTAACTATAACGGTCCTAAGGTAGCGAAATTCCTTGTCGGGTAAGTTCCGACCTGCACGAATGGCGTAACGATGGCCACACTGTCTCCTCCCGAGACTCAGCGAAGTTGAAATGTTTGTGAAGATGCAATCTCCCCGCGGCTAGACGGAAAGACCCCATGAACCTTTACTGTAGCTTTGCATTGGACTTTGACGGGACTTGTGTAGGATAGGTGGGAGGCTAAGAGTGCGTGACGCTAGTTGCGCAGGAGCCGTCCTTGAAATACCACCCTGGTGTCGTTGAGGTTCTAACCTTGGTCAGTGAATCCTGATCGGGGACCGTGCATGGTAGGCAGTTTGACTGGGGCGGTCTCCTCCCAAAAGGTAACGGAGGAGTTCGAAGGTCTCCTAGGTACGGTCGGACATCGTACTGATAGTGCAATGGCAAAAGGAGGCTTGACTGCGAGACCGACAAGTCGAGCAGGTGCGAAAGCAGGACATAGTGATCCGGTGGTTCTGTATGGAAGGGCCATCGCTCAACGGATAAAAGGTACTCTGGGGATAACAGGCTGATTCCGCCCAAGAGTTCACATCGACGGCGGAGTTTGGCACCTCGATGTCGGCTCATCACATCCTGGGGCTGTAGCCGGTCCCAAGGGTATGGCTGTTCGCCATTTAAAGTGGTACGTGAGCTGGGTTTAAAACGTCGTGAGACAGTTTGGTCCCTATCTGCCGTGGGCGTTGGAAGTTTGAGGGGGCCTGCTCCTAGTACGAGAGGACCGGAGTGGACGCACCTCTGGTGTACCGGTTGTGACGCCAGTCGCATCGCCGGGTAGCTAAGTGCGGAAGAGATAACCGCTGAAAGCATCTAAGCGGGAAACTCGCCTCAAGATGAGACTTCCCTCAGGCCTTGAGCCTGCTGAAGGGTCGTTCAAGACCAGGACGTTGATAGGTCGGGTGTGGAAGCGCAGTAATGCGTTAAGCTAACCGATACTAATTGCCCGTGAGGCTTGATCCTATAACATTGAGTGGTACCCGAAAGGTGCCAACCCAAGCAGTGCGCGAATCACTCGCACCGCAATCACAACCAATACAGTTGATCTGTTCTTTACCTTCCAGTTTGGGTGCGTTGCCAACACAATCGCAGCGCGCCGACAAGTCATAGTCTGACGACCATAGCGCTTCGGTCCCACCCCTTCCCATCCCGAACAGGACCGTGAAACGAAGTCGCGCCGATGATAGTGCGGATTGCCCGTGCGAAAGTAGGTCATCGTCAGACTACCTATACCGCAAAGCCCCGACAGCGACACCGCTGATCGGGGCTTTGTCTTTGGAT
>NZ_JBGVSA010000063.1:0-2122 GCF_041807905.1 Uliginosibacterium sp. sgz301328
CCGGCGCCAGGGGCGCACCGGAGTCCGTGTAGCTCACATCGGTCGGCTCGCTGGTGTTGCCCGCCACATCGGTGGCGGTCACTTCCACCGTGCCCGTGGTCTGCGGCACATCGGTCGTCACGCTGTAGTTGCCGTCAGCATCGGCCGTCGTCGTAGCCGTGCTGCCATCCGGGTAGGTCACGGTCACCGTGCTGCCCGGCTCCGCCGTGCCCGATACCGTGAGACCACCGTCCTCATTGGCCGTCACCTCCGCCACCGGCGCCAGGGGCGCACCGGAGTCCGTGTAGCTCACATCCGTCGGCTCACTGGTGTTGCCTGCAGCGTCTGTCGCCGTTGCCTCAACCACGCCCGTGGTCTGCACTGTGTCCGAAGAAGTGGCGTAATTGCCCGATGCATCGGTCGTCGTCGTGCTCGTCGTACCGTCCGGGTAGGTCACCGTCACGGTGCTGCCCGGCTCCGCCGTACCCGATACCGTCAGGCCATTGTCCTCGTTGGCCGTCACGTTCACCACCGGGGCCAGGGGCGCACCGGAGTCCGTGTAGCTCACATCCGTCGGCTCACTGGTGTTGCCCGCCACATCGGTGGCGGTCACTTCCACCGTGCCCGTGGTCTGCGGCACATCGGTCGTCACGCTGTAGTTGCCATCGGCGTCCGCCGTGGTCGTGGCCGTGCTGCCATCCGGGTAGGTCACCGTCACCGTGCTGCCCGGCTCCGCCGTGCCCGATACCGTGAGACCACCATCCTCATTGGCCGTCACCTCCGCCACCGGCGCCAGGGGCGCACCGGAGTCCGTGTAGCTCACATCGGTCGGCTCGCTGGTGTTACCCGCCACATCGGTGGCGGTCACTTCCACCGTGCCCGTGGTCTGCGGCACATCGGTCGTCACGCTGTAGTTGCCATCGGCGTCCGCCGTCGTCGTAGCCGTGCTGCCATCCGGATAGGTCACCGTTACGGTGCTGCCCGGTTCGGCCGTACCCGACACCGTCAGGCCGCCGTCCTCATTGGCCGTCACCTCCGCCACCGGCGAGAGCGGTGCCCCCGTATCCGTGTAGCTCACATTCGTCGGCTCACTGGTGTTGCCCGCAGCGTCTGTCGCCGTTGCCTCAACCACGCCCGTGGTCTGCACCGTGTCCGAAGAGGTGGCGTAATTGCCCGAAGCATCCGCCGTCGTCGTGCTCGTCGTACCGTCCGGGTAGGTCACCGTCACGGTGCTGCCCGGCTCGGCCGTGCCCGATACCGTCACTGTCCCATCCGGATTCGCTGTCACGTTCACGATGGGTGCCAAGGGGGCGCCCGAGTCCGTGTAGCCCACATCCGTCGGCTCACTGGTGTTGCCCGCCACATCAGTGGCAGTCACTTCCACCGTGCCCGTGGTCTGTGGCACATCGGTCGTCACGCTGTAGTTGCCATCGGCATCGGCCGTCGTCGTGGCCGTGCTGCCATCCGGATAGGTCACCGTCACCGTGCTGCCCGGCTCCGCCGTACCCGATACCGTCAGGCCGCCGTCCTCATTGGCCGTCACCTCCGCCACCGGCGCCACCGGCGCACCGGAGTCCGTGTAGCTCACATCGGTCGGCTCGCTGGTGTTGCCCGCCACATCGGTGGCGGTCACTTCCACCGTGCCCGTGGTCTGCGGCACATCGGTCGTCACGCTGTAGTTGCCGTCAGCATCGGCCGTGGTCGTGGCCGTGCTGCCATCCGGGTAGGTCACCGTCACCGTGCTGCCAGGTTCCGCCGTACCCGACACCGTCAGGCCGCCGTCCTCATTGGCCGTCACCTCCGCCACCGGCGCCACCGGCGCACCCGTGTCCTCGTAGCTCACTTCCGTCGGCTCGCTGGTGTTGCCCGCCACGTCGGTGGCGGTCACGTCCACCGTACCCGTGGTCTGCGGCACATCGGTCGTCACGCTGTAGTTGCCATCGGCATCCGCCGTGGTCGTGGCCGTCGTACCGTCGGGATAGGTCACCGTCACCGTGCTGCCCGGCTCGGCCGTGCCCGATACCGTCAGGCCACCGTCTTCGTTGGCCGTCACGTTCACCACCGGTGCCACCGGCGCACCCGTGTCCTCGTAGCTCACGCTCGTCGGCTCACTGATGTTGTTGGCCGCATCGGTGGCCGTGGC
>NZ_JBGVSA010000064.1:0-1930 GCF_041807905.1 Uliginosibacterium sp. sgz301328
CGGTGCGTCCAGTAGCCGCCCAGCGAGTACGCATCCATCGAGGTCGAACCGGCGCGCCCGCCGTAGACACCTTCGACATCAGCGTCGATGCGACCGAAGCCGCCGTAGACGCCCACCACGTCGTTCTTCTTGCGCAGCACGTCGGAGCCGACCTGGACACCCGCGAGGTTGAAGTCGTACGAGGGGCCATCCTTCTCGAAGTGGGAGAGGCGCTCTTGCGGGTCGTTGCCACCGCGTCCGGCGCTGCCGGTCTCGCCAAAGGTGCGCGCCCAACTGGTGCGTCCCTCGGCACCCGGAACCCCTTCACCGATGCGGTCGTGGTAGGTGCCCAGCATCGCCAGGCCCATGCGGTTGGCCAGCGCGGGCACGACCGTGGACACGGCGACTTCATCGCGATAGTTCGGCAGTTCCGGCGTCGGCTCGCCCGGCGTGGGCGGTGTGACTTCGCCGGGGTCGGGCTCGCCCGGAGTGGGCGGCGTGACTTCGCCCGGATCGGGTTCGCCGGGGGAGGGGGGTGTGACTTCCTCCGGCTCGTAGGTCGAGCGCAGGTACCAGTCACCGGCATAGCTGCCGTCGCGTCCGCCCGCGTACAAGGTGTAGTTGTACGCGCCGGCCGAGATGCGGCCTTCCTGCGTGAAGGCATCGGTGCTGGCGTTGGCCGCATCGATCAGCGCGATCCCATTGCCGGTGGTCATCGCCCCGAGGCCGCCCGCGTTGTTCACCGCCACGCGGGTGCTGCCAGTCACCGCACCGGTGATCGCCAGCGTATCGGTCGGCGAATCATCCGCCCCCAGTTGCGTGTTCATGACGAGCAGGCCGTTGTTGCCCGTGTAGTCGCCATCGATTGTCAGCTTGTGGCCGGCGTTACTCCAATCCCAGGCAATCGTGCCTGCATTGGTGACGGCCCCCGCAATGGTGCCCCCTTGCGCATGCTGCAGGGTCGAGCCCAGGTCGACCAGCACGTCCCCCGTGACCGACAACGAGGCAGGACTCTTGACGGTCGAGGCGTTGGTGATCACCAGACCTTGGAGCGAGCCATCCGGGTTGCTCCCCGTGCCCGTCGTCAGCGTGCCATCGGCGAGTGTCACCGCTGCGCCGTCGACCGTGACGGTCTGCCAGTTCAGCAGGTTGGCGCCTGTCACCGTCTGGGTCGTGCCAACGAAGTTCAGCTTGTTGGTGCCTGCGTCCGGGTTGCCGAGAACGTCGTTTGTGTAGCCATAAAGGTCACCGCCATTCAGGATGGCCGAGGTCCCTCCGATGTCGGCGTTGCCGATGATCGTCAACGTGTCGTTGCCATCGCCCAGTAGCACCGACCCACCCACTTTCGAGCCGCTCTCGAGCGTGACCGACGCGTCGCTGGCTGTGTCGCTGATGGCAACTCCCGAGGCGGCGGACACGTCGGCTCCACTCCTCAGGGTGAGCGCCACGGATGATCCCGTGCTGCCATTCGACGTAATGCCGGCGCCAGCATCGCCGATGACCGTTCCCGCCACCGTGATATGGGTCGCACCCGCGTCTTCGCGGGAGGCATTGATGCCCGAATCGGTACCACTGATCGTGCCACCACTCTGCGTGATCGTCAGATCGGCGGGGGAGGACAGAGGAGAGGAGATGGAAGCAATAACGCCATGGCCATTCGTGGCGACGACGTCGCCTGCGAGGCGGATATCTGTCGCGCCGGTGCCTATGTTATTCACGTATACGCCGGAGGAGAGCCCAGTGATGGTGCCGCCGCTCTGCGTCACGGTCACGTCCGTGGCGTCTCGATTGTTGCTGCCGGCGAATACGCCAACGTTTCCGGAGACGTCTCCTGCGACGTTTACCGTCGTGGCCCCTGTGCCGTCGTTCATGGCACTGATGCCATATGGCAAGCCGGAGATGGTTCCGCTGGTTTGCGTCACGGTCAGGTCCGTTGCCGACCGGCTGTTAT
>NZ_JBGVSA010000065.1:0-1868 GCF_041807905.1 Uliginosibacterium sp. sgz301328
GCACGGGCGCCGAACGCCGCATCACCAACGTCGCCGCCGGTCTGGCAGGCTCCGACGCGGTCAACGTGAGCCAACTGCAGTCCCTCGCAAACAAGGTCGATAGTGCCGTCCCCTTGCATTACCTCAGCGTCCCTGGCGGCGGCAATACGTCAGCAGATAGCAATTACCTTAACGACGGTGCCCAATCAGTGGGTGCGATCGCCATCGGCATTTCTGCAGTTGCTGCTCCTCCGCCTGCAGGGTTGAGCAGTTCAAACACTGTGGCGATTGGCACCTCCGCAGGAGCAGCGGCATTTGGCGGAACATCCTCCTTGTCGACCCTGATTGGTCCAATGGCGGGCTACAACGCAGAACAGGTCAATATGACTGCCATCGGCGCCGTCGCCGGTAAAGAAATGCATGGCGCTAACAATGTTGCCGTGGGTTATGCATCAGGCATCGGTGCAATCGGCAACAATAATATTATGATCGGTGGCGGCTCTTCGATATCTAGGATAGCCGCTGGGGCTGACTCTGTTGGAAGCTATAACGTTTTCATGGGCTTTGATGCCGGCGCCCAGGTAAATGGAGGCGGAAACATAGCGATTGGGGCCTACGCAGGCGCCAGCATTACTGCAAAAAATACGGTTGCATTAGGCGTTCGCGCGTCCGGAACAACTGATGATTCTGTCGCCTTGGGAAGCGGCAGCATCGCACAGGCCGCCAACCTTGCTGCCGCAGGTTACAACCCCGGCACAGGCACTCTCGTCGCTCCGACCGGTGCGGGCGGTGAAGTCTCAATCGGCAGCACGGGCGCGGAACGCCGCATCACCAACGTCGCCGCCGGTCTGGCAGGTTCCGACGCGGTCAACGTCAGCCAACTGCAATCGCTCGCCGCCACGGTCAGTGCGGACGCCATTCACTACGTCAGCATCAAGGACAACGGCAGCACGGTCAGCAACTACAACAACGACGGCGCGACGGCTGGGAATGCCATCGCCATTGGGCCGAACGCACTTGCGACGGGTCTTGATGCCGTCGCCATGGGCCTTGGCAGCAATGCCGGTGCCGACGATACGATTGCCATCGGGCAGGGCGCTTCGGTGACGAGCATCCAGTCATTGGCCATGGGCATTGACGCGCTGGCCAGCGGAGCCAATGCGGTGGCGATTGGCAGCAACGCGACGGCTACGAGCATGTCGTCCACGGCCGTGGGGGACGCGGCAAAAGCGGTTGGCGAAGGTGCCACCGCACTGGGTCGCGCCGCTGTCGCGGACAACGGTGGCACGGCGGCGGGGTATGGTGCCCAGGCGGATATATATGCGACCGCGCTCGGGCAGGCGTCGAAGGCTGGAATGTCGGCCGCCGCTGTTGGCGACAACGCCTCTGCGACGGGGCTTGGCAGTGTCGCCATGGGCTATGGCGCGAAGGCGACCCAAAGCTATGGTGTTGCTGTGGGCGCGTACACCCGGTCGACGGCGGATGGCGCCGTAGCACTGGGCGGCAACTACGGCAGCATGGGGTCGTCTGCCACCGTGGTCAATTCGGTGGCCTTGGGCGCCGGTTCGGTCGCCAACGTCGATTACGGCGTTGCGGGTTACGACCCGGCCACCAAGGCGGCTTCCACCAACACCAGCGCGACGTGGACGAGCACGCTGGCCGCTGTGAGCGTGGGCGACGTCGCCAACAACCGCACCCGCCAGATCAATGGTGTGGCGGCGGGTAGCGCCGACACCGATGCGGTGAACGTGGCGCAGTTGAAGAACGCGGTATCCGGTTCGGCTACGCATTACTACAGCGTCAAGAGCACCAACACGGCGGCGGGCAGCAACTACAACAACGACGGCGCCACGGGCACCAACGCACTGGCCGCTGGCGTAGGGGCTTCG
>NZ_JBGVSA010000066.1:0-1366 GCF_041807905.1 Uliginosibacterium sp. sgz301328
CTCACGCGGTTGTCGATGCTGCTGACCGTGCCCGAGAGCGTTTCGATGGCCTGGTTGGTCGCGTACAACTGCGAGCCGTTGACCGCATCGGTGCTGTCTGCGCTCACACGCCCGGCCGCCACGTTGGTAATGGTGCGCTCAGTGCCCGCATCGCCCACGCTCACCGTGCCTGCGGCCGTGCCGCCGGCGTAGGTGTAGCTGGTGCCCCCCACCGTGCCGCCAGTGGTACTCACCGCATCGGCCGTCTTGCTGTTGGCCCCCAGTGCCACGGAGTTGGCGCTCGCCGCCTGCGCGTTGTTGCCGATCGCCACGGCGTTGTCAGCGCTCGCCACCGCCTGCGGGCCGACGGCCACGCTGTTGGTGCCCGACGCCACCGAGTCCGCCAAGGTGGAGTTGGCATGGAAGTACTTGATGCCGCCACCGTTGTTGATGTTGGTGATGTCGCCTTCGAGGGTCGTCACGCGCCCGTCGATGTTGGTGATCGCGTCCGCCACCGTGGTGTAGGTGTCGCCACCGTTGATCACGAAGCTCGGGTTGGTGATCGTGCCGTCGTTGTTGATCGTGGTGCCGCCACCGATGACGTCCGCGATGCCCTTCAACTGGCTCACGTTCACCGCGTCGGTGTCCTGCGTGCCGGCTGCCACATTGACGATCTGGCGCTCGTGGCCTGCGCTACCCACCGAGACGGTGTTGGCGCGGTCTGCCACCGAGTTCGCCCCGATCGCCGCCGAGTTGGTGCCGGCCACGACCTGCGCGTCGTCCGTGCCGTCGTTCAGACCATCGGCCTTGAAGTAACGGACGGTGTCGCCGAACTTGTTCTCGACGTTGTTGTAGATGCTGGTCGAGATCGTGCTGTTCGGGTCGGTGAGCTGACCCACATTCACCGCGTCATGCGCATCCACGCCGTCAGCGACGTTCTTGATCTGCGTGCCATCGGTGCCGGCCAGCGTGATCGTGTCGTGGTTGACCGTGCCGTCCGCGTTGCGGTCGTAGACCACTGCGCCATCCAGCACACCATTGATGTTGGTGATGTCGCCTTCGATCGTCGACACACGTCCGTCGATGCTGGTCACCTGCGTGCCCAGATCGTTGAGCGCAACGTTGGTGGCATACAGCTGGCTGCCGTTGATGGCGTCCGTGCTGTCAGCACTCACCTGGCCGGCGGCCACGTTGGTGAGGGTGCGCTCGGCCCCGGCCGCGCCCACGCTCACCGTGCTGGTGGCGTGGGTGCCCGCGAAGGTGTAGTCGACCCCGTTGAGGGTCGCGCCGGTGGTGTTGACCACGGCGGCCGTCACCGAATCGCTGCCCAGCGCCACGTCGCCTTCATTGACGCTCGCCGCACGCGCCCCGATCGCCACGCTCTCGC
>NZ_JBGVSA010000067.1:0-1300 GCF_041807905.1 Uliginosibacterium sp. sgz301328
GGTTCAACGAGGAATACCGGGGAACGCCGCCTTGATTTTTAGGAAGAAGTATTCCTCGTCGCGGTAGCCGTAGGCTCGGCGCTTGATGACTTTGATGGTGTTGTTGATGCCCTCGACGACGCTTGTATTGAGTGGGTGCCGGCATCGAGCGATGATGCCGTGCCAATAGGTCTGCAACCGCTGCGCGAACAACTGCAGCGCTGGAATCTGGCTCTGCCTTGCCTGGACGCACCAATGCTCCCAAGCCTTCTGGGCCCATGCGGGACGGCGGTAGAACCACAGCCGCTTGAGTTCATCCTTCAGGATGTAGGCGGTCAGCAACGGTTGATTGGCCTGCAACACGTCATTCAAATGCACCGCTTGAGTGTCGCTCAGGTTTTCCTTGTTGCGTAGCAGTAGCCAGCGCGTGGATTTGAGTACCCGTCTGGCTGGACGGCCGTGCCGCAGGCGATTGGCTTGGTCCACACGGACCCGGTCGATCACCTCGCGCCCATACTTGGCTACCACGTGGAAGAGGTCGAAGACCACCTCAGCCTGCGGACAATGCTCACGGATCTCCACTTCATAGGCAGTTGTCATGTCGATGGCAACGGCTTCGATGCGCTTGGCGACTCCCGCCGGGAGCTGCTCAAAGAAGGCCCGCGCTGTCTGGCGCGAGCGGCCCTGTCCGATCCAGAGCACTTGCCGCCCAATCGGATCGACGACGACCGTGGCATAGCGATGGCCCTTGTGCAGCGCGAATTCGTCCATGGCCAGGTAGCGAATGTTGGACCAGTCCGGTTCGACAACTGCCTCGCGCAAACGCGCCTTGTCGATGCTCTTGACGGTGTGCCAGCCCAAATCATAGAAAGCCGCCACCGCCTGCACCGTGGAACTACCCAGTAGCTGCCCGCAAGCCTGAGCCAGGCGAGCCGTGACACGCTGGTAGCGGCCAAGCCATTCCAAGCGTTCCAGGTGCGGGCCGCCGCATCGGTCGCACCACACCCGACGCCGCGGAACGTGCAGCACGACGCGATACTCGAACAGCGGAAGATCCCGTACGCGCCGCACCACCGTCTCATGAACCTGCCGGCACTTCGAGCCGCACTCCTCGCAGTACATGACTTTGCTGACCGGCTTCAAGTACAGCGCCAGCGTACGGCTTTCTCCTTCAGGCCATACCACCCGATCCAGTTTGTAGCCATCCCAGCCGCCCAACCTCTGCAGCGTCTTCCGATCCAGCATCCCATTCCCCAATCGCCTTTCACGGCCAATAGGATACGGAATGTGCCAATTCAGCCCCGGAATTCTTCGAAGAACC
>NZ_JBGVSA010000068.1:0-1160 GCF_041807905.1 Uliginosibacterium sp. sgz301328
GTGTCGTTGGTGCGCACGTACTTCACGCCCGTGCCGTTGTTGGTGATGTAGGTGTTGCTGGTATCCCCCGCAATGGCGTAGAGCTGGCTGCCGTTGATGGCGTCCGTGCTGGTGGCCGATACATCCCCGGTTGCCAGGTTGGTGATCTTGGTGCCGTCGGTGCCGCCGAGCGTGATCGTGCTGTGGCTCGGGTCGTCGTACTTGACCACGTCATCCAGCACACCGGTGATCGAGGTGATGCTGCCCTCGATGTTGGTCACGCGGCCGTCGATGTTGGTGATCGCATCCGCCACCGTGGTGTAGGTGTCGCCGTTGTTGATCACGAAGCTCGGGTTGGTGATCGTGCCGTCGTTGTTGATCGTCGTGCCGCCACCGATGGCGTCCGCGATGCCCTGCAACTGGCTCACGTTGACCGCGTCCGTGCTGGCTGTACCGGCCGCGACGTTGACGATCTTCATGCTGGCCGCGTCGATCCCCGCCATGGTCATGCTCGGCCCACCCGCGATGGTCACACCGTTGGTGTCCATCACCGTGTCGCCCGTGGTCACGCTGGTGAAGGTCGGGCTCTCGGCGATCTGGATCTGCAGCTTGCCGTCGGCATCCACGACCGTGCTGACGTTGGCACCGGAGTACGTCCCCGCCGTCGTCGCCGCGCCTTCGATGCTGAAGGTCTCGCCCAGCTTCTTGTCGACCGAACCGCTGTTGCCCGCGAAGGTGATCGGCGTATCGGTCAGCGTGGCGATGTTCTGTTCCACTGCCCACAGTTGGCTGCCGTTGATGGCGTCCTTGCTGGTTTCCGACACATCACCCGCCGCAACGTTGGTGATCTTGGTCCCGTCGGCGCCACCGGCCAGCGTGATGCTGTCGTAGTTCACCGAACCATCGCCGTTGCGGTCGTACTTGACCACGCCGTCGAGCACGCCGGTGATGCTGGTGATGTTGCCTTCGATGGTCGTGACACGGCCGTCGATGTTGGTGATCGCGTCCGCCACCGTGGTGTAGGTGGCGCCGTTGTTGATCACGAAGCTCGGGTTGGTGATCGTGCCGTCGTTGTTGATCGTGGTGCCGCCACCGATGACGTCGGCGATGCCCTTCAACTGGCTCACGTTCACCGCGTCGGTGTCCTGCGTGCCGGCTGCCACATTGACGATCTGGCGCTC
>NZ_JBGVSA010000069.1:0-1094 GCF_041807905.1 Uliginosibacterium sp. sgz301328
TGTCGTGACCTGGGAGGTTGTTGACGGCGTGCCTGCTTGAAATGGGGAGGACCTCCTGACGGAGTGGATGTGTCTGGCATTCACCCGTAGGAGGTCCTCGTGTCTCACGCTAACGCCCGTACCAACCTGTTCGCTCGTCGCCTGATCGTTGAGCGTGTCGCCGCGGGGTGGCCAGCGGCGCATGTGGCCGAGCAACTCGGCATTTCACGGTCCACGGTCTACAAGTGGCTGCGCCGATACGCCGAAGGCGGTGAAGCGGCACTGGCCGACCGATCCTCACGCCCGCATCACATGCCCCGGCGCACCAGCGACCGGGTCGAAAAGAAAGTGCTGGCCGCCCGGGCCCGCCGCAAGCGCGGTGCGGTGGTCCTGGCAGCGGAACTGAATCTGAATCCGTCGACGATCGGACGGATTCTCGCGCGCCATCACGTGCCGCATCTGTCGGCGATCGATCCGATCACCGGCACGTCGGTGCGTACCTCGCGGCGCCCAGCGAACCGCTATGAACATCGCCTACCGGGGGCCATGGTCCATGTCGATGTCAAAAAGCTCGGCCGCATCCCTGACGGTGGGGGTTGGCGGTTGCACGGACGCGACGCCAGAGTGTCAGTTGCTAACCGGCACAAGAAAACCAAGATCGGCTACGACTACATCCACACCGCCATCGATGACCGCACCCGGCTGGCCTACAGCGAAGTGCACACCGACGAAAAAGACCTCACCTGCGCAGCATTTCTGCACCGAGCCTTGGTCTGGTTCGCCGGCCACGGCGTGCGCGCGCGGCGGCTGCTGACAGACAACGCGATGGTTTACCGCCGCGGCACCAACTGGGGCTGGGTGTGCTCAGCGTGGCAGCTCAAACGCCGCTTCATCAAACCCGGCTGCCCCTGGACCAACGGCAAAGCCGAACGCTTCAACCGGACCCTGCTCAACGAATGGGCCTACGCCCGCCCGTGGACCTCCAACGGCCAACGCACACAAGGCCTTGACCGATTCCTCCACCGGTACAACACTCAACGAGGCCACTCCGCCCTCGGCGGAAAACCACCCATCAGTCGGCTCGCCGCCTGACAACAACGTGTCAGGTCACGACA
>NZ_JBGVSA010000070.1:0-1070 GCF_041807905.1 Uliginosibacterium sp. sgz301328
CCGCCGGCGTTAACTCGTCCGCCATTGGCATGGGGGCCGTCGCTTCCAGCGACAACACGATTGCGCAAGGTCTTTCGGCCTCGATCGGCAAGAACTCTCTGGGCGCCATCGCCATCGGCCAGAACGCGGTCATCACGGGCACGACGGTCACCTCGTCCAATGACGCTATTGCCATCGGCACTGCTTCCTCGGTCAAGAACGGCGACCGGGCTGTCGCGGTGGGGTATAGCGCTTATGCGACATGGACCGATTCGGTGGCTGTCGGCACCAGCGCGACGGCGGCCGGTTTCGGCGCAGTCGCATTGGGCACGAGCAGCGTCGCGAATTCCACTGGCGCGCTCGCCGTGGGCCTCAGTTCCTCTGCGGGTGGGTGGGGTACTGCGGTCGGTCCGAACGCCGCCGCGCTGAATCAAAGCACGGCCATCGGCAACGGTGCCGTAGCGGGGCATCTGTATGGCCCCACCAACACCTGGAAGCAGGTCGGTGCGGTGGCCGTGGGGAACCGTGCCGACGCAAATGGCAACTATGCCGTGAGCCTTGGCTGGTATGCCAGCGCAACGGGAGACAACGCAACGGCATTGGGTCCCAATGCCACGACGACGGTTGCGAGCGGTGTGGCGCTGGGCCACAACGCTACCGCTGACCGTGCGGGCATGAACGGCGCGACCGAACTGTTCAGCAACGCGACCGTTGCCTCGACTCAGGGAGCGGTCTCGGTGGGTGCCGCCGGTAATGAACGTCAGATCATCAATGTTGCAGGCGGTACACAGGACACCGATGCGGTGAACGTTCGTCAGCTCAAGGCGAGCAACCAGCAGATCGTCGACGTCATCGGCGGCGACACCTACATCGACAGCAGCACGGGTGAAGTGAAGGGGCCGTTCATCACCATCGGTGGCGACACCTACAACACCGTGGCGGATGCGATCGAAGGCGTCGACCTGGGTGCGGTCAAGTACGACCGCGACGCCGGTGGTTCGGTCAACTACGACAGCATCACGCTGGCCGGTGGCGCCGACGGCACCAAGATCACCAACGTGGCGGCCGGCGATGTGTCGGAAACCAGCACG
>NZ_JBGVSA010000071.1:0-1039 GCF_041807905.1 Uliginosibacterium sp. sgz301328
CCGATGCTGGTCACCTGATCGCCCAGGTTGGCGATGTTGGTGTTGATCGTGGTGATGCTGCCTTCGACGTTGCTCACCCGGCCATCGATGCTGGTGATGTCACCCGTGATCTGCGTGATGTTGTTGTTGATGTCGCCGATCTGACTGTTGATCGAGGTGATGTCACCTTCGACCGTGCTGACGCGGCCGTCGATGTTCGTCACCTGATCGCCCAGCGCGTTCAACTGGCTGACGTTGACCGCGTCGGTGTCGGCCACGCCAGCCGCCACGTTGCTGATCACGTTGTCGGCCATGTCCAGCCCGCCGTTGGCCGTGACCAGACCCGCGAACGTTGGGTTGTCGACCACGCTCACCGTCAGTGCCTTGCCGCTGGCGTCGTACGCAACACTCGTGTTGGTGCCGTCGACAAAGTTCAGCGTGTCGCCTGCCTTGATGGCGTCGGCCGCACCGCCATTGGCCGCCACGTTCCAGCCGCCTTCCAGCGTGGTCACGCGGTTATCGATGCTGGTGACCTGACCGCCGATGCTGGTCACCTGATCGCCCAGGTTGGCGATGTTGGTGTTGATCGTCGTGATGCTGCCTTCGACGTTGCTCACCCGGCCATCGATGCTGGTGATGTCACCCGTGATCTGCGTGATGCTGTTGTTGATGTCGCCGATCTGACTGTTGATCGAGGTGATGTCACCTTCGACCGTGCTGACACGGCCGTCGATGTTCGTCACCTGATCGCCCAGCGCGTTGAGCTGGCTGACGTTGACCGCGTCGGTGTCGGCCACGCCAGCCGCCACGTTGCTGATCGTATTGCCCGCCATGTCCAGCCCACCGTTGGCCGTGACCAGACCCGCGAACGTTGGGTTGTCGACCACGCTCACCGTCAGCGCCTTGCCGGTGGCGTCGTACGCAACGCTCGTATTGGTGCCATCGACAAAGTTCAGCGTGTCGCCCGCCTTGATAGCGTCGGCCGCACCGCCATTGGCCGCCACGTTCCAGCCGCCTTCCAGCGTGGTCACGCGGTTGTCGATGCTCGTCACCTGACCGC
>NZ_JBGVSA010000072.1:0-980 GCF_041807905.1 Uliginosibacterium sp. sgz301328
TGGTGTGGACGCTGGTGGTTGTAAAAACGTATCCAGTCGCCGATCACGCGGCTGGCATGCTGAATGGTCTCGAAACGATGCCGATGCACACATTGTTCTTTCAGTGTTCGGATCACGCGTTCGACCATGCCGTTCTGCTGAGGGCAATGGGGTGTGATGAACTCCTGGCGCAGGCCGTAGCTGCGCACCAGTGCGGTGTAGCTGCGTGAGGTGAAGACCAGACCGTTGTCCGATCGCAGCAGAAACGGCGTTGGCACGCGGCCCAGCGTTCCGAAGCGGGCAATCAGAGCATGTTCCAGGGCGCTGCCTGCGTTGCAGGCCTTGCCACTTCGCGACAGGTGCCAGCCCAGCAATTCGCGCGTGTGGCAATCGATCACCAGCGCCAGCGTTGCCCAGCCGTCCCGCCCGGCCCACACCCGACATAGATCCGTGGACCAACGTTCGTTGGGCTTCGTCGCCACCGATGGCAGGGCTTGGATGCGAGGCCTGAAGCCAATGGGCCGCTTGCGAACCTGCCAGCCCATCAACTGGAACACACGTTGCACGGTGTTCTTGTTGAACCCCAACAGATGTGCAACCGTCCGGTAGCCAAACGAGGGCGACTCTTCAATCATCGTCTTGATCGGCACAGCGAATTTCGGATCGATCTTCGGCGCCGACTTCACCGGTTTGTAGTACACCGAGCGGCGCGGCACGCCGAACCAGCGACACAACTTGGCGATCGAGACGGTGATGCCGTCAGCTTGCAGTCCCTGGTGGATCGTCTCAATCACTTCTCGTCCTCGCCCAGCAGGGACTGCAATTTTTTTCTGGCGCGCAACTCCAACATTGCTTCGCCATACGCTTCCTGGAGATCTTTAAGCTGACGCTCGTATTGCTCCCGAACGTCTTGCGGATTGGCTCTCAGCGCGTTCTCCATGCCCCGCTTGCCATCATCGACCCATTGCTCGACTTCCGAGGGTGACAGGTCGAACTGGCGG
>NZ_JBGVSA010000073.1:0-914 GCF_041807905.1 Uliginosibacterium sp. sgz301328
GACCTTGCCGTTTGTCTGTGGACGGTAGGGGCGGGTTCGTCGGTGCTTGATGTCACCCAGAGCATCACGAAATTTGTGTGACCGGTAGCAGGATCCGTTGTCGGTCAACACATTTTGTACCGTGAAACCACACTCGTTGAACCAGGCGTTGGCGCGCTGCCAGAACGCTGCGGCGGTTTCTTTGCGTTCATCGGTCAACAATTCGGAGTAGACCAGCCTCGAGTGCGCATCGATCGCGGTGTGCAGGTAGTGATACCCGCGGGCCGGGTCGCCGTTCTTGGCGCGGACGCCACCGGTTTTGTCTTCTCGGGAGTTGCGCTTGCCCGATACCTTGCCGAGCTTTCGCCAGCCGCCCCCGGCGGGGATCTTGCCTAGTTTCTTGATATCGACGTGCACCAGATCGCCGCATGCCGCTGATTCCATCCGGCGAACAACCCGCCCGGTGGGGCGGTCAAGCCACCGCAGTTTGGCCAGACCATAGCGAGTCAGCACGCGGTGCACGGTGGAGGGCTGTAGTCCTAGCAGATAGGCGATGCGGGCCGGTCCCCAGCGGCGGATGACCCGGACTTTGATGATGCGCCGCTCGGTTCGTGTGGGTGTTCTGTTGGGGCTGTGGTGCGGTCGTGAGCTGCGATCGCTCATGCCGGCAGCGCCGAGTTCGCGGTAGCGGCCGGCCCAGCGAGCCGCCGTGCTCACCGCGACCTGGAATCGCTCGGCAGCTCGCCGCAGCGGCCAACCGTCCTCCACGACGCAGCGAGCCAGGCGCAGACGCCCGGTATCGGACAAAGGAGCATTACGGTGGGACATGAAGACCTCCGAGATGAGTTGGTGCGTTCCTCGACAGCTCGCACTTCACTCGGAGGTCTTCTTCATGTCACCACGCCACGCCGTACCTAACGTCCGTGGTCAGTACA
>NZ_JBGVSA010000074.1:0-833 GCF_041807905.1 Uliginosibacterium sp. sgz301328
GCACCGGAGTCCGTGTAGCTCACTTCCGTCGGCTCGCTGGTGTTGCCCGCCACGTCGGTGGCGGTCACGTCCACCGTACCCGTGGTCTGCGGCACATCAGTCGTCACGCTGTAATTGCCATCGGCATCCGCCGTGGTCGTGGCCGTCGTACCGTCGGGATAGGTCACCGTCACCGTGCTGCCAGGTTCCGCCGTGCCCGACACCGTCAGACCACCGTCTTCGTTGGCCGTCACGTTCACCACCGGGGCCACCGGCGCACCCGTGTCCTCGTAGCTCACGCTCGTCGGCTCACTGATGTTGTTGGCCGCATCGGTGGCCGTGGCCGTCACCTCGCCACTGGTCTGCGGCACCGTGGTCGTCACGCTGTAGTTGCCGTCGGGATCGGCCGTGGTCGTGCTCGTCGTACCGTCGGGATAGGTCACCGTTACGGTGCTCCCCGGCTCAGCCGTGCCCGACACCGTCAGACCACCGTCTTCGTTGGCCGTCACGTTCACCACCGGCGCCACCGGCGCACCCGTGTCCTCGTAGCTCACCTCCGTCGGCTCGCTGGTGTTACCCGCCACATCGGTGGCGGTCACGTCCACCGTGCCCGTGGTCTGCGGCACATCGGTCGTCACGCTGTAGTTGCCGTCGGCATCCGCCGTGGTCGTGGCCGTCGTACCGTCGGGATAGGTCACCGTCACCGTGCTGCCCGGCTCGGCCGTGCCCGATACCGTCAGGCCACCGTCTTCGTTGGCCGTCACGTTCACCACCGGTGCCACCGGCGCACCCGTGTCCTCGTAGCTCACGCTCGTCGGCTCACTGATGTTGTTGGCCGCATCGGTGGCCGTGGC
>NZ_JBGVSA010000075.1:0-785 GCF_041807905.1 Uliginosibacterium sp. sgz301328
GACCGTCGGGTCCTGGATCTGTAGTTTGTCGCGCACGTCATGGTTGGCGCAGCCGGCGGCCAGCGCGGTCATGACGGCGAGGGTCATCAGTCGGTATTGCATTTTTCCGTCCTCGGAAAAAAACGGGCCGCAAGACCGTGGCGGTACTTGCGGCCCATCGAGTCATTGTGTGAGGGGGTGCGGGGCGCCCACTTCGGGCCCCGCACGCTTCATCGAGGGCCGAGCGATCAGTCGCCCAGCACGAAGCCCACACCGGCGCGGAAGATGGTGTCCTTGGCCCCGCCGGTCGAAGTCGAGATGCCGGCGTTGTAGTTCACCGTCCCCTTCTCGTTCCAGCGCGACACGCCCACCCCCACCGCCCCCGCACCGCGGTAGTTGGCCACGCCCGCATTGACCACCGTGCGACCCGGGATGTAGGGCGTGACGATCTGCAAGGCCGCTGCCGCTGCGATACCGCGACGGGCGGTCTTGTCGACATCGTCGATGCGGTTGTTCACATCCCCAATCTGTTGATTGAAGTTGTTGGTCACATTGCCCACCGCGTTGTTGAGCTGATTGACGTTGACCGCATCCGTGCCCTGCGTGCCTTCGGCGACGTTGGTGATCTGGCGTTCATTACCCGCCGCGCCCACGCTCACCGTGTTGGCCCGATCGGCCACCGCGTTGCTGCCGATCGCCACGCTGTTGTCGGCCGTGGCCTTGGCGTTGCCGCCGATGGCCACCGACTCCTTGCCCGTGGCTTGCGAGTCCTCCAGCGTCGAGTTGGCGTGGAAGTACTTGGTGCC
>NZ_JBGVSA010000076.1:0-736 GCF_041807905.1 Uliginosibacterium sp. sgz301328
CGTCACCGGCAACACAAACTACGGTATCTACGCCTACAACGATGCCGCGACGACGGACCTGACCATCACGCAGAGTGGTGGCACCATCGCCGGGGGCTCGTATGGCATCGGCACCGAACATCAGGGTACCGGGGCTACGACCGTGAGCGTCGCAGGCGACATCCGCGCGAGCAATTACGGTATCGATATTCTCAACGGTGCCACCACCACGGACCTGACGGTCACACAAAGCGCAGGGAACATTACCAGCGATGGCGATGGCATCCATGCCGAGAACCATGGCACCGGCGCAACGAATATCAGCGTCGCAGGCAGTGTTGTTGGCACCGTCAACGGGATCAGCGCCTACAACGACGAGAACGCCACGGATCTCAATATCACGCAAAGCAGTGGGGTCATCACTGGCGGCAACGGCATTGGCGCCGACAACCATGGCACCGGCGCGACAAATATCAGCGTCGCAGGCGAGGTCACGAGCGCTAACGGCACTGCCATCGAAGCTTACAACAGGGCAACGGCCACGGACCTGACCGTGACCCAGACCGGAGGAGCCATCACCGGCGGCACGGGTATCTATGCCGATAACCAGGGCACCGGCGCAACCCGCATCAGCGTGGCCGGTGATGTCCGGGGAGATATCCTCCACGGCATATATGCCCATAACAGCCGGTCGGCAACGGACCTGACCGTGACGCAAACCAGCGGAACCATCTCCGGCTTGCCATATGGCATCAGT
>NZ_JBGVSA010000077.1:0-647 GCF_041807905.1 Uliginosibacterium sp. sgz301328
AAGATGAGGCTGTCGCGCGTGTCTTCGAGCATGACTTCACCGCGCGTGACGTTGCCCGCATCGTCCTTGTCGCCCACTTGCCACAGCGCATCCCACGCGCCCACATCCGACCAGCCGACCGCCAGCGGCACGACGATGCCCTGGCCCAGTTCGGGGTGCTCGTTGAGCTTTTCCATCACGGCGTAGTCGATGGAATCCGACGGGCAGGCGGCGAAGATCGCCTTGTCGACGCGCACGAAGTCGACGTCCCGCTTGGCAGCGGCGACCGCCTCTTCGCACGCCTTGCTGATGGCCGGGGCGAAGGTGACCAGCGCCCGGCGCCAGACGCTGGCGCGCATCATGAAGATGCCGCTGTTCCACAGGTAGTGGCCGGAGGCGACATATTGCTCGGCACGCTCGGCGTTGGGCTTTTCGACGAAGGCCGACAGCGCGCGGGCGGTGGCCGCCCCCGCCACCGGCGTGCCGGTGCGAATGTAGCCGTAGCCGGTCTCGGCCCGGTCCGGGACGATGCCGAAGGTGACCAGCGCCCCGCCCTGGGCGAGCACGTAGCCTTCGTGCATGGCGCGCTGGAAGGCTGCCACATCGACCACCACCTGGTCGGCGGGCATGACCAGCAGCACCGGGTCGTCGCCGTCCTGCTCAGCGAT
>NZ_JBGVSA010000078.1:0-585 GCF_041807905.1 Uliginosibacterium sp. sgz301328
CACGCAGGAGGTGGTGCCCGGCTTCGGTACCGACGCAACGCCCGAGACGCTGCGCCGCAACCGTCGTCCGCCGCGCAGTGAAGGCCGCAGCGAAAGCTCCTCACGCGCACCGGCCCGCAACGTCGCGCCGGACGGTTTCGACTTCGATCGCCCCTACGCCGCATCCGCCGACGACAAGGCCCCCGCCGCCGGCGTGCTGACGGCGGCATCGACCGCAACGCCTGCCCGCAGCGCCAGGCGTGCGGCACCGCTGGCTGTCCTGCTCGGCGGCAGCGGCCGCTGATCAGCGTTCGTCCTTGACGCGCTCGCCGGCGCGTTCGCTACACTCGCACGACGACGTGGGCCGCATTCCGGCGGCCCGCCATGTGCCGCAACAATCATGAGCAACAGCCGTACGATCCCCATCCTGCCGCGCCAGGCGCCCGCCGCGGAAGGCTATCGCCCACAACTGGCGAGCCCGCCACCGCTGTCGCTGTACGTCCACTTCCCATGGTGCGTGCGCAAGTGTCCGTATTGCGACTTCAATTCGCATGCGGTGCGCGACGCGGGCATTCCAGAAGAGGCGTACCTCGATGCGCTGTCGCG
>NZ_JBGVSA010000079.1:0-558 GCF_041807905.1 Uliginosibacterium sp. sgz301328
AGTTCGACGGCCAATGCGTTGGGTGGAGACTCGACGGTCAACGCCGACGGAACGATCAGCGCGCCGACCTATGTCGTCGATGGCGGGACGGTGAACAATGTGGGCGCGGCGATTACCGCGATCGACAATGTCCTGGCCACCACAGTCAGGTATGACGACGCTTCCCACAACACGATCACGCTCGGCGGTACTGACGGCACGCAGATCAAGAACGTGGCGGCCGGCGTGGCCGACACCGATGCGGTCAACGTCAGCCAGTTGAACGCGCTGGGCGATCAGGTGACGAACATCGACGGACGTGTCAGCACGGTCGAAGGCGACATTACCTCGATCAACACGCAGATCGGCGACATCAACAACAGCATCACGCAGATGGCTGGCGACATCACCAGCATCGATGGCCGTGTGAGCAACGTCGAAGGCAGCATCACCACGATCAACACCAACATCGCCAACCTGGGCGATCAGGTGACCAGCATCGGCGGTCAGGTGACGAGCATCGACAACCGCGTGACCACGCTGGAAGGCGGCTGGAACGTGGCGGCCAATGGCGGTGCG
>NZ_JBGVSA010000080.1:0-556 GCF_041807905.1 Uliginosibacterium sp. sgz301328
TCCTGGCAGGCGATGCGCTTCTGTGCCGGTGGGCAGTTCTGGAAGCGCGGGTCGGCCTTCATCCTGTCGAGGTTCGCCCACAGATCGGGGCGCACGGTCACGCTGGTGCGAAGTGCGCTGTTGCCCATCCAGCGTTTGCCTTCGGCGAGCCCCGTGCTCAGGCGGTCGGCCTCGCCCATGGCTTCTTCCACGAAGCCCCAGCCGTTGCGCTCGGCCTGCTCGGCGCGCCCCGCGTCGATCCAGCACTGCGCTTTGGCGCCGTCGTAGTTGGCGGCCTGGCTGCCCAGGTTGTCCATGCGCAGTTGCAGGCCATCGAGGCCGTCTTTCCTGTCATACATGAAGCGCCCGTAGGTGTTCATCCACGGGTCGTCCACCGCCCCGCTGCTGCCCTGCTCGGGTTTTTGCCCGGCACGGTCGATGAGCTTGTTGCGGTTGAGCGCCCCCGCTTGCGTACTTTGCGGGGCCAGCGTGGTTTGCGAGACCGTCGGGTCCTGGATCTGTAGTTTGTCGCGCACGTCATGGTTGGCGCAGCCGGCGGCCAGCGCGGTCATGACGG
>NZ_JBGVSA010000081.1:0-508 GCF_041807905.1 Uliginosibacterium sp. sgz301328
CCCTGCGCTGCGCGGTCGAGAAGGCAGTGCGGCGTTCGTCGCTGCGCTCCTCAGACAGTCCTCGCCAACGGCTTCGCCGCAACCTTCTCGCCCTGTGCTGCTCGGCGACGCTGAATGGGGAGCCCACACCACGCAGCATGGTTGTTCGGGGAAAAGGCAGAAGCCCTGTGCTTAGCTGTTCGTGCTTCCGCTGGTGCCTTCACCAATCCGCTGTCATTGCTGATCAAGCAGCGTCGTTTGAACACGGCGGATATCGCTTCGCTTTGCCGCGCCCAACCGTGTATCTGAGATCTCACTGCGTGTACTTCGCATTGCATGCGCAACGCGAACCACACGATGAAGAGGTTCTAGCTCCATGCATATTCAGGTGTTTGCTATGGCCGGCCCCATTTGAGCCGCCGAGCAACGCAGGCAAGTCAGGTCGCGGCGTAGCCGTCGGCGAGGACTGTCTGAGGAGCACAGCGACGAGTTCCGCAGCCGCCTGACTTGACGAGTAGCGCAGGGGACC